>NZ_JAUUBW010000034.1:0-177113 GCF_036598985.1 Sporolactobacillus sp. KGMB 08714
AGAACCGGAGAGAAATTTTTTTACAAATTTTCTCTCCGGTTCTTGAGTTTTAACAGGGCTTTTGAGACAGCCTCTTTATTATTGTAAGTCTTTCTGTTGTCGACAAGTGTTTTTATTCGTGGCGCTTTTTTCTTCGCAGATCGCGACCAAGGGTCATCAATTATGTACTTTATCTCACAATAATGATAGATTAAGCACTTATGAGTTATTTTTCTTGAATTCTTGGATTAATAATTTGATCAGTTGTAAAATCAAATTAGCCAGCTGAGTTGGAGCAAAAAAACACCATAATAAATCTAGCGTCGGGAAGATCAGTTTTGGGAATAAACTTTTCCTGAGTCCCCGACCAGCCCAGCAGCATGCTATTGTGTGCCTGTGATATGAAGCGAAAAACTTTAGATCGCAGGCGGGCAGGAGTCATTGATCGTTTCTTCTGTCACCGCCAATCCTTTGAGGGACAGCCGAACTGAAAAAGTCGGTCTGCTGGCGGCCATGGACTGATTTTAAAGCCCAAAATAAAAACAGATGTAGAGGGAGTCTGCAGTGTCAATATATGAAAAGATTGATAAAACATACAAAAAAATATGGCTTGGCGAGCAAATAAAGGATGACTGGTTGTTACTGCAGACCATCCTTACTGGAATCTCGAGAAGAAAGTTTGCTGAAGGGCTTTCCATTCAGGATGATAAATTTAAAGTTCTTGATGTAGGCACAGGATTTGGAGCGTTATCTATTGACATTGCTAGTCAATATAGGCTCATTGTAGAAGCGATCGATATCGATGAATCAAAAATTCAAGTTGCCCAAAAAATCTATAATGAAATTAAGAGCGAAGAAGATTTTTTAGGGCAGATCAACTTCAAACAACAAAACGTTGAACATTTAGATTATCCTGATAATAGCTTTGATCTTGCCGTATCACGCTTTGTTTTTCAGCATTTAACTAACCCTGTCCAAGCGGCCAAAGAAATAAAACGTGTTCTTAAACAGGGGGGGACGGTTTGTATCATAGATGTGGATGATAGCTTTACTGTTGAGTATCCGGTCGACGAAAGTCAAGAAATCTTAAAAAAAGCATTAATGGAGTTGCAAGTTATTAATGGCGGTGATCGGCATATTGGGCGCAAGTTAGCTGGCTATCTTAATGAAGCCGGGCTTGAAATTCAATCCGTAAACATTGATACATATGCAGAATTTGTAAGAGATCCTTCGTTATTGTTACTCCAAAAATTATCTTTTGTAAAGAGATTTATGGCGATTGAAGAAGAAATCATAGAACACTCTTTGCTAACGGAAAAAGAATTTAATTATCATTTTGCAAACGCATATGACCATATTCAAAGAGTTAAATTTCTTAATGATTCAAGATTCATCGTTCGGGCCTTGAAACCATAGTCTGAAAACTAGGGTTTCGTTAACACTATTAGAACGCTGAAGTATCCAGATGGACAAAAACATACTAATTTTATTTGATGTACAGAATTAAAAAAATTTTATACAAGTATCTACTCAACTTTTGCGGCATATCTCCACATGGTCGAATGGTTCTAAGATCCACTGCTAAAATCGACAGATGACCTATTTTCTGATCGCATCCTTAGTTTTGAACAGGATTTCATGGCGAAAACTCAGAAGCTAAGTCAACTCAACTGCTGCTAATTATTGATAACGACCCTTGTTAGCAAGGAAATTCTGAAGAATCATAAATCTATTTTCTGCTTGGTAGCTGAAATTCTTATCTACAAACACTTGACTTACTTTCTTTAAAAGGATAATTTGAACAATATAGGGAATTGTTTTACTTTCAATTAGAGAAACGTTATTTTAATAGAATTGGAGATGTTTGTACATGAGCGTATCTGCAGTAAATGCACAAGTCAGTCAAACGAGCAGTTTGGCGAGTTCTCAAAATTCATCAAATGTCCCAACGACTATCACGTCGAGTGATCCTACGGTTTTGGCCAATCAGGAAAAGTTATTGACTAATCAGATGATGCAGTTGCAGAGCAAGAATGGCAGCTCACAACAGGTTCAAAGGATTCAGCAGGCGATACAAATGATCAAGAATAAATTGCAGCAACAGCAGCAATTAACTGGAGGTCAGCCCTCTCAAATTGCCAATAGTCAAAACATTTCACTTGATTTTACTGGAAGAATCGATATTAAAGCTTGACGATGAACAAAATGACCCATTCAGTTTCGTTTTTTGTATCATTTTATGACAGAGTTCCAATAACTAGAGTATTTCAGAAATTTAAGATGAAACACCAGAGTGCAAAATAAAAATCAGCATTGGATGTAGGGTACATCTAATGCTGATTTTTATTGTTTTTACTACGTGAATCGCCCCTAATTAGGATCCGCTGATTAATTTAAGTCTTGTCACACCGATTTTTGGCGCCTTTTTATAGATTCAGTAGATGGGAATTCACAAAGTGCCCTTTTTTTGATGACGTTCATTCAAATAACTCTTGATCATTTTTCGTCCGGCATATCTGGTCGTGCCGGTCATCAGCCGTTTAGGTCATGTAAAGCATCTGCTGGATTCATGCCGGATAAACGATATCACCAGCACTCTTCTAATTTTATTCTTCTCAACTTTCTCATCTTAAGGGCTCTTACTTTGGTTCCTGATTGGAATCTTTATTACGTTTTATCTTGAAAAGGAATTTGATCAGGCCTACACCAAGCAGAATCACGCTGCTTATGCCGGAGCAGCAACTTTAAGGACCCTAGTGCCTTGGTGAAGGGAGATAGTTTTCATTAGAATCTTGCTTTATCGCGTTGCATTGATAAATAATGTTTAAAAAATAAAAGACTAATTGATCTAAATGGGTAGGAACGTTTGTTGTAAAGAGACATGAATTATTTTGACAGCTTTAGATGGTTAGATAGTTCCCAGAGAATACGTGAATGCGGAAGGCGTGCGTCCCCCGTCCCATGGAAAGTACAGAAGGTACGAAGAGCAGGCCCGGCTATCAAGCTGAGCCCTCAGTTAGCGGGAATGCTGTCAGCTGCTTCGAAGATAAAGTCAGTACATGAGCTGTAATTCCGTCTAGCTCAGTGGTTTTTACCTTACAGAGAAGGACGGTGAAGAGACGGAGGGATCGCCCGCCTTTTCAGTTTTCTTTCAGAAAAAGAAGATAAACTGTACTTTGATACTGGGATCATGAAACAGGGTTTAATATTTATTACGGTTTCCGGTAGGATAAAACACGAAGAATGCTCATAAATAGGACAATCGGGGGAGACATAGACATGAATGCTTTATCATGGATCATCAATGTTTTTTTACATATTGACCGGTTGCTTCTGACCATCGTCAATCAATACGGGGGATGGACGTACGGAATTATTTTTGTGATCATATTCATTGAGACGGGCCTGGTGATCTGTCCCTTTCTTCCCGGGGATTCTCTGCTGTTCGCTGCGGGTGCGATTGCCGCGCACAGCAGTTCAGGACTCAATCTTTTGCTGCTGATTCTTTTGATTATTTTCGCCGCCGTGCTTGGCGACACCGTCAATTACTGGATCGGACGCGAACTCGGCCTGACGCTGGAGAAACACCATCTTTTCCGTAAATTGATTAATCAGGACAAAATGGAAAAAGCCGAGCGCTTTTTTAATAAATACGGCGGTTTTGCCGTATTCCTCGGCCGGTTTATTCCGTTCATCCGTACATTCATTCCTTTTATCGCCGGAGGCAGCAGAATGAATTATCCGTTTTTCTTCTTTTATAATGTGCTGGGCGGCGCTGCCTGGACGCTGCTGGGGCTGCTGGCGGGCTTCTTTTTCGGGCAGATCCCGTTTATCAAGGCTCATTTTTCGATCATTGTGCTGCTGATTGTCTTCGTTTCTTTGATCCCCATTATACTGGTCTGGCTTAAAAGTCTTTTCAGCAGAAAGAATGAAGTGTAAGAAAGTGCCGCGATCGAAATGGGGAAAAAGCGAGATTTCTCTTGGAGCATCCTTTATTAAAAGATAAAGATACGAAATTTGAAAGTATCACAGAAGTATAACTGCGGTATCTTTTCTTTAGTACAAAAACATTTTAAGACGTATCATTTTGCTCATCACGAACATGGAAGGCATTTTAAGTTTGGACCAAGCACCAGAAGAGTTGCCAAGCTGTCCTCAAATAAGCCAATACAATATAAGTTCAGAAGTTATTTAGAGGGGAAGATGGAATGAAGAGGATAAGAGTTTCATTCATTCTGGCTTTGGTTGGCATCTTATTTGATATGATATTTGTGGACATGACTTATTGGAAAACTGGGATGCTTTGGTTCTGGGTCGGAGTGTTTCTTTCTTATGCCTGCTCGATAACAGCGATTGTTCTAACTTTTTTAAAGTATAAAGAAAATATTAGCGATTTAGATTTTGCTCTTCAACTGTTAAGTTTTATTTTCTCAACTTTTAACTTGTTTGGGACAACACTTGCAGTCATGGCAGAATTTTGGGGATTTTAAAATCAATAACTCAAAGTTTTAGAGTTGAACTCACAAAACAGAAAAAACATCTTGCTCATAGCTCAAGAAATTTATCTGCAAAATAGCGGCTCTTCCCGGATCGGGGCAGTATAATTCTTCAAATCACTAACGGAAAACGATCGAGAACCCGTTCTGAACTATCACGTTCCACTTATGCCTGGATAAGATGTCCCTTATCGTGCATATTTGATCATACGACTGAAGCAGTCCAAGAATTTTCGTATGTCGTCACTCCAAGGATAGCTTTGTCATAGGCATTCTTTCAGTTGTTTTTGATTAAGACCATGCTAACCATGAAGCATTTGATAAATAGTTAAATCGCTGATCTTCTATCTGCATTATAGCATAATTGCGTCTGCTCAATTGTAAATTTATGTTAAACTATGATTTACATTATGTTCATAAATCTGTTCCAATGCTCTAAGTATTATTGAGTACCAAAAGGGAGATGGAGTATTCAATGAATCCGTTTGATGTCGCTGTATTCCATGCAATTAACAACCTGTCAGGGCATATTTCTTGGGCAGATGCGATCCTATCTTTCGTTGCACAGTATGCGCTCGAAATTTATGGACTCTTTTTCATAGCTTTCTGGTTCTTTTTGCCCCGTTCAAAGATTGAAACACGCCATTCCTTAGTGCTGGCCGTTTTTTCAGGCGTACTTGCTCTTTTAATCAATGTGATTATCTCTCACATATGGGCGCGTCCGAGACCTTTCGTTACGTTGCCGCAAGGCACCTATCATCAGCTTATTCCTCATCCGGCTGATGCTTCTTTCCCAAGCGATCACGGGTCTGGCGGTACGGCGATCGCCTCTGCCACTTGGGGTAAAAGCAAATGGGTAAGTCGTATATTCACAATTTTTACGGCGATTATGCTGTTTTCCAGAATTTATACCGGCGTTCACTGGCCGACGGATATTCTGGCAAGCATCATTGTCGGACTTTTTTCGAGCTGGGTAATCCGCAAGTATTCACGGTTTTTCTATCCTGTTACAAAAACCATTGTTCGGATCTTACACCTTCAGCCCCGGCACAATAGAGAGGATCATGTCGGATCATTTAAACGACTGTGATAAGGCTTCAGAATAAAATCAAATAAAGATGATAATTGAGACTATCTGGAGTTATTGTGAAGGCAACTGTCCATCTTTTATCGCAGATTATGGGTTAATTGGAGTAAGATGAAATCAGATTTAGTCTTTAAACAGGCCACCGTTCCGTGATGGGAATCACCTTGAGGTCATCGCGTCCTGCCTGATTCCTCAAAAAGCGACAGGTGTCAAAACGAACCGCCGTGATGCTGTCCAGCCGGTTGGCTTTTTTCTGCGGCACGCCATTCGGGTCTATAGGATGAGAAGATTGGCTTTATCGGGAATGGCTGTTACGAGGAAGAAAAAACTTGATCTTTGATAAGTGAGTGCTTATAATACTTATATCGAAAGGTATAAAACAGAAAGGATAAGAAATGCGAGATGCGTACCACTAATCCGGCAACACTTGAAGCAATCCATCAGGCAATTTACGACTTGACGATGGAAGAAGGATTAAATGGCGTCGGCATTAATAAAATTGCGAAGCGAGCCAACGTCAGTCCTGCGACTATATATATCCATTATCGGGATAAAGAAGATTTATTAAGCAAAGTTTATCTGGAAGTCAAACAAATACTGAATGCAAATGTTAATAAAGCATTGTCAGCCGTTGTCGATAATTTTGATAAAGTAGCGGCATTGATTCGTTATTTCGCTAATCGGGCGCTACAATATCCAAAGGAAACGATGTTTTTACGGACGATCGAGATGAATTCGAAAGTCATTAGTGACGAAGCAAGACAACAAGGCCGTAAAATTGATGCTGCAATCGATGCACTTTTTAATGTACTAATAAACGATGGACGCGTGATCAAAGTCAATCCCGAAGTCATGTACGCTGTGATAACAACACCCATAGACACACTCATTGTCCAAGATATTGTGGGCTATCGGAAATTAGCAAAAGCTGACATTGAGGATACAGTCCTATTAACGCTTAACGCAATTCGTGCCTGAACATTAATTTTAACTATATTAAGCGAGCGCTCATTAATGCTGAGGCTTACATCCAAAATAAAGATCCGCAGAGCAGCAGATGTCGGTTAGGTTTTTATGAAAATCTTCATATACAAGAGTAAAAAGCAGAGGGGATGCTGCCATTCGAGCTATTTTTTTTAACCGCATTAAAAAACGAGTGCTCATTTATAAAAAGGGGAAAAATGGATAATTTGCATACATGGAAAAATAGTACAAATCAAAATGGATCAAACTGGAGAACGAATTTTTATCGATTGCTGGTTGGACAGGGATTTGCCGGCGTGTTTAGTGCAGTGGTGAGTTATTCACTGTTGTATTACCTTACACTGACCAGTCATTCGCCAATTATTTTATCATTAGCTGACATCCTGGGCTTTTTGCCAATGGCGCTTTTGTCGCCCTTTGCCGGTCCATGGATTGATCGGCTTAATAAAAAGATTTTGATGATTGGCGCTGACGTGATTGTCGGAATAACAGCCGTTGGATTATTTATCCATGGCGGTGGGGGAAAACTTGAATATTGGGCGGTTTTTATTGCCATCTTCATTCGCAGTCTGGCGATGACGGTTCAACAGCCGACGTTACAATCCGTCGTGCCGACAATCGTTCCCGAAAATCAATTATTGAATGCCAACGGGCGCTTCGGTATTTTACAAGCGATGAACATGACTGCACCGCCGGTCATAGGTGCGGCTCTTTATGCGGCGGTTCCGATCTCGGCCATTATGCTGTTGAATGTTGCGGCGGCGCTGATCGGTGCGTTGACAGTCGGGTTCACTCGAATCCCCCGGACAAAACGTTCAGGGCAGCAGACAAGTATTATTGCCGACTTCAAAGAAGGATGGCGGGCTTTGAAGAATAAGACAGGGATTCTGGACTTAACCATTGCTTCGGCGTTCGCCACATTCGCTTTCATGCCGGCAGTATCCATGTTCCCATTGATGACGACGGATTATTTCCACGGATCGCTGATGCAGGTGACTCTTATCGATCTGGTCTGGGGTCTGGGCATGATTTCCGGAGGCATACTTGTTGGCCGCTTCGCAAACAATACGCAACATCGTCTGCTGCCGGTTGCAATTGCTGCCGCGGTGCTGGCATTGGTTTTTCTTGTCAGTGGTTTGCTGCCACGCAATCTGACCGGTTATATCATATTTACGGTCATCAACGCGTTCGGCGGTGTGTTCCTGCCAATAATGAATGCGCCGATCCAAACCTTGCTGCAGAGCAGTTTTGATCAAAGCATTCTTGGCCGCGTGATTGGATTAACAACAACTTTAAATACGCTGCCCGGGCCACTCGGACTGGCATTTGCAGGCCCATTAGCTGAAATGATCGGCGTCAACGGACTGTTCGTGGCTTCGGGTGTCGCCGTTCTGCTTATCATCTTGGCGGCGATGCGGGTTAAAGCGATTCGCCGGATTAATCGAGAAAATTTTGATATTGTTAAAAATGAAAGAGGGTTAGCGGAATGATATTTTCAGACCGGAAGGTACAAAAAATCATTTAAACCGGCAACGAAGAATTTCCGGTTCTTAAGGAAATTAATCTGATCTTCGAACCTGGAGATTTTGTCTCCACTTTTTTGGGAGAGCCAGGCGGCGCAATTCCAAATTATTCGGACAGAGAGGTGCAGCATCAAGGAGAGCGGATTCATGAAGCAGGGGACAGTTTATGATCTGCCCGTTATGATGCGGCCTTAACGGTACCGATCGTTGAATGTTTTATACATTCTCCTTTTTAGTAGAAACGAACGCTTGGTTAATAACGTAAGAAAAAACCGCTTTGCGAGTATACATAACAATTTTTCACTTGCAATCTGTCATATTTTGACTAAAATGAAATTACAACATTTTTGGCAGAGTAGATGACTGCGGGTCACGTGCCCGGGGGACGGGGAGTTGTCCCCGGGACGAAAAGCAACCGCTTGCCGTGCAGTCGTCGCATCCCGCTGCCGCATTCTGGAGCGCATCCTCCTCTATGTGGCAAGAGTGCCAATTGAGGAGGAATGTTCATGTCCATTTTTACAAAGGCTTATTGGCAAAGTGCCGCGGCCGAATTGAAAAAAGTGAACCGGCTGACGTTGGCCGCATTTGTCATTGCGCTTGCGACTGTTGCCGGTACATTCGCTATCCCCGTTTCGCAAAATCTGCATATTGTCTTCACCTTTTTATTTTTCGCTTTCGGCGCCATGATCTACGGCCCGGCCGTCGCTGCGGCTGCCGGGGCGGCGGCAGATATCGTCGGTTTCATCGCCCATCCGAGCGGTGCCTTTTTTCCCGGTTATACGTTGTCGGCAATACTCAGTGGGCTGATTTACGGTTTGTTTCTCTATCGGCAGCGGATCACTGTGCTGCGATTGATACTCGTGAAACTGATTATCAATTACGGCATCAATGTCGGACTCGGATGCCTTTGGAGCGCCATGCTGTTCGGTAAAGCTTACTCTTTCTTTTTCATCGCCAGTTTGCTGAAAAATACGCTGATGCTGCCGATCGAAGTCGCCATGCTTTATATGACACTGCAAATACTGCTGCCGGTTCTCATCCGTGCTCATCTGCTGTCCGGCAGGCACCGGCAGCGGATCCCGCTTTTTTAAGGCCTACTGCCGGACTTTCACGGAAACAGCATAAAAGACATCAGCTGCAAAATCAGCTCCCTTCCGACAGTATTAGTGCTGGTACTGCAGCGATTCATTGAAAAATCCGCCGGATCATCCGGCGGATTTTTCTTGTAAACAGAATGCACTGTCAGCCGATAAAGGCTGCATTATAAGCAATGAGATGGTTACCATGCGTCGGATGCTTGATCTTATAAGTGATCTCAGCGGAGCAAAATGTGTAAAGGTCCGATGTTTTTGTGTCCCAACCTAACTGGCTAAATTGATTCTACAACCGGCCACAAAATTTTTTCCGATAATAAGAAAAAAACACTTTACTTTGAGTCTACTCCAAGTTGTAAGATACTTTGTGAAGTGAATAATCTACTCTTGAAAAAGGGATTTATACAACCGTTGTGCGATGGGTCCTGAAAGGTAAAAAACGGCATTTTTAGCTATACAACGCTTACGAGCATTGCCGCCGAATACGGTAAGACGGCGGTCCGGTTCATGCCGTACCGGTATGTGCGGCGGGGGTACCCCAATGTTCACAAAAACGTGTCCGAGCAATTGCAATACGCCTGCGAGTCATGCCAAAAGGAACAGAGTGAAAATTACAAACACACGCTGAAAAAAAGGGGGCGGAAATAGGAAGTATGGCATCTTGCAATGTGATTTTTATTGTTTCTCCCATCTGGCAGGGCCGATAGCTCCGCCGGTATGACTTTTCTGGAAAAATCATGATACCACCACCGCGCACGAGGGCAGCGGCGTAAAAACTTTGCCCGAAGGCAACTGTCCTGGAGGACGGTCCTGCGAATCGGGACAGCGACGTAAACAGCACGCAGGATAACGCAGAATATATCGCAGCAGATTGGCAAAAAATTGGAGTCAAAAAATAAGAAGGTTCGGGATGGGACTGGCTTCATCGGAGTGTGAACTTTGAAAAAAGCATTACAACCGGATTACGTATCTAAATTTACATGTATCGCTTCAGACTGTGAAGATACCTGCTGTCGCGGATGGAGGATTACCATCGACGACGAAAGCTATGGAAAATATCAGGAACTCAGCCGCAGGGACGATCTGTTTAGCGGAAAAATAACAAGAGACGGTATTATGTCGGTCGAAGGAGACTTTGCGGAAGTCATATTATCAGAGAATACATGTCCCTTTCTGAACGATAAAAAACTATGCCGCATACAGGAGGCATACGGTGAACGCTATTTGTCCGTTACCTGTGGCATTTTTCCCCGTAACTACAACCTCGTGAATGGAAAGTTGGAATTGTCACTGGATCTGTCATGCCCGCATGCTGCCCGTCTTGCCCTGCTTGACCCGCTCCCAATGCAGTTATCTCTTTCAGATATTAAGAAGGACTCAAGGATCAGTAAAATTCCGACTATAAAATCATCGGATACGGATTATCCCAATCAGGTTTATCCGTATTTTGAAGAAGGACGCGCCTTTGTATTAGCGCTTTTGCAGAATCGGAATTATTGCTTTGAAGACCGTTTGGTGATCCTTGGCCGTTTCTGCAATGACCTGAATCTGAAGCATGACCGTCCGAAAGATGAAATGATTCAGCTCATCTATGAATACACCCGTTTGGTCACTAACTTCGGATTTAATCAGTTTATTGACAGCATTCCGAAGCAACCTGCATCAATGCTGAAAACCTTGATGATCCTGTTGGAATATCGCTTAAAAACGGGTGTGCCCGGCCAGCGTTTTTCAGAGTGCATCGATCAATGCAAGCAGGGATTACATTTCACGATGGAAATGTCAGATCATGTTTTGCACGAAACTTTTGCGACAATCAAAACCGGCTGCTATGATCCCTTTATGGCGCAGCATGAATACATTTTTGAAAATTATTTTGTAAATTATTGTTTCAAGACGCTTTTCCCCTTTGGTAAGCAGAAAAGTATTTATAAGAAGGATATTTTCGTTGTTCCGGAAACAATGTTCACGGAATACATGCTGCTGACGTTGCATTATGCACTGATTAAAAACTTATTGGTCGGCATGGCGGGGTATTATCGAGATCAGTTCGGGACACAGCAGGTTCTGACACTGATCCAGTCCTTTGACAAAAACATCGGTCACGATGCTGCCTATCTTCAAAGGCTCCTTCAGTTTTTTGATGAGAACAAGATATTCAATGTTGCCTGCGCCGCAATGCTCATTAAAAATTGAATGCACTGTAAAAACAGAACTTACCCAATTGGCTTGCAATACGTGAGGTATACAAAGCTGGATGTTATTGAGCATTTTGATCGCTTCACTTTCACAGCAGTGATCTGGATGACCGTGCCCGCATGCTGGCATTTTCTGAACCCTCTCGTTTAGGCCTCAACTCCAATTAAAGAATTAAATGAAAGAAGAAAATTGATTTCTTGACTTGGAGCTGACTTCAGGATTTAGAATGAAATCACAGAACGAAGAAAGAAGGAATCAGCATGTCAGAGACAACAAGTAAAGTGATGGTCATTACCGGTGCTTCAAGCGGAATCGGTGAAGCGACGGCCAAGCTATTGGCGAGCCAGGGAAATAAAATTGTTCTCGGTGCCCGTCGTGAAGAACGATTAAACCAAATTGCGGAAGCTATTAAAAAGGCCGGCGGCGAAGCCGCTTATAAGGTCACCGATGTGACTTCTTTAGACGAGGTCAAAGCTTTAGCTCAGACGGCGCTTGATGCATATGGCCGAATCGACGTTTGGATGAACAATGCCGGTTTAATGCCGCACTCGGAATTTATCAAAGGCAGGGTCGATGATTGGAATCGAATGATTGATGTCAACCTGCGCGGGGTCCTGTATGGCATTCATGCCGTGTTACCAATCATGCGTGAACAAAAGAGCGGGCATTTTATCAATATTTCATCGGTAGCCGGCCACGTCGTTACTCCGGCAGCCGGCGTGTATGACGCAACGAAGTTTGGCGTTCGTGCGATTAGCGACGCGCTTCGTCAGGAAGAAGCACTGGCACAAAGCCACGTTCGTGTGACGATTATTTCTCCGGGGGCTATTGCCACTGAATTAACGGAGCATGTAACGGATAAGAAGCAGAAAGCAGCACTGGACACATTCTATAATGAGTTTGCCGTCAGTGCCGATCGGGTGGCCCAGGCCATTGCCTTTGCCGTTAATACCCCTGAGGATACGGGCATGAACGAAATCATTATTCGTCCAACAGCTCAACAATTATAATTTTTGACAAGATAGCCAAGCAGTCCGCACGAATTCGTAAGACAAACGGCAAATGGTCGAAGCCTGCAACGAACCACGGGGTATTCCGCCTATTAAAAATAGTGTGATTGATGACGCGAGTTCATATAAAGGACAAAAATAGATCGGGAAAGCGGGGGAAAACGATATATGTCTACATGGTTAATTACCGGTTGTTCGAGCGGCCTCGGCCGAAATCTCGCTCAGGCTGTGCTGAAACATGGGAATAACGCGGTTGTTACCGCGAGAAAGCTGTCCGCTGTCCAGAAAATTGTGGATGCCTATCCCAGTGCAGCACTGGCTCTCCCATTGGACGTGACCGACCATGCGCAGGTTGTCCAGGCGGTACAGCAGGGGGAGGCACGATTCGGCGGAGTGGATGTTCTCGTCAATAATGCGGGACACGGATATCGCGCCGCTGTGGAAGAGGCGGATGAAGCCGGAGTCGATGAGCTTTTCGCCACCAACTTCTTCGGGCCTGCCGCATTGATAAAGGCCGTACTGCCCGGCATGCGGGCAAGACATAAGGGCACCATCGTGAATATTTCTTCGATCGCCGCACGGATTACCGCGCCGGGATCCGGCTACTATTCGGCGACGAAGTGCGCCCTTGAGGGATTATCCAGGGGGCTCAGTGAGGAAGTCGGCCCCCTCGGCATTAAGGTTATCGTGGTTGAACCTGGGGAATTCAGAACCGATTTTTCCGGGCGCTCATTGCAGCAGTCCAAAACTGCTATTGCTGACTACGCCGAAACCGCCGGGCGTCGCCGAATAGAGAATGACCAAACGGACGGACATCAGATCGGCGACCCTGCGAGAGGGGCGCAGCTGATCATCAAAGCGGTCGAAGCTCCGAATCCGCCGTCATTGCTATTATTGGGAAGCGACGCTGTTCGGGTGGTCAGCGGTGCGCTTGATGCGGATCGTGCTCAAGTGGAAGCATGGAAAAGGGACAGTATAACCACCGATTTCCAGGCTTAAAAGAGATTTCGAATGTAGGAGGCTTTGAAATGAAAAAACGTATGTTAGGCCAATCCGGTCTTGAGGTTTCTGCGATCGGACTCGGCTGTATGGGGATGAGCCACGGCTATGGCGTTCCGGCAGACGAAAAGGAAATGATCTCGCTGCTCCATTCCGCCGTAGAGAAAGGCGTCACCTTTTTTGATACGGCAGAGGTTTATGTTTATGGATCGTATAGCAATGAAGAACTGGTTGGAAAAGCCCTGAAACCTTACAGAGACAAGATTGTCCTTGCGACGAAGTGCGGCATTAAGATGGTGGACGGTAAACAGGTTGTCGATGGCAGGCCGGAAGTCATTCG
This sequence comes from Sporolactobacillus sp. KGMB 08714, assembly GCF_036598985.1. NCBI lineage: Bacteria > Bacillati > Bacillota > Bacilli > Caryophanales > Sporolactobacillaceae > Sporolactobacillus > Sporolactobacillus sp. KGMB 08714. The sequence continues at coordinate 13,712 of NZ_JAUUBW010000034.1, forward strand.
CCGGTCCATTGACGGATCTCTGAAACGGTTGCAGACAGATTATGTTGACTTGTATTATCTTCATCGAGTGGATCCCAAGGTTCCGATTGAAGAAGTTGCAGAAACAATGAAGGACCTAATGAAACAGGGGAAAATCCGCCACTGGGGCCTTTCTGAAGCCGGCGTTCAGACGATCCGCCGCGCCCATGCGGTCTGCCCTCTGACGGCGGTCCAGAGCGAATATTCCATGTGGTGGAGAGAACCGGAAAAAGAGCTGCTGCCTGCTCTCGAAGAGCTCGGCATCGGCTTTGTACCCTTCAGCCCCTTGGGGAAAGGCTTTCTGACTGGCCGGTTCAATAAAAATACCACTTTCGGCGAAGGAGACCTGCGTTCCCAATATCCCCGTTTTTCACCGGAAGCCATGGAAGCCAATCAGACTGTTGTTGATTTTGTGAAAGATTTTGCCAAGGAGAAAAAAGCTACACCGGCACAAATTGCTCTTGCCTGGATCCTGTCAAGGAAACCGTGGATTGTTCCGATTCCGGGGACCCGGAAACTGGGACGTCTTGAAAAGAACCTCGGGAGCGCGGACATTGAATTGACGTCGGAAGATCTTGTACGCATCGACGAAACACTGAACAAAATTTCGATCACAGGAGCCCGTTATCCGGAAGAATTCGCCAAAAGAGCCGGCTTGTAATTTTTCCTTATATGTCTCTGTAAGGTCGGCATTTTAATCAGTAATGGCTCTTTGATGACCAACGGCAGGTCAAGATCTGTTCTGATTCCTCCTTTATAGTTCAGAGGCAAGTCATTATAACAGGAAAAATATCTCCTTTCATTCAACGATTCTGTACGTGCCGATGCGTTTCATAGAGAACGCTGTCTTAACCTTTTAAGAACATTAAGACAGTGTTTTTTTGCCTTTTTAGATGTGAATTCCGGTACCTGTGCGTCCAGTTAATCCAAAGATTAGGCTTGTTTTCATTTTTGCGGCTATAGCACGATTTCTAAGTTCTTTCATATCCATCCGGGATGCCTATTTAAACAAGGCAAGGTCCATAATTTTTAAAACGAAGGGAGAGCAGATTATGAAGCAGAAATATAGCAAGTTAATGGAACCCCTGACGTTCAAAAGCGGAATAACCGTCAGAAATCGGATCGTCATGGCACCGATGACAACATGGTCGGCGAATGATGATCTGACGGTTTCAGACGAAGAAGTAAAATATTACAAACGCAGAGTAAACGGTGCGGGACTGGTGATTACCGGTACTACATTCGTTGCAGCGAACGGAATCGGCTTTACTAACGAATTTGCCGGATATGATGATAAATTTATCCCCAGTCTGCGGAAACTGGCAGATGCGGCCAAATGCGGCGGCGCTCCCGCTGTATTGCAGATTTTTCATGCCGGCAATAAAGCCGCCGCGGAACTCATCCCGAACGGCGATCTTGTCAGTGCGAGCCCAATAGAAACAGAAGCGACGACTCCGTTTGCCGGGCCAGGCGTCAGGCCGAGAGCGCTTACAGAAAAAGAAATCCTGGATATCATTAAGCAGTTTGGGGAAACCACACGGCGTGCGATCGAAGCCGGTTTTGATGGCGTGGAGGTACATGGCGCTCATGGATTTTTAATTCAAAACTTTTTTTCTCCGCATTTCAATCAACGGAAGGATCAATGGGGCGGAACACTTGAAAACCGTTTGCGCTTCCCGCTTGCCGTTGTTCGGGAAATTAAGAAAACCGTTAAAAAATATGCGAAAAAACCCTTTATCGTGGGCTATCGGTTCTCCCCTGAAGAACGGTCGATAAAGGACGGACTGGCGATGGACGATACCTATGTATTAATCGATCGATTGGCGGAAGAAGGTTTAGATTATATTCATGCTTCATTAGGCAATGTCTTCGAAAAATATAAAAATAATCCAAATGAAAAAACACGGTTGGAATTGATTGTGGAAAGAGCAGACAGAAGAATCCCCTTAATTGCTGCAGGTTCCGTTAGAAAACCGGATGATGCGCTCAAAGCGTTAGAGCTGGGCTTACCCCTGGTTGCTCTAGGCCGGGCCTTGATTATAAATCCGACTTGGGTGGAATGGGTCGCGGACGGACGCGAAGAAGAGATAAAAACAAAGCTGCAAGCTGCAAGCGCAGGTGCTATTGATCTTCCCGAAAAGCTCCGGCACGTGATTCAAACGACACCGGGCTGGTTTTAAATTTGAAGTTAAGTTCAGATCTGAGAATGGTTTTGTACGTTGAATAGCAATGAATCAATCAGATTTTTAGGAGGGGCTTTATTTTATGAAAGTGGTGATTTTAGGTGCAAATGGTGCCATTGCCCGTTTAGTGGAATCAAAGATCTTTAGTAATTCAAAATATGCGGATATTCATTTGACACTTTTTTTGAGAAAGAGCCATCGCATCAATGATCTGGCGGATAATGAACGAGCCAGCGTTATTGAAGGCGATGTGATGGAGCAAAAGATTCTATCGTCCGCTATGCAAAGTCAGGATATTGTTTTCGCTGCTATGGGAGCGACAGGCAGCGTTGGCTTAACGCAAGAGATTATCAATGCAATGAGGGTCAATAACGTTAAACGAGTGATTTCAATTAACGACTTGGGGATTTACGGAGAGGTGCCGGGTGCCTTTGGTGAGTGGAATAAGCAAATGGTCGGCAAAGGCCTGAAAATTGGCCGGCAATCTGCTGATTTGCTTGAAGACTCCGGTCTCGATTACACTATATTGCGTCTGGCCTGGCTAACCAATAAACCCGAAGTGAACTACGAGATCACTCAAAAGGGCGAGCAGTTCAAGGGGACCACTGTTTCAAGAGCAAGCGTTGCGGATGTCGTCTTGAGAATCATTGCCGATCCGGCTTTTGCCAATAAAGCAGGCATTGGAGTAGATAAGCCCGGCACGGATGGTAATCGGCCTGTCTATTGATTTTAAATAATGAAGATATTTGTAAAGATGATCGTTGGAATGGCGAGCGGCAAAAGCTCAAAATAAGCTTGACTTAGAATTCTTATGAAATTTAAACGGTAAATTTTCGATAATATCGCTTGACTTGGAGCCTGCTTCAAGTGCTAAGCTGACAGATGGTAGAATTCACTGATTCTTTGCCCTTAATTGTTCTTGTTGGCTTGATAGAGATTCAGGCGACAGCTGCTATTAAGAATTGCTGGTTGAATTTTTCCGCAGGTCCAGAGTATTGAGAAATTATTTAAGGAGGAGAATTAATGAGTCAGGAAGTGAAAGCATTTCGAGCAACAAGTCCCGATTACTCATCATTTGAAAGATGTACGATTATACGACGTGACCTTCGTCCGGATGATGTAGCCATTGATATTAAATATTGTGGAATTTGCCACTCGGATATTCACCAGGTTGACAATGATTTTGGAAATTCTACTTTCCCGATTATACCCGGTCACGAAATCACCGGCGTAGTTTCAGCCGTTGGTTCCGAGGTTACTGACTTTAAGATCGGCGATCATGTTGGCGTTGGTTGTTTTGTTGATTCTTGTGGTGAATGTGAAAATTGCTTAAACGGACAAGAACAGTTTTGTGAAAAAGGCGTTGTCGTTGTCTTTAATTCCACTGACTATGATGGCCATTTGACTTATGGAGGATATAGTCAAAGCATTGTGGTGAAGGATCATTTTGTGGTAAAAATTCCCGACAATATGGATCTTGCAGTAGCCAGTCCGATGCTGTGTGCCGGAATTACAACGTATTCACCCATGAACAAATGGCATGTCGGACCGGGAAAACGTGTTGGAATTATCGGGCTGGGCGGTCTTGGCCATATTGCCGTTCAATTTGCCCATGCTCTTGGTGCGGAAGTCACGGTATTGGGGCATTCGGCCAGCAAGAAAGATGAAGCCGGACAGTTTGGTGCGGATGCCTACTATGTAACGGGTGACGATCAGACTTTTAAAGGTCTAGCCGGTCAATTTGATTTTATTTTAAATACAACGGCGGTTAGTCTGGATGTCGATCGCTTTCTGGGATTATTAAAAATGGACGGCGTCATGGTTTATGTCGGCTTAGCGTCCGAGCCGCAGTCGTTTCACGTCTTCAGCCTGTTTGCCGGTGAAAAAATCATTACAGCTTCAAACGTTGGCGGACTGCCCATGACGCAGGAAATGATCAACTTTGCAGCCGAACACAATGTTGCTCCGAAGATTGAGATGATTTCCATTGATCAGGTTTCTGAGGCCTATAAGCGAATTCTGAATAGCGATGTCCGTTATCGATTTGTTATTGATATGGCGACTTTGTGATGTTCTCTAAATATGGAGTCATTTGCTTCTTTAATCGCTCTGGCAGAGGAGAGCAGAAAATGCCGTAATCTTTGTCAATACAACATGGATTGTTGAGGATGTTATATTGTCTTGAAGTTACCGGCATGAACAATGGCCTTGGCTGCCGGTTGTCCTGCATCCCCTTAAGGAAAGAATAAGGTGATCGGGACTGTCCGCAACCGGGAGAAAATCAGACATTTATCTGAAAATAATGAAAACAGGTAGGGATAACAATGGCAAAATCTGAAGTATATTTTACGAAAGAGATTACACCTGATAGTCTTATCAAGATTTTCAATGCAATGAATGTGGCTCTCAACGGTAAGGTAGCAGTTAAAATTTCTACCGGAGAACCGGGAGGTCATAACTTTTTGGATCCCGATCTGATTAAAGATTTGGTTGCCAAGCTGAACGGTACCATTGTGGAGTGCAATACGGCTTATCCCGGTAAGAGACATACGCCCGAAGATCATTGGAAGACTTTTGAGGATCATGGGTTCAGGGCGATAGCTCCCTGCGATATTATGGATGAAGAGGGTGAGATGCCGCTTCCGGTCGCAAACGGGAAGCATCTGAAAGAAAATTATGTGGGGGCACATTTGGAAAAATACGATTCGATGCTGATGTTGTCTCATTTTAAGGGACACGCGATGGGTGGCTTTGGCGGTGCGCTGAAAAACATGTCGATCGGAGTGGCCTCGGCCCATGGAAAAATGTGGATACACACTGCGGCAAAGGGCCATTCGTTTGAGGATTCATTTTCAACCGACCAGGATTCGTTTTTGGAATCTATGGCCGAGGCAGATCAGTCGGTGATCAATTATATGGGCAGAAAAAACATGGTGTATATCAACGTGGCGAACAAATTGTCAGTGGACTGCGACTGCGATTCCAATCCTCATGATCCTGAGATGGCCGACATCGGCATATTCGCTTCCACAGATCCGGTGGCAGTGGATCAGGCTAGTGTGGATGCGGTCTATAGCTCTCCGGATGAAGGAAAAGCGGCCCTGATTGAGAGAATGGAATCCCGACACGGTATCCACACCGTAGAAGCTGCTGCAGACTTAGGATTGGGTGAGCGGGAATATGATCTCGTTTCGATTGATTAATGGATCATTAATCGATAAAAATTAATTATGCAAGTATGAAAGAAATAACTGTTCTCTGCCTGTTCCCGCCGGTAGTTTTCGTCATGTCCTATAAAGGCTCATCGCCAGCTAGTTGCTGAAGCGGCCCTGAAAAGGAACGTCAACGTTATCAATGGCTGCCTGTTTTGCGAATGAACAACGTATTCACGCTTCGTCATGCTTGTCCCTTTGTCCAAAACATTCGATTCCCAGGCACCTGTTGCCAATTCGCATGCCGGTCGCGGGTCATCAGACTGTCTTTTCCTTTCTCAAGTAGCCCATGAACATTTTGGGCGATCTTTACCAACATGTGAAAGCGATCCGGCATGGCGTGATTTCGAGACTTTCAACGTCTCTCATGTTGCAGAGTAGATCTCATGAATAGGGCACGTGATTTAAATCCGTAAAAATATGGATCAGGAAGAAATATATTATCTGTGAAGGCTTGCGTTCTTATAAAAAAGCAATCGTATTATCCGTTCGCTTTTCAATCGTTTTTTGATCCCATGGAATATCCTTCATAAGAGAGAAGGAGGAGAAAATGTATATCGCAGAAGTCAGTAAGAAATACAATATATCGGCTGATACGCTTCGATACTATGAAAGAATAAAACTGATACCCGCCGTTCGAAGAAAAAAGAACGGTATTCGGGATTACAGTAAGGAAGACTTAAATTGGGTCGAGTTTATCAAATGTATGAGAAAGGCAGGTCTTCCGATCGAAGTGCTGATTGAATATCTTACACTTTGTAAACAGGGAGACGATACAATTGAAGCAAGGGAAGAGCTGCTGCTGGAACAACGCGATAAGTTGATCATCAAAATAAATGAGATGAAGGAGACGTTAGAAAGACTTGATCATAAAATAGAGGGCTATGGTGGTACCTTATTAAAAAAGGAACATGAATTAATCGAAGAGAAAGAAAAACACATAAAGAATTAGCAATGTCATATTGTCCGGCGATCGATTTTAATGGAATTCATAAAGATTGGAACAGAGAAGAAGAAGGAGAATCTTTGCTTGTTGCAGTTGACTGAAACAAGCCGAAAGCCCTTGTTTTATTTCGCTTTTAGCTTTTTTTATTATCTATAGATTCTGCAGCGGACCAATGATCGATCAATGAGTGTTCTATAAAACTATAAAACTGCAACTGTAAAATCTGCTTGGTTAAAAATCGATGCCGAAAGGGGATTTTAAAATGACGGATGATCGGACTGGCAAATTAAATAAACTCAAAGCGCTTCTGCATCATTACGAAAAAATAGCGGTCGCTTGTTCCGGGGGAGTAGACAGCACTTTTTTGCTGAAAGTTGCCTGTGACGAGCTGGGCGATGGCGCACTTGGGCTGACCGTCCAGTCGCCGACTGTCACAGAGGATGATCTAAAGGATGTTCAGGCATTCTATCGTGCAAGCGGTGTTCCCTTTGCTATCGTCAGACTGAATCAGCTCGATACGCCGTTCTTCCGGCACAATTCGCCGACACGGTGCTATGTCTGCAAAACGATTGAATTCACCAGCATGGCTAAAGAAGCGCAAAAGCGCGGTTTTAAATGGATCGCCGCCGGGATCAATGCGGATGATGCGGGGGATTATCGTCCGGGTTTGCGTGCGCTTGACGAAATCGGCGTCGTCAGCCCGTTGAAAGAAGCCGGTCTGTCAAAATCGGATATCCGCTATTTTTCCAGGCAGTATCACCTGAAGACGTGGAATAAACCGGCAGGCAGCTGCCTGGCTTCGAGGATACAATACGGGGAGCACATTACTCAGGAAAAACTGGATAAAATCAGTGCTGCTGAAAAAGTACTGAAAAGTTATCATCTGAAATATGTGCGGGTGCGTTATCATCATGGCAATATTGCCCGGATTGAGGTCGGCCCTGAAGAACGCCAGTTCTTTTTCAGCACGGAGGTCATGGATGACGTGGCTGAAAAATTTAAAAGAATCGGATTCAGTTATACAACCCTTGATCTGAACGGTTATCGTTCGGGCAGCATGAACGAAGTGCTGAACGAAAAGATTAAGAACAGGGTAAAGATGAGCAGCTATGGCTCAAGATAAACTTCGTTCGCTGCTGCGGCAGGTCCAAAACAGTACGCTTCCTGTCGATGATGCGCTTGAGCATTTAAAAACCCTCCCTTTTGAGGATCTCGGTTACGCGAAGATCGATCATCACCGGAAAATTCGAAATGGGTTTCCGGAAGTGATTTATTGCGAGGGGAAAACGATTGACCAGATCAAAGGCATTACCGGCGCACTGATGAAAACGGATAACAATATTCTCGGGACGCGGGCGACAAAAGAGATGTTTGAAGCGGTGCGCGAGATTGCGCCCAATGCTGTCTATCATAAATCTGCCCGCTGTATCGTCGTCAATCCGAAGAAAGAAGACTTTCATCCGGAGCGTTACATCGCCGTGGTAACAGCGGGGACCTCCGATATTCCGGTCGCCGAAGAAGCTGCGGTTACGGCAGAAACATTTGGAAATCGTGTGGAACGTCTCTATGATGTGGGAGTAGCCGGCCTTCACCGCCTGCTGGCCCGGCTGGACAAGCTGCGCGGGGCTTATGTTGTCATTGTCGTCGCCGGTATGGAGGGTGCACTTGCCAGTGTTGTCGGCGGCCTGGTTGATCGGCCGGTGCTTGCCGTTCCGACAAGTGTCGGGTACGGTGCCAGTTTTCATGGCATCGCTGCTTTGCTGACGATGTTAAACAGCTGCGCGAGCGGTGTCAGTGTCGTCAATATTGATAATGGTTTTGGCGCGGCGTATACGGCCAGTCTGATTATGAAAGATTGAAAAAGCGGCAGGTGAGAGAATTGAAGACGTTATTTTTTGACTGTTTTTCCGGAATCAGCGGGGACATGCTTTTAGGAACCCTGATTGATCTCGGCGTTGACCCCGAAAGACTGAGCGAAGAACTCAGAAAATTGCATGTGGACGGGTATCAATTGAACTTTACCCAAAAAATGACCAGCGGGATCAGCGGTACCGATGCCGATGTTCAGCTGAGCGACGATTCTTCGCCCGATCAGATGCAGCAGCATGCACACGCACATCACGACCATTCCGCCCATTCACGCAATTTGGAAGATTGTCTTGCGATTATTAACGGGAGCAGCCTGTCTGACCGGGTTAAGTCAGGAGCGGCCGGCACCTTTAAAGAAATTGCCTGTGCCGAAGCGCATGTACACAATAAACCGGTTCAGGAGGTTCACTTTCATGAAATCGGCGCCGTCGACAGTATTGTCGATATTGTCGGCACGTTTATCGGCCTGGAGCTTCTGGGCGTAGAAAAAGTTTTTGCTTCCGTCCTGCACGACGGAAACGGATTTATTAACTGTGCGCACGGGGTGATGCCCGTTCCCGTGCCGGCGGTTGCCCAAATGCTGGCTTCCAGTGAAAGGCGTATTCCATACGTTCAGGAGGATATTCCGACAGAACTGATTACACCGACCGGAATGGCGATTATCAAGACCATTGCCGCCGATTTTGGGAAAATGCCTTTGATGGATATCAAGCGGATTGGCTATGGAACAGGGAAACGGCAGACGGGACGAATGAACGCGCTGCGCGGTATCCTTGGCGAGATGAAGGAAAATGTGCCGGAGAACCCGGTCGATGAGATTATGCTTCTGGAAGCCAATATTGATAATCAGAATGGTGAAATGCTGGGCTATACGATGAACCGGTTGTTTGACGAAGGTGCTCTGGATGTATTTTTCACACCCATTTATATGAAGAAGAACCGGCCTGCAGCGGTGCTGTCTGTACTTGCCAAACCCGAAGATGTTAAGAAAATGACGCAGATAATTTTTGAGGAGACAACGACGCTCGGGGTTCGGACTTTTCCCTGTTCCCGTTATACGATGAACCGGGAATTCAGAACCGTCCAAACAAAATTTGGAAAGGTGCGCGTGAAGCATGCTTTCCTAAAAGAAATAGAAAAGGATGCTCCTGAGTATGAGGACTGTGTCCGTCTGGCCAAAGCGTACGCGCTGCCCCTGCATCAAGTATATGATTCCGTTTATGATGCCTTAAATAACATGAGAGCAAAGATGGAGGATAATCCCAATGAGTAGAAAAATAGTGACGCAGTCCGCAAGGCCTAGTGAAGGCATCTCAAAAATTCTGGTAGCCTGTTTTTCACGTTCCGGCCATATACTGAGCTTGCCGTTCAAATCCACGGAGCGGTTGGCGGTTCCGTTTTCAAAATTGTGCCCGCATTTTCATATCCCAGTGATTATGATGAGATCGTAAAACAGGAAAAACAGGAACAGGACTCAGATTACAGACATCCGCTGGTCGCAAAAGTCGACAATTTCGAGTTCTATGCTGTGTTCTTTGTCGGCTCGCCTATTTGGCGGAGTTCAATCGCTTCGCCGATCAAGACATTTTTATCCCAATACGATTGGACAGGGAAAACAGTTGACCCGTTTAGTACGCATGGGGGTATGGTTCGGGGCAAAGCGTTAAAGATTTTACAGAACTCTGTCCACAATCGCCTATTCTCAAAGGTTTTACAACTAAGGCGAAAAAGTGAAAAATTATCAGACTGGTGCTTCTAATTGGCTGCGTGAGATCGGAATGATAAGATAGGCTGCATTCACCCGTTAAAGACTATCACCATCAAAGAATATTAATTTTGCGAAGATGTCTATTAGATGATGCGGAAACGGTTTGACATCAGAAGGAAAAATAAAATTCTCTTGATTTTTGTGCCGGATTTCAGGTGTTTTGCAAGGCAATAAGATGGGCAGATAGGGACGATCTATGACAAATAATCCCCCCTTTTTTTAATGTTCAGCTTGATCTGTAGTTAACTCAAAATGATAACGTTAATTTTAGAAGCAATATTTAGGTAAGCAATTATAACTGATGGGGGCCAAACCGGAAAAAGGTCTATAAAAAGTGAGTAAAAACACGATGAAGAATATATTATTGCCGGCGATCTATTGTCGATAATCCTTACCCAATGGATTTCATAAATCTGTGCTGTTTTTGCGGCTGGATAAACGTTTTCAATTGTGGATTTGCGGATCATAAGATATTCCGCATATGTATAGTATCTGCAAACGAGCCGGGATCAGCCTGTGTACAGTTCGATCTTCGCTGGGATAAATAAATAGTACGTTACTGGAATACTTAATCTTCCCTTATCGCTCAGCATCGAGTTGACAATCCTATTAAGGTTGGGGCAAAGATTTTCGTTATCGGCAGGGCATGTTAACGTCAAAAAGGAAAAATGATAACATTGGTCGGAAAGGAGCAATAGAATGGGTAGAACTGAATTTTCAAATAAATATCGTGAAAGAATGTTTCCGGGATATAAATCAAAATTTTTAGAAACAGATCCCGAGTTTATCGAACGCTTTGACAACTTCGCCTTTGATGAAGTTGTCAACAGTGACGACCTTGATGACCGGACACGAATGACGGCAGTTCTGGCAACACTTATTGGCGCACAATGTGTGAGTGAGTACAAGGCGATGATGACAGCCGCCTTGAACTTCGGAATCACTCCGGTTGAAATCAAAGAGGTCGTCTATCAGGCGGTGGCCTACCTCGGCATCGGCAGAGTGTTTGATTTTCTGCATGCAACCAATGATGTACTGTCGGCTCAGGGAATTAAGCTGCCGCTTGAAGGACAAGCGACGACAACGGCGGAAAACCGTCTGGAAAAGGGCATTCAGACGCAGGTTGATATCTTTGGACAGCGGATGGCGGGATTTTATAAATCCGGACCGGCTGAATCGCGCCATATGCATCGCTGGCTGGCAGACAACTGTTTCGGAGATTATTATACGCGGAAGGGCCTTGATTATAAGATGCGCGAGATGATTACCTTCTGTTTTCTGTCAGCCCAGGGCGGTTGCGAACCGCAGCTTACCAGCCATGCCGCAGCCAATATGCGTATTGGCAATGACAAGGTATTCCTGATAAAAATCATATCTCAGTGCCTGCCCTTCATTGGCTATCCCAGGAGCCTTAATGCGCTTGGCTGCGTCAACGAAGCGGCGAATCAGATGGAGAAAACAAAGTAAAAACGCAAGACGCAAAAAATAATGGAGATGGCGGCGATAAACATGAGTGAATCAACGGATTTAAGCAAGGGTGTCATTTTTCCTATCGGAGACAAATTGCCGGAACCATTCAGCAGCAATTTTATTGGTCAGGCTTATTTGAATATGCTGACGACTGCAGGCGTTCCGATCGGCAATGTGACTTTTGAACCGGGATGCCGGAATAACTGGCATATCCATCACAAAGGCGGGCAGATTTTGCTGGTCACCGGCGGCCGGGGTTATTACCAGGAATGGGGAAAAGAAGCGGTGGAACTGCATCCGGGAGATGTGGTCAATATTCCATCGGAAGTGAAACACTGGCATGGAGCGGCGCCCGACAGCTGGTTCTCACATCTGGCCGTCGAGGTTCCTGCAGAAGGGGCTTCCAACGAATGGCTGGAAGCGGTGACGGATCAAATCTATGGAAAATTGAAATAATCGTAAGCAGAGTATATCGTGTCTGTTAAATCCAAATCGGAAGGAAAGATAAAACAGGGTATTAGGAAGATCAAACGAAAAGGGATCTGCAATTTGGGTGAAGGCAAGCGCGATAAGTTAAGGCGGTAAATTTAAGGAGGAGAAACAAATGGACTATGTGACGTTGAATAATGGAGTCAAGATGCCGATTTTAGGATACGGTGTCTATCAGATCCCGGATCTTGAAGAATGTGAAAGATGCGTTCTCGATGCGATCAGTGTAGGCTACCGTTCGATTGACACGGCACAGGTTTATAGAAATGAAGAGGCTGTAGGACGCGCGATTAAGAAAAGCGGCGTGCCGAGGGAAGAATTGTTCATTACGACCAAGGTCTGGATTTCTAATGCAGGATATGAAAAAGCGAAGGCCTCTATTGAAGAATCACTAAAAAAATTGCAGCTGGACTACCTGGATTTATTATTAATCCATCAGCCGTTTAACGATTATTATGGAAGCTACCGTGCAATGGAAGAATTTTATAAGAAGGGGAAAATAAGAGCCATCGGCGTCAGCAACTTTTATCCGGACAGATATATTGATCTCGTTCAGTTCAGCGATGTGGTTCCGGCTGTGAATCAGGTGGAAACGCACGTCTTCAATCAGCAGGCCGAAGCTCAGAAATATATGAAGAAGGACGGTACGCAGATTGAATCATGGGGCCCTTTTGCGGAAGGCAGAAACGGGCTGTTTACCAATCCAACATTAAAAGAAATCGGCGAGCATCACAGCAAGTCTATCGCGCAGACTGCCCTGCGCTTCCTGATTCAGAGAGGGATTGTTGTTATTCCGAAATCCACGCATAAAAACAGGATGGAGGAAAACTTCAATGTATTTGATTTTGAACTGACAGCAGAGGAAATGGGAAAAATATCCGGTCTGGATACCGGAAAGACTGCGTTTTTCTCTCATTATGATCCTAAAACTGTAGAGCTTTTGACTGGCCATAAACTATAAGGAATACACCATGATAGCAGGCTTTCTTCGATGAGGAGGCTGTAATGCAGGAAGCAAGAACTCCTGCAAAGTACTTAATAGTATCCTTTTAGGTCTGGGCGCAAGGGTATGACGTTCATCTAATTTGTCGTGAATAAAAAGCAATAAATTCTCGGATATTGTCTGAGAACTTATCGCTTTTTTTTATTTTATCTGCTGCTCATAAATGAACGCAAACATGCATGGATAGAGAAACCACACGTTCTTTTTTAAAAATTATTTATAGGCACCAAGCATCTGGCATGTATGCTGCGCCTGTAAAATAATCAGTGTTAACTTTAGCTTTTTACCTATAGGAAATATAAGGGTTATGGTCGAGTCTGCTTCTTCAGCTATTTCTTATCCCTCCGGCATGCGTCATTTCAAATTTCCGATTGTTTTTACCATCTAAAACTTTAATAAAATGAAGGTTTCGGCCAATCTGTATTCGGTTCGCTGACACCAAGACTTGTCCGTGAATATAGCCCGCTTTTGTCTTGAATGATATCTATGACTAGTTGGGCGACCGCCTGTCTTGTGACCTGCGCGCCAATAAACGGTTCTTCTTTTTGAGTCAGTGAGCAGGCTATATTTCCTTCCTGATTGTAGAGCCACGTGAGACGAAGAAGCGTGTAATCAAGTGCCGAGTCTTCTAATACTTTTGCGGCTGCAGCGTATAAAGATGACGAACTTCCCACCATCCGTTCATTCCATCTGCCGAATGCCCCGGCCACTTCGTGATAAATGCCGAGGACTGAAGCGGCAATGATTCGTTTCACTCCGGCCCGGTTCATTGCTGCAACAATAGACTGCGTTGCTCTCTCGGACCGCATATCATTAACGTACACAATGTCAACGCCTTGCATGGTTTGGACCAATTTATCCGTTTCGTTAAAATCACCGTCGACGAAGATTTCCCGTTTTGATTCTGATACTTTCAAACGCCCGGCTGCATTTCTGGCGTACAAGATCACTTTTGCATCCGTTTGTTTCAGCAGCCCGTCTGTTAACAGTCGGGAAATTTGTCCGGCCGCACCTAGAATTAACACGTTTTTCATCCAGATTCCCCCGCGCATTTTATTTTCAAAAGTCAATCTTTCGATCCATAGACTCCTCTTTTCTTTAAAGGACAAATTCATCTTATCATTTGGATCTGACTCTAAGTCAATAATTTTTCTTTTTCCCGATTAGAAAAACGATCAACAGAGATCATACTCTCAATCATGTGAACGCTTCCCAATCTCAGAGGGGTAATTAAAACAAGCAGTTGACTTAAAGCTAACTCCAGGATATAGTTGAAAATGATCAGAATGAGATCCGCTGATTTTAAGAACCTGTTGCTGAATGTCATCGTCGGAAAATCAGACGAGAATGTGCCGCATTAATCGTTTGCTTAAAATGCATGAAACCAGGTGCCGTATGGCAAAGATAGTCTGTCGCGGACAGGAAAAGTTTAAGACAGTTTTTCTAAGAGTAAAAACACAGCACTGTTCAACCATTTTTTTGACAAGTGTCGGAGTGAAATCGTGCCTGTCTGAAGGAATTAGGTGGATGGGGGAAATTAAATGAATATTTCAGAAGTCAGTGAAAAGTATGCCCTTTCTCCGGATACACTCCGTTATTATGAACGAATAGGTCTAATACCCAAGGTTCATCGAACCCCAGGGGGGATACGTGCGTATGAAGAAGGGGATTTAAAATGGGTTGAATTTGTCAAATGCATGCGAAGTGCCGGCCTGTCAATTGAGGTGCTTATTAAATATATAAGACTGTTTGAGCAAGGTGACACGACTTTAAAGAAGCGAAAAGAATTACTTCTTGAACAACGGCACCTGTTAGCAGCTAAAATTCACACGATGCAAGAAACCTTAGCACTGCTGGATCGTAAAATAGAAGGCTATAATGGTGAATTATTAAAAGCCGAACATAAGTTAGCCAAAAAGTAACAGGTTCATTTAAAAATTCAGCGATCTAACAAATGAAGATGAATTAGAAAAATTTTTGAATACCTTCACATTCTCACTAATGTATTTCAGCAGTTCGGGGCTTTTTGCCCCCTCTAAAGAAAGAACATCTTCAAATAAAGTGTATGAAGCACTTACTAATCACAAGATTGACGGCAGCAGGTTTCTTATTTTTTACATTCACGGATTGCCAGTAAGGTTGATTTAAACTTCAGAGACGTAAATCCGAAACTGATAAGCAGAGAGAAAAAGATTGATCCTTTTTTTCTCTGTTTTCTTGTGCGCCCGGCATGGGTAAATAACTAGGCGGTGAAAGTCGCTGCAGGCCTGGCAGTAGGAACTGTGAATCAGAGGCCAGGGTATCCATCGTGAGGTGGAATCTGAAGAAAGCCGGAGACAAATTCCTGAACCCATAAATAAGAATCGGATACTAAGGCTGAACCAGAGTGGATAAGCTTGCAAACAAAAACGAAGTTCGATGCTGCCCGAATTCGGCTCAGTAAATGTTGGCTACTTAGGAAGAAAATTATTGCCCTTATGAGGACACTAAGCGACAAACCCGGATTTGTGCATCACTTATTGAACAGGTCATTAACCCCCGTTTTCTTGAAATTTGGCGATGGAGCTATTCGAAATCTTAAAAATGTTCCACAAGTGCAAAAAACGATCATTGATAAATAACAAAAGGGTCTGAATTGAATCATTCATTAGGGTTTATGAACGGGATTGCCAATAATCGGCCGAATCGAGGGACTCGGAAACGAAGAGTCGCCGCCTGAAATCAATGATTTACTAGGTATTTCGCTTCTGATCAATTTTATTTTTGTCATGTATGATGTAAATATGAATAAAAAAGAGACTGCTGGCAAAATCTACGAGGCTGAAAGGCCGGTTAATCAGTTGACGGAGACACCAACCGCAATTTTTGAGCAGGATCCATGCAGAGCCGTGTGACAAAAGGCCTGTTTCTTGCAAAAAGTGTGCCGTCATTCCAAAAAACAGGAGAACGTGCGATGCATCTTATCAGAGATATTGGCAAGGTATTCAGTGCCAATCTATTAAGTGTTTTAGTCGGGATGGTGACCGGGTTTCTGATTCCGGCCTTCCTGCCGTTAACAGCCTATGCTGAATTGAAAACGTTCACACTTTATGTCAGCTATGTCGGTATCCTGCATTTTGGTTTTATCGACGGCATTTTTGTGAAATATGGCGGCAGACGATACGAAGAAATCGACAAGAATGAGCTGATAAAAGAAAAAACTTTTTTGCTGTTCTTTCAGGTCGGTGTCACCATTCTTTCTTTGCTGATCGGGATTTTATCCCGTGACTGGATTTTTATTGCACTGGCTTTGTCGATTATCCCGATCAATCTGGTGACTTTCTATAAACTGGTTTTTCAAGCCGTCGGCGAATTCACCGCTTATTCCCGGATTATGTATGCTTCTTCCTGGGCGACATTATTTGTTCAACTGGTCATCCTGTTCATTCTCAGGTATCAGACGGCAATGCCCTATGTTGGCGGATGGGTTGTCCTTAATTACATCGTTTATATCGCCTTGGAATGGAGAATGCCGTTAAAAGGAATCAGGCTGGGTTTTGATCTGAAAAAGATCAAAACACTGTTTTCCGTCGGCATTTTCGTCGCACTCGGCAATTTTGCTTTCATCACGTTTTATTCCATCGACCGCTGGTTTGTGAAAGCTTTTTATTCTACTGCAAGCTTTGCATATTACTCATTTGCGATTTCGATCATGCAGACGATTAACATACTGACTACATCATTGACGGCAACTTTTTATCCATATTTGGCTAGATTGAGGGATCATGCACAAATGCAGATATTAAAAACGATGATGCTTATTTTGGGAACACTGCTCTGCGGCAGCTATTTTGTCTTTGAAATCATTGTTAGAGACTTCATTCCGAAGTATATACCGGCTTTAAGCATTGTCTCAATCTTATTTGCCGCCATTCCTGCTATGATCATTTTCAATGTCATCTACGTCAATCTATATCAAATCGAGAGGAAGCAAAAGAAGTATTTTCTGGAAATGGCCGCTGTCCTGGCTATTTCCGCTGTTCTCATGCTGACTGCGAGCCGCTTTGTCCATGATTATCGAATCATTTCGTTTATTACCGCCTTTTCGTTTTATCTGTTATTTCTAATTGCGATGAGAGATTTTCGTTATCTTCCTGTCGGTACAAAAGATATTTTGTTTATTTTGAGCTTTCTTGTGGTGTTTGCTGTATGTGTCATCTCGATTCATCTCTATTTTAATTTGTTCGCTTTTTATTTGGGTGTTTCTATTTTAAGCGCCGCCGGCTATAAAAAAGAATTATTGCATATAAAACAGACCGTTTTAAATAAAAAAAATAAACAGACCGGCGTGATTTGAAAGCCATTGGGGGATCGGATGTTGAACAAAGTTGCTATAATCATCTTAAATTGGAACAACTACAAGGATACGACGGAATGCCTGCAGTCTGTCGATAAGCTTGATTATAAAGATTTCTGTGTTTTCCTGGTCGACAACCATTCACAGGATCATTCTTTTAGAAAGTTAAAAGAAGACTATGAGCACCGTCAATATAATATGGCGATCATGTTTATTCAGAGCACTGAAAATCTAGGATTTGCCGGCGGAAATAATCTTGCGATTAAACAGGCTTACGATCAAGGTTATTCCTATTTTTGGCTGCTGAATAATGATACGGTCGTTTTACCTGATAGTTTGATCTATTTAGTAGAAGAAATGGATACGGATCCGAATACCGGTATGGCAGGATCGAAAATTTATTATTATGGGACACGGACAATATGGTTTGCCGGCGGGAAAATCAATACCTTCACGGGAAGGGCCAGACATCCGGGCATCGGGGAATCCGATTGCGGGCAGTATGATGTGAGAAGAGAAGTCGATTATATTACCGGATGCAGTCTGCTTGTCCGCAGAGAAGTAATTGACTCGGTTGGTTTAATGAAAAAAAAATACTTCTTATATTTTGAAGAGGCCGAATGGAATTTAAGGGCAAGGAATGGCGGATGGAAAATGATTTACAGGCCGGAATCGGTTATTTTTCATAAAGTTTCCATATCTACCGGCGGAGAAAAAAAACAGGCACCGTTTGTCGCGTTCTATGAGATACGAAACGCTTATTGGATGATTAAGGAGACCCAGCAGAACAGAATAAAAATATGTGTTTCTTTTCTTTACAAATACTATCAGGCGCTTAGAAAAATCATGGATATTTATCGATTTAAACAAGATAAAAAGATAATCAGAATTAAATACATTATTAAAGGCCTACTGAATTAGTGATAAAAGTCACGCACTGCTAACTGCCATCCATTTGTGAATGATTGCTTTTTTCTTATCGAAATTGCTTCCCTTTCCTGATGCGAAAAGGTTCCTGTCTTTTATACAGCATTCCATCTTTTTGCCCATTAAGAGAGAAAATGAGACTGATGATTCATATTACGGTTTTATTGCCCAAAAAGGAAAAATATGATTTAGAATAGAGGATGAAAATTTTGGATAGATAAAAAGCTATCCGGAGAGATAGGGGAGATGATGGATATGAAATTTTAGCAGGTCAATGATCCCGGAAAATGAAAACAACGAGGATGCTATCACTGTGGAACATCTGCTTTTAAAAGAAAAAATGGCTAAATGTGTTCTAATACTCTTATTAAGCCTCCTGATAGGGACTTTAAGTGCTTTTTTTCCACTCAGGCTCTTGCTGTTTCTTTTCGCCGTACTCATAATAACGGTGTTTATCAGTTGGGGAAATGATAACAAATTCGTTTATGCGTTAGCCATCATGATCGTTTTTCAAAATTTTATCGCCATCATTTTCTCGGGGATGGGTCAATCGTTTTTTGTCACGGTCGTTATATCGCTGAAGGAATTGTTTGTCTATGGCTGCATCGTCTTTTTTTCCCTTTTTAGAAACGGCGCTGAACTAAAAACATTTCGTTTGGTCAATTGGGCCGCCTATGCTTATATCTTTTTGATTATTGCCTATTTTCTGTTTCTCAACGGCATTCCGTTATTTACGAAAAGCGTTTCGGGACGGCAATTGATCACTCCGGCGGCTCTCTATTTATTCGGCTTCTACGTCAAATCTAAACAGGAAAGAATAATGCCTTATTATCTGCGGATCGCAGCCGTTGTCGTCATTTTTGGTTTAATCGAGACTTTCCTGTTGGGCGATCAGTTCTGGATAAAGCTGGGGATTCAGCGTTATATGGATGATAAGGGAATGACTTTGTGGGCATTCGGCAACAACGGGCTGCCCGGAAATTTTTACTCGTTTGATTTTTCCGGGTTTATTGGAACGGATCTGCGGCGAATGGTGTCGTTCATTGCTGATCCGACGCTTCTCGGCCAGTTTCTCGTCCTGCCGGTTCTGTACAGTGTACTTGCAAAAGACCGGTTTAAGAATAAGAGAAAGCGACTGATGTACAGTCTTCTTTTATCAACAGGGATGCTGCTGACTTTATCTAAAGGGGCGCTGATATCGACGGCGATTGGCGTACTGGTCTATTTGCTTTTGAAAAAAAATCGATTCAGTCAGTTGATCGGTATGGCAATGGGCTATATTGTTATTTTCTTTCTCGTAATTATTCTGGCAAATTATCAAAAATTTTCTTCGCTGCCGGCACATCTGAACGGACTTACCAGCAATTTGTTAACGGTCGTAAAATTTCCGTTTGGACTCGGTTTAGGGAAAAGCGGCAATTTTGCCAGTCTCTATAACACGAATGGCTCCGCGGATACGACGAGTGCCGGAGAGAGTTTTATCGGCGCGATGCTGGGTCAAATCGGCATCGTCGGAACCCTTTTGTTTTTTGTTTTCATTGCAGCCGTTCTTTCGGCACTCGTAAAAAGATACTGTTTGAGCCAAAACAGTGATTTTTTAATCTTGGCGAGTGCTCTGGCGGGAACGGTGGCTGCTTCGTTTCTGAGCGAGTCGGCGATTAGTTTCATTTCCGCAGGACTGATTTTTACCATTTCCGGCATTTACTTATCAAATGAAAGTCATGATCAGGGAAGTGAAACATGAATGAAGATTTTATTTCTGAATAATTTGTTGCCTTACCCATTGGACAACGGCGGAAAGATCAAAACCTATAACACCTTAAAAGCCTTGTCCCGCCATCATCAGGTGGACTTGCTGGCCTTTGTTAACAGCGAAAATGAAAGGGCATACATAAGACATTTAAGTGCTGTTAGCCGTCAAATCGATGTTGTCTGCAAGACGGTGATCAAAGATACATCAAAATTAGCGTTTGTCAAAGACTATCTATTCAGCACGTTCTCTTCCTTGCCTTATGTGGTGAAAAAATTTTATACAAATGAGATGAAGAATAAAATTGTCCGTCTTCAGCGGGAAAATCAATATGATTTGATCTATGTCAATCATTTATCAATGATGGCCTATCATAACTGCTTTGAGACAAAAGTAGTACTCGATCAGCAAAATGTTGAATCCCTGATTTTCGGCAGATTTATCGCGCAAACGAAGAATCCGCTAAAAAAGGGACTCGGTTATATCGAATTTATCAAACTGAAAAAATTTGAAAAGGACATGCTTCGCCGGGCTGACCGTGTTATTGCCCTGAGCGAAGCCGACAAACAGGCTTTCACCCGCATGCTGGGCCGCGATAAAAAAGAGATCGCAGTTATCAGTATTCATATTGATGAAAAAATGTTGCAGTTCAGTCCTCCCGAGCAGAATAAAATCCGTTTGCTGTTCATGGGGACGATGAGCTGGTATCCGAATAAAAACGGAATGCTCTGGTTTCTGGAAAACTGCCTTCCAAGGCTCGATCCAAAAAAATATCATCTTTACATTTGCGGAGCCCATCCGCCGAAAGAATTAACGGCCTACCAAAATAAGCAAAATGTGACGGTCACGGGATATGTGAAAGATATGAATGATTACATCCGAAAATGCGATATCGGCATTGTCCCTTTATTTATCGGCAGCGGCCAGAGAGTGAAGATCATTGAATCATTCGCCAAAGGTCTGCCCGTGATTTCAACTGCTGTCGGCGCAGAGGGGCTGGTGACGGATGAAGACAATATCTTGATCGCGGACAGTGGGGAAGAATTTCTGGATGCGATCAAAACGTTATCCGAACGTCCGGATCTCAGGGAAAAAATAAAAATGAATGCCAGGTTGACGTATGAAAACTATTATTCGAATGCCAGTTTGAGCGAGAAACTGGACAGGGCGCTGCCGGAGCATGCGGCTATGCAGTCTGGTCAAAAGGTCCTATGATCACGGCAAAAACTGACCATTCGGCGGATAAAAGCCGAATTCAGTGCTTTAAGAATCTGACGGGGACGGGTGCCCTCTGCGTTCAGCAAGGAAGTCTGTATGCGAATAAGAGCGGCGAAGCCTTTTACCGATAGAATGCGGTTTTGATTTAAGAAAGTTCAATCTTTGCGGGACAATAAAATCGGGACATGAATATGCAGGCTGTTTCTTTGCTCTTGTAAACAGAATACACGGAAAACAGGCCGGCAGAGTGCCTATATTTTACCAAATTGGTATAATATTTATTCCTGCTCTATAAGGGGTTAATCCAATAGGACCGGGGAATTGACCTTGATTTTCAACTCCCATACGTGAGTCACTGACTATAAATTTGTGAAAAAGGGGTAATGCAGATGAGATCAGCGCTAGTTACCGGCATTACGGGTCAAGACGGCGCTTACCTGGCAAAATTTCTGCTTGAAAAAGGGTATAAGGTCTACGGCCTGATTGCCAGAAGGAGCACAGATACGAAATGGAGATTAAGAGAACTGCAAATACTTGATCAGGTCGATTTGATTGAGGGCGACATGACCGATGTAATGTCACTGATTCGCACATTGAAATTGGCCGCTCCGACTGAAGTATATAATCTGGCCTCGCAGAGTTTTGTCGGCACATCCTGGCAGCAGCCGATTCTGACTGCTCAGGTGACTGGCGTCGGCGTCCTGAATATCCTTGAAGCGATCAGATGGGTTGATCCGTCGATCAGATTCTATCAGGCTTCGACTAGCGAGATGTTCGGGCTTGTTCAAGAATCGAGGCAATCTGAAAAAACACCGTTTCATCCCAGAAGCCCTTATGGTGTGGCCAAGATGTACGGTTATTGGATCACTGTAAATTATAGGGAGAGTTTCGGCATTCATGCGTCCAACGGCATTCTGTTTAATCATGAGTCGCCGCTTCGGGGAATTGAATTTGTCACCCGAAAAGTGACAAACGGCGCCGCAAGAATTAAACTCGGCCTTCAAAATGAACTGAGGCTTGGCAACATTGAAGCAAAGCGGGACTGGGGTTTTGCCGGAGACTATGTTGCGGCAATGTGGCTGATGCTTCAGCAGGATCAGCCGGATGATTTTGTCGTGGCTACGGGAAAAGCAGCTACTGTCAGAGAAATGTGCCGGATCGCTTTTGATAAAGTGGGGTTAAATTATGAGAATTATGTCACAGTTGATCCTAAATTTTATCGGCCGGCGGAAGTTGAAGTGCTATTGGGAAATCCGAAGAAAGCGTGCAAAAAATTAGGCTGGCAAGCGAAAACCTCACTGGAAGAACTTATTGGGATGATGGTGGATGCCGATTTAGAAAGAGTGGCCAAAGGAATGCAGCAAAGCCGTGTTCTGCAATGAAAGTGCTGATAACAGGAGCAAGAGGCTTTGTCGCCCGGCATTTAACAAGAAAATTGGCCCGGGATGGCTATGACGTCTATTTGACGACTCATTCCGGCATAAAAAGCAATAAAGTGAATACTGTTTTCCCGATGGATGTAAAAGATGTGATGAGCGTTCATTACGTGCTGAGTGCGGTCCGTCCCGATGCGATCATTCATTTGGCGGCTCAAAGCAATATATATGATGCCTGGCAGAAACCCACGGAGACAATGGAGATTAATTCCATCGGGACTCTGCATCTCATTCAATCGATTCTTGAGGAGGACCTACGCTGCAAATTGATTATCGTCGGCTCCGGTGAAGAATATGGGGCAGCCGCAAAGACGCATCGCCTGTTGACAGAAGAAAGCCCGTGTTATCCGCAGAATCCTTATGCCGTAAGCAAATTTGCCGCCAGTCAGCTATCGGTTCAGCTTTCACAAAAAAATGATTTAAATGTGGTTTATCTGCGGCCATTCAATCATTTTGGGCCGGGTCAGCGAAAGGGTTTTGTTATCAGTGACTTTTGCTCGCAAGTGGCTTTAATCGAGCAGGGATTAATCAAACCGATCATCAAGGTCGGAGATATTTCGACTTATCGCGACTTTTTGCCGATTGATGATATCGTTGCTGCTTACGAACGGGCGGTCAGCGAAAACATTCCGGCCGGCATCTATAATATCTCATCGGGGAATCCCATATCGATAAACTATCTTTTACATAAAATCCTGGCCTTTTCCGCGATGACCATTCATATTGCCAGAGATGAAAAACGATTCCGGCCGGCAGAAGTCAAGTCATTTGCCGGCGACGGGAGCAAGTTTCAGAAGGCTGCCGGCTGGTTGCCTCGCTATGATATCGACGGCTGTTTATTAACAACTCTCAACTGGTGGAGGAGTAAGGCAAGCCGACGCCCTGCTGATTTGTCTGCGATTTCTTCAAAAACTTCGGGTTCCCGTCAAAGTTAAATGGCTGCAGCAAAGTGAATAGTCAAAGCTCAAAAGAGGTGTCGATGCTTCTTTTGGGCTTTTTTAATGCGAACTTAAGTTTTCGTTATTTAAAAAAGCAAACTGAAGATAGGTGCCTTTCTTCCCTCTTTTTTTGCTTGACAATTTGTCGGCAAATCTTTGGGCTTTACGTATGAAACATTGATAAGCAGGCTTTCCTATCTATGGAATAGGTAAAAGTTTTTAAAAAAATGTACGGCTCTATTCGCATTTTCTGTGATTTTTTTAACATATTATCTATTATTTTTATAAAAATTTCCAAAAGTTAATACCATTCGCCTAAAATGGAAACATTAATTGTAATTAAATTACCAATTGGGACTTAGTGTTTACGACAGTTGAATGTTGAAAGCGCTTTTTTTGAATGATATTCTAAAAACGTAATAGATGTCACACATTGGTAATACATGATTTAGAGAAAAGGAGGCAAGAAAATGTTATTGAGCACATTAGGCGTCGTTCTTTATCAATTGTTGGCAAAGCTTGAATCCCTTCTCTAAAATTGCTGAAAGTTCATTACTTATTTTAAGTTACTTATCTATTTTACATCGGTAAATAAAAAAGAGAAAGAGGTCGGATTCAAATGTTATTGAGCACTCTAGGCGTTATTCTTTACCAAGTATTGGCGAAACTCGAATCTCTTCTGTGATTCGTTTGGTTAAAAGGTTCCTTGTCTGGTTTCATAGATAGAGAAAAATGGGTGTTAGGAGTTTTTCCTTCCTATGGTGACTCTCTCCTGACACTCATTTTTTTTAATTAAGGCACTGTTACTTTAAATCAGAGGGTCTGCAGCGGCGGGCTTCCATCCTGAAATATCATCGGCCACTGTGTGAAGAACGGTATGGCCTTTCATCTTCTAAAAAACGTTTTTGCCGGTCTTAAGGAGGAACAGACATCTTGATTTCAATTAAAAATCTGCAAAAGCATTACACTTTAAACAAAAAAAGTATCCCAATATTAAAAGACATTAATATTACATTAGTTCCCGGAGAGATGACCTGCCTGACCGGCGAATCGGGCTGCGGGAAATCCACACTTTTTAATATTCTTGGCGGGCTTGACGATTACGACGGGGGAGAATATCTCTTTAATGAAAAAGATGTCAAAAGTTTCTCTGAAAAGGATTGGTCGAGCTTCAGAGCGAAAAATATAGGGTTCATCTTTCAAAGTTTCAGCTTGATTCCGCACCTTTCAGCTTTAAAAAATGTTGAAATCAGTATGACCTCAAACAAAATACCTAAAAGCGAGCGGGGAAAAAGAGCGAAAGCGTTATTGGACAGCGTGGGGTTAAAGAACCGATATGATTACATACTCAGTCAATTAAGCGGCGGAAAAAAGCAAAGAGTGGCAATCGCCAGAGCCCTGGCCAACGACCCGGATATTATGCTGGCGGATGAGCCGACCGGAACGCTGGATTCCAAGAGTTCAAAGCAAGTGATGGCGATTCTCAAGTCAATCGCAGAACGAGGCAAAATTGTATTGGTTGTCACCCATTCTTCCGAGCTGTCCCAGTTGGGGGATAAGGTTATTGAAATGAAAGACGGCAAGATTGAATGTGTCCGGCGTGCCGCCGGATAAAAAAAGACAGCGGTCAGGGTGCAGTAACCCGGCTGAAAGACAGCCGACGACATATAAACGGTTCTTAAAAGTAGGAGCAAGAAATGGAGAAATTTTCTTACCTCATGGGCGCGCCGACAGCCATCTTTGAGATTGCGATCATCGCTGCGCCGCATAATAAAGCATCCAGCATGATACAGGATGAATTTTCCGGACGAAAAGCTACTGCACACATATAAGGTTCTGAGTGATGGAGTAAGAAAGCTTTTTAATAAGCTGAAAAATCTATCCGCCATTCAGACAGTCTAGCTGCCCAATTCCGTTCCAATCGGTATAAGGGACATGCAGCGATTGAGACGGAGGATCCTTTTTCCCTCCAAATGAATAAGCACGGCAGCTATTTTATCGAAAACAGTCATGATCCTGTGTAAGGCCGGATGCTGCTGGAATCGGGAGAATCGGAATCTTGAAATCACGCAACGCTTTATAACGATTTTCTGAAAGAGCCATGTCGTCGATCGTCCAGACGCCGATGGGCGCACTGTTTACCGCAGCAGCCGGCATTAGCAATCATAGGGCGGCCGAGGACATTATTGTATTATTTCAACTGAGTTTTCTGCATTATCTGTTTGATCATTATTAAGCGGTTTATTAGAAATGATTGTCTCGCTGGTATCGGCTTCTCCGCCGCTAAGCGGCAAGCCGCTGGGACTTTGAGAAACCCGAAATTTATTTGCGAACGGTTCAGTCCCCGCGGTCAATGACCGAAGCCCGCGGATAAGCCTTTCTGCGTTCACGACGGGACTTTTGACATCGAAGCGGTCAAGAAAAGCCGGTCAAGCGACGGATAACAGCCGATTTTTGTGAAATGAACGGTTTCAAGAATCAAAAATAACTATACGGCTATTTTTAATTAAAGGTGCAAACATGAAAAAAATCGCGATGTTTTCGATTGAAATTGACAATGTCGGCTTAGAAGAGGCTGCAGAATATGTGATTGAAATGGGTACTAATAAAAATTCCTATGATTATGTCGTCACACCCAATGTTGATCATATTATGAGGCTTCAGACTGACGATGAGTTTAAAAAAGTCTATGATCATGCAGCACTTATCCTGGCTGACGGGCAGCCGATAGTTTGGGGGTCTAAATTGCTGGGACAGCCGTTGAAAGAGAGAGTATCCGGTTCCGATCTCTTTCCGCTTGTTTGCAAAGCTTCTGTTTCACGACAGGTAAAGCTGTTCTTTTTAGGAGCGCGCGAGGGTGTTGCCCGAAAGGCGGCCGACAATTTGTCAAAAAAATTCGGCCCGCTGAATATCGTCGGCATTTATTCACCGCCGCTGGGGTTTGAAAGGGATGACAGAGAAACCCGAAAAATTATTAAAATGATCAATGCAGCATCACCGGACATTCTGTTTGTCGGCGTCGGAACCCCGAAACAGGAAAAGTGGATTTTTAATAATCTGCGTCAACTCAAGGTTCCGGTTTCTTTAGGAATCGGTGCTTCTTTTGATTTTGAAGCCGGAATTTTTAAAAGAGCTCCGCACCTTCTGCAGCGGACTGGATTGGAATGGTTCTGGCGGTTTGTTCATGAGCCGCGAAGACTGTTCAGGCGATATTTAATGACTGATACTCGATTTCTTTTTCTGATCCTCGATGAACTGAAAAAAAAGAACTCCCGGCAGAAGCTGAAACGGGCTGGCCGGAAACCGCGTTCCAGGAAGGGTGATCGCGGTCTGGGATCTTAAGAACCGAGAAGCGTCCCGTCATATTTAAGCAGGCGGGAATCGGGGAAAGTGAGCCGCCTTTTTAGAACCTGAGGACCGGGACTGAATGCCGAACGAGTGCGTTCCATTTCGGACAAGGAAGGAGAAAGAGAAAGATCCTCTTCCCCTTTCTTCAGGCCGAATAGCGGAATCGTTTTCATTCTGCCCGGATTAGATAAAATGGAAATCAGCCCGAATCGGAGGATGCAAGTTATGATTCGTTTATCAAAATATCTGCTGCCCTATCGCTGGCCGATTGTTTTTTCACTCGTTTTTGTCTTTTTAGAATCTCTTGCCGATCTGTTTTTGCCGACTATCATGGCGGAAATTGTTGACACGGGTATTGTCAAAAAGGATTTGCCTTACATTTGGAAGTTGGGAATCGTCATGCTGCTTGTGACGCTTTTGGCCGGAGGATTTACTTTGACGGCTAATTATTTGGCTTCAAAGGCGGCGGCCGGTTTTGGCCGCGACGTCCGCAACCGATTATTTGCGCGCGTGGAGGCTTTCCCGCTGCAGGCATTCGATCAAGTCGGTACGGCTTCCCTGATTACGCGGACGACAAATGATGTTGCCCAAGTTGAACAAGTCTGTATGATGATTCTTAAAATGATAGCTACGGCGCCATTGATGTGTATCGGCGGGTTGATCATGGCGGTTTATAAAGATGCCCGGTTATCCCTTGTCCTTGCTGTGGTGCTGCCGCTTATTTTCCTTTCTATCCTGGTCCTTGCCAAAAAGGGGCTGCCGTTATTTAAACAAATTCAGGTGAAAACGGATCGACTGAATCTGATTCTTCGCGAAATATTGACGGGGATCCGCGTTATTCGTTCTTTCAATCAGACGAAACACGAACTTGGCCGCTTCAATCGGGCCAATCGTGAAATAACACAGACCGCGATTCGCGTGAATCAAATCATGGCGGCGGCCGTACCGCTGATCATGCTGATTATGAATCTAGCGCTTATTGCGATTGTCTGGTTCGGAAGCATGCGTATCGACGTTGGCGCCATTCAGGTCGGCGATCTGATGGCCTTTATACAATATGCGATGCTGATCATGGTTTCCATTCTGATGGGCGCGATGCTCTTTATCATGATTCCGAGAGCCCAGATTTCTGCCGCGCGGATCAATGAGGTGCTGGATATCCGAACCGCTGCCGATAATAACGGGGCAAGGGTTCATCTTTCGCCGGCAGACAGTGAACCGGGCATCGTGTTCAAAGATGTAACACACTATTATCCCGGTGCTGAAAAGCCGGCCCTCTCCCATTTGTCATTTGCAGCTCGCCCGGGAGAAACGACGGCAGTTATAGGCGGCACAGGAGCGGGGAAATCAACGTTGCTGAATCTTATCTTGAGATTTTATGAACCTGAAAGCGGAAATATTCTTTTCAACGGCGTCGATATCAGGAAACTCTCTCTGAAAAGATTGCGCGGCATGGTCGGCTACGTACCCCAGAAAACCGGACTGTTCACCGGTACGGTGGCTGAAAATGTCCGGTATGGAGATGAACAAGCGACGGATCAGAAAGTCTGGCAGGCAATCCGCCTGGCCCAGGCTGAAAATTTTGTCAGGAAGATGGCAGGCGGCTGCGATTCGTTGATCAGTCAGGGCGGAAAAAATCTTTCGGGCGGACAGAAACAGCGACTGGCGATCGCCCGTGCACTGCTCAGGAAACCGGCCGTTTATCTGCTGGATGATTGTTTCTCGGCACTGGATTATAAAACAGATATGGAATTGAGAGCAGAATTGAAAAAAATAACAAATTCTGCAATAGTGATCGTCGCTGCTCAGCGGATCAGCACCATCGTCCATGCTGATCAAATTATCGTTTTAAATGAAGGAAAAACAGCGGGCATCGGCACGCATCAGGAACTTATGGCATCCTGCCCGGTCTACCGGGAAATTGTCGCTTCGCAAATGGACAGGGAGGAAACGTTATGAGCGGAAAATATTCTCACAGCAAGGTGCAGAAGCCGAAACCGGCGCCGCCGCAATTGGTGCAAAAACCCAAGAATTTTAAAGGGACGTTTAAAAGACTCCTGACTTATCTGCGGCCGCATAGGAAAGTACTGGCGACTGTTTTTGCCATGGCAGTTATAAGTACGCTTTTCACGGTTATTGCACCGATGCTGATGGGGAATATTACTACAGAACTTTTTAGAAGCATGATGAGACGAATCAGGGGCCTTTCGGGAGCGCATCCCGATTTCCGCTATATCGGCCGGATAGTACTGATATTGCTGGCTTTGTACGTACTCAGTTCATTATTTACTTATATCATGCAATATCTGATGAGCGGCATTTCGCAAAAGATCGTTTATATTCTTCGCCGCCAGGTCGGCGAAAAATTGGATCGGCTTCCGGTGAAATACTTTGACTCTCATCCTTATGGCGACGTCCTCAGCCGGGTGGTCAACGATTCAAAAAACATCAGCAACACGCTGCAGCAAAGCCTCACAGCATCAATCACGGCCATCGTCACTTTTCTTGGCGTGATCACGATGATGTTAATGATCAGCCCGCTGCTGACAGCGGTTCTGCTGTTGACCATTCCGCTGAGCCTTGTCGGCATACTATTGATTGCCAGGCCTTCTCAGCGATATTTTAAGCAGCAGCAGGAGAACATCGGCTGGCTCAACGGATACGTCGAAGAGATGTTTACCGGGCATTTGATTATCAAAGCCTTCGGTCATGAATCCCAATCGATACGGACGTTCAGAGCGATTAACGATCGTTTATACGATTCGGCCTGGAGAGCGCAGTTTCTTTCGGGGATGATGATGCCGCTGATGACGTTTGTCGGCAATATCGGTTATGTGCTGATCGCAATTTTCGGCGGCATTCTTGTCGCCGGCCGTACGATTGCTATTGGCAATATACAGGCGTTTATTCAGTATACGAGCCAGTTCGGCCAGCCTTTAATCCAAATTGCCAATATCTCGAATATTATCCAGTCTACAATCGCTTCTGCCGAGCGCCTTTTCGAGATCCTCGATGAGACCGAAGAAGCAGGCGACCATCGGCGCACGGAAGTCATTACTGATCCCAGGGGCCGTGTCTGCTTCGAACATCTCACTTTCAGATATAAAGCGGATCAGCCGCTGATCGAAGACATAAACCTTGATGTCCGGCCGGGTCAGTCGGTAGCGATTGTCGGTCCGACAGGTGCGGGAAAAACAACAATTGTCAACTTGCTGATGCGGTTTTATGCATGCGACCGGGGAAGGATAACGATCGACGGCGCCGACATCAATGAACTGAAGAGGGAAAACCTGTATCGCCTGTTCGGCATGGTCCTTCAGGATACATGGCTGTTTCAGGGGACCATTCGGGACAACATTGCGTACGGACGAGAAGGGGCGACGGAGCAGGAAATCATCGGTGCAGCCAGAGCTGTTCACGCCGATCATTTCATCCGTACTCTTCCCGCCGGTTATGACACAGTACTGAATGAGGAAAAAACTAATCTTTCGGAAGGGGAAAAACAACTTCTGACTATTGCCCGGGCGGTATTGGCCGATGCCGCGATACTGATTCTTGATGAGGCAACGAGCAGCGTGGACACGCGGACCGAGCTGCATCTTCAAAAAGCGACGAAGGCGTTGATGAAAAATCGGACCAGCTTTATCATTGCCCACCGTTTATCGACGATCCGTGAAGCCGATCTCATTCTTGTTGTCGATCACGGCCGGATCATTGAACGGGGAACGCACAAAACGCTGCTGGAAAAAGGCGGGTTTTATGCCGAACTCTTTAACAGCCAGTTTACCGGGGAGGATGGGGAACAAATGAGTATTCAACCCTCATACTCATAAAAGCTGATTTGGGTTTTTCTTAAATGCCATCCTTGCGACGGGGGTCCTGCCCTGCGAATGAAAGGGATGATTGCTTTCCGTTTTCTTCCGCCCACCACTAAGGTCAGTTCGACAAGGCAGGCGGTCAAAGTCTCATGTACGAAGGCATCGGGCAGTTGAAACAAGCTTTTTATCAAAATGGAGACAAAATTAATGAAGCATTTTTAGATAAAGCGTTGGTCGGGAAAGGACGCGGTCATAAAGGAACGGGCGGAATAAATTTCGTTTCATTTATATACGGATTGTTTGATCATCCAGGTACAGATTTCGGATGCGGCTCGATGGAGGCATGAACACATAGACTGAAAAAAATTCACGAAAAATACGTTTTATTAGATAAAAAAAGATTTACAGATTTATTGTTACCCTGAGTGATATTCTGCGGATTAATTAATTCATGGACAGTTATAAAAAGATTACTATCTGAATGGCCACGGTCTGCATGCTTTTTTAAGAGAAATCGGATCAAGCCGTTTGAAGGAAGAAGCGATAAGGATAGGGTAGGTTACCTATTTAGCGGCGGTGTGAGTTTTCAGAACTTAACCTTTGGAATATCTGATCATCTGCACCAGTGCAGTCATTCATTTTTCTATGGTTATGGTCAGCCCGGTTCTGCTGCTTATCATGTCTCCACGCTGCCGTCCGGCTCCGGCTTATCAGGGCTCTCTATCTAAGATCAGGCAACGGCAGCCTCGAGAATTTGATTTTTCTTATAGAGATTCCATCCTTATTTATTCAGCAGGTAATAGAACCTTGCGATAAACGATTTTGCGATCATGCAGACAGCGAGAACAATCAGAGCTGTCCGCGGATCTCCTACCCATGGCAGCTCCCATTTAAATATCTGCGATAAAACTGCGATTGCGGCGACTGTACCCAATAAATAGCCCAGAATGGACAGCGGGGTGTGCCGGTGCTGCAGATATGAATTTACTGACGCCTAGCATACAGAGCAGCAAGCCGATGATGCCGAGGGTAATCGCGGCAGCCCGCGGGCCTGCAAGAAAAAGATCCTGATTCCGGATAAACCGGACCATACCAGTAACCCGACAATAAGGGTCATGAAAATCAAAATGGACAGATCTCTCATTTTACAGCCGCCCTTATGCGATTCAGATTTTAATCCGATTTATTATTACATGCCCCTTCAGCCATGTCGAGATCACATTTAACTGCAAATACATCACCTCTGAATCCACTTCTGAAGGCGAGTCGATTTCATGGTAAATGGATGAAGCACTGATTCAGTCTCTGGTTTCTCGCGCAGCGACAGAATCTGTACCAGGAGACCATATCCCGTCCAGTTTGACCGCGATGCCTGCTTTGTTCAACATTTTTTTATAGTCCAGAAGATCCTCCCCATGCAGTTGAGCAACATCTTTCAACATATATTCTCGGCCAAGCTGATCATATTTTTTGAGACCGAATTGATGAAAGGGCAGCAATTCAACCTTTTTTATTCCCACCTTATTAAATAGCTCGCCAAAATGAATGGCATCGCCCAATGTATCGTTAAATTGCGGAATGACAGGGATTCTGACCAAAAGATCCTTTCCGGCCTTTACAGCAGTCTGCAGATTCTGAAGAATTAATTCATTATTAACACCTGTTCCCTCATGATGTTTCTGACTGTTCCACTGTTTGACATCAAAAAACATAAAGTTCATGTATTTAATGAATTCTTTAAACAAACTTGGTGCCGTATAACCGGTTGTTTCACAGGCGAGATGAATTCCTTCATCCTTGATCGCCTTAGCAAGTTCAATTGCGAACCTTGCCTGATTGAGGACCTCTCCGCCGGAAAAGGTGACACCGCCTCCGGATTCTTCATAAAAATCACGATCCTGCCTGATCACTTTCATAATTTCCGAGACACTCATATATTCTCCGACCGTTGTAAAACCCCCGTGCGTATCGTCGCGCATTTGTTCAGGCCGGGCTCTCTGAGATTCAGGATTCGAACACCAAGCACATCTCAGCGGGCATCCCTTAAAAAAAACAACGGTACGTATACCCTCTCCATCATTGATACTGAACTTCTGAATATTAAAAATGAGTCCCTTTAAGTCTTTTTTTTCGTTGTGAAATGTGTGATTCAGCTTATTTTCAGAAAACGTTTCCATTCTTAAAACCTCACTTCTGTTAATACACTATTTTTCTTTTATAATTATATCATGGTTATTACGCTTGAAATATGTATAAGTTGTGAAAGAAACTCAATTGAAGAATATTGTCTCTTCAGTATAATAATGCGGTGCGGGAAGGGGGACAATGATTTTGAACCTTGAATGTCACGTGAAAATGATTTGTGAAACATCGTTAATGATCGGACAAAATAGATGGTAAATGCGCCGGCCGAATTGTTGAATGTATCAAAAGTGATCGTCAGGAAAGACTTAGACCGGCTGAAATCGAGGGGCTGCTTCAGAGAAAACACGGCTATGCAATAATGAATCATGCCGACGATATGGCTGCAGATCGGCAAAAATTACGATGTAAAAAAAGAATCGCCTGATCGGCTGCTAAATCGGTCCATGACAATGAAACAATCCAAGTCCTGGACCTTGCCGGCTGAGAAAATCGCCATGGCAAAACAGGTTATAATACCCATTAAAAATTCTTTTTTATCACTCTCTGTATAAAAAAATATAAAGGCATCCATTCAGTTGTTTCCGGAGGAATTTATCAAAATGATTTAAGTGACCGTCGGTCTGGCTGCGAAACAAAATTCATGTGGCTTTTTTGTCGGAACGGACGGTTTTGATAAAAAAACCGGTTTCTTTGAGAATGACATGATGAGTGCCGAAAGGGTGCAGACGATGGCTTTGTCCAGTTAGAAAATAGTGATTCTTACGGATTCAAGCAAGCCTTATGAAAGAAGCCCGGTTGAACCATTTAACCTGGATGAAGTTCAGGAGATCTATACTGACAGCAGGCTGGATTCAGACACAGGCCAGCTTATGACAGATAGCGGCGTGATCGTTTACATTCAGCTGCATAAGCAAATATGCACAAATGACCATTTTCAGGGATATTAGAGAGAATCGGCGGATAAGCATTGATCACGTTTACATTAGATGCTATTATGGTTTCGTAAGAAAGAATAAGTAAATTCAAAAGCAATATAGGGGAGGCTTCATAATGACGGCAGAATCAGCGGCTAAAACAACGGCTTCAGGAAAAAAGTCGCATTTTGGACAATTGACACCGAAAATGAAACGTTATCGGGACACAATTCTTGATGCCAAGCCTTACATTGATGCTGAACGGGCTATTTTGGTTACACAAAGTTATAAAGAACATGCAGATGAACAGCTTGACATGAAACGTGCTTATATGCTGGAAAATATTCTGGAGCATATGTCGATCTACATTGAGAATGATACCCTGCTTGCCGGAAATCAGGCCCGGTCCAATCGCTGGGCGCCGGTCTATCCGGAATACTCCATGAACTGGGTTATTGATGAACTGGACACTTTTGAAAAACGTCCCGGCGATATTTTTTATATCACCGAAGAGACAAAAAAGCAGTTGAGAGAAATCGCTCCTTTCTGGCAGCATAACACGCTTGAAGATCGCGGACTCGCTGCTTTTCCGGCACAGAGCCGAGTTTTTTACGATTTAGGAATTATCGGTGCTGATGGAAATATTACTTCAGGTGACGGGCATATTGCTGTAGATTACAAAAATGTGATTAACTACGGTTTGAAGTCATTTGAAAAACGCGTTATAGACGCAAAGAGCAAATTGGATTTGACCGATATTGAAGATCAAAAGAAGCTCTATTTTTATGAAGCAAGCCTTAGAGTAATGAAGGCGATGAAGGATTTTGCTAAACGTTATGCTGATCTGGCTGCCAAAAGAGCGGAAGAAGAAAAGAATCTGGAAAGAAAAGCTGAATTATTGAAAATGTCCCGCATTCTAAATAAGGTTCCTTACGAACCGGCAGAGACTTTTTATGAGGCCGTTCAGTCTGTCTGGCTGGTTCACTTGGTTCTCCAAATAGAATCTAATGGTCATTCAGTTTCTTACGGGCGAATGGATCAGTATCTGTATCCTTTCTACCAGCGCGATCTTGACAAAGCACGGATCACGCCTGATCAGGCGTGCGAACTGCTGACAAACTTGTGGATGAAGACGCTGACGATCAACAAAGTCCGTTCCTGGGGGCATACAGAATTCAGCGCCGGCAGTCCGCTTTATCAGAACGTAACAGTCGGCGGACAGACAGCAGGAAAAAAGGACGCTGTAAATGACCTTTCTTATCTGATTTTACGGAGCGTTGCTCAGGCGCATCTGCCGCAGCCGAACCTGACTGTTCGTTATCATCGTGGATTAAGCGATGACTTTATGCGCGAATGTGTTGAGGTGATCAAGCTGGGCATGGGTATGCCGGCATTCAACAACGATGAAGTCATTATTCCTTCATTTATTAGACGCGGAATCAAGGAAAAAGATGCGTATAATTACAGTGCAATCGGCTGTGTCGAAACAGCGGTGCCGGGGAAATGGGGCTACCGCTGTACAGGAATGAGCTTCATCAATTTCCCGCGCACACTGTTAATTGTAATGAATAATGGGGTCGATCCGGAATCCGGAAAGAAGCTCCTGGAAGGCAGCGGCCACTTCGTTGATATGGAATCGTATGCTGATCTTGAAAAAGCCTGGGACAAAGCGCTTCGTGAAATAACGCGGCAGAGTGTCATTATTGAAAACACCTGTGATCTGGTCCTGGAACAGGATTGCCCGGACATCCTCTGTTCAGTATTGACTGATGATTGCATCGGCCGCGGCAAGACCCTCAAAGAGGGAGGTGCCGTTTATGATTTTATCAGTGGTCTGCAGGTAGGCATTGCCAATCTTGCTGATTCACTGGCTGCCGTTAAAAAACTGGTTTACGAAGATAAAAAAATTGGCCGTCAGGAATTGTGGGATGCGCTGACGAGTGATTTTGCCGGCGAAAAGGGTGAAGGAATTCGTCAGATGTTGCTGAACGAGGCACCTAAATATGGCAACGACGATGATTATGTGGATGAATTGATTGCGAAAGCCTATCATCCGTATATTGATGAAATCTCGAAATATAAAAATACGCGTTATGGCCGAGGCCCGATCGGCGGTCTCCGCTATGCCGGCACCTCCTCAATTTCGGCTAATGTCGGTCAGGGCCACAGCACACTGGCTACGCCGGATGGCCGTCATGCACGCACCGCCCTGGCTGAGGGATGCTCTCCGGAACATTCGATGGATCAAGATGGACCGACTGCTGTTTTTAAATCGGTATCGAAATTACCGACGGAGGATATCACTGGAGGTGTCCTGTTAAACCAGAAAATGTCGCCGCAGATTCTGCAGAATGATGAAAACTGCATGAAACTGATCGCTTTGTTGAGAACGTTCTTCAATCGTCTTCATGGTTACCATGTTCAGTATAATATCGTTTCGCGGGAGACACTGATTGACGCGCAAAAGCATCCGGAAAATTATCGTGACCTAATTGTGAGAGTGGCCGGGTATTCGGCATTCTTCACTGTCCTTTCTAAGGAAACTCAGGACGATATTATTGCCAGAACAGAACAGACGCTGTAAAAATGTTTGAATTTCAGGCTGCTGATTAATAAAAAGAACTCCAGTCTAAACAATTATCAGGCATGAATCCAATCGGGTTCATGCCTTTTTTAGGCGGTCCGGAGTGACGGACGATAATGATGCGGATCCGCTGAAAGCCGGGCAGCAGGAATGTGAGTCAAAGGTTCCCTGCGAGGGGGAATCTGAAGGGGGCCGGAGGCAAACTGCTGAGATGACGAACAGAAACCGATTAGAAGATTTGTGGCGGCAGATAAGCTTTCAAACGAAACAAAGTTCGATGTTTTCCGAATTTCTGACGGGGTCAGACACCTGCACGGAAGAGATGCGCTGTCTTGAGACAAGCCCATGTCGGTTGATCAACTGTTGGCTTCTCATAGGAGAGTCACCCGTTTGGACCGGGATCTGTCTAAATTAACCGGATTTCCAGTATCGGCATCGCGGATCCGGATGAAAGAGTCGTGAGATAAGTGAGACAGAAGAAAAAAATGGAAAAAAACAGCGGTTCCAGACCGTCCGGCCATCTATGACGTGCGCTGGGACCGGTTCTGAGTGAGTCTTTCGGCAGGGAGTGCGGTGATAGAGCAAGATCACACGGACCGGGTCTGTTCGCTCAATGCCGGTCAAAATCAGCTGGGCTGGCGGCGCGGCGGTTAAGGGGAGACTGAAAAAGTCAGGAAGGCCGGCCTGACTGAACGCCTGGAGATTTCATGGAAAACCGGACCCGGCTCTATCAGAAATATTTCTGATAGAGCCGGGAACAGGCTGTATAAGAGTAACCCCGTACTGTATTTTTTCTAAAGCAGCCCTTATCAAACTAAAGTCAGTCCTCCGTCAACGACAATTGTCTGTCCGGTAATAAAAGAGTTTTCCATGAGGAAAATATAAGTCATTGCCACTTCTGAGATATTCGCTGTTCTTCCCAGAGGAATCATACCCGAAAAAAGTTTTTGAGTTTGATCGACTTCTTCCTCCGGAATATCCCGATATAGTGATGTACGTGTCCATGTTGGTGCGACAGCGTTTATGCGTGCCCGGGGAGCAAGTTCTACCGCCAGGCCCTGGACCATGGTTCTGATCGCATCATTTCCTATAATTGCTCCTGACGCGTTATTGGGTTTTCCGCCGGACCCGGCTGTAAATACCATGCTGCCGTTCGCTTTCAGATGAGACGCAGCAAGACGCGCGATACGAAGATTTATAAAGAGCTTGTCATGGATTGTTTTCAGTATAGTTTCCAGTGCGGCATCTAAAAATCCACCGCCCATAAACCCACCGGCCGTTGATACCAAATGGTCGATTTTTCCTATGCTATCAAAAAATTTTTTCAGGTCTTCCTCTTTTGAAACATCGAGAGTATGTCCCTCTACCTGGTTCCCATATTGTTGAAGTTCCGCTTTGACGCTATCTAATTTTTCCTTGTGCCGGCCGACGATTATAAGATTAGCCCCTTTTTGGGCCGCAAGCATGGCTACATGCTTTCCAAAGCCCGCTGT
Source organism: Sporolactobacillus sp. KGMB 08714 (assembly GCF_036598985.1). Taxonomy (NCBI): domain Bacteria; kingdom Bacillati; phylum Bacillota; class Bacilli; order Caryophanales; family Sporolactobacillaceae; genus Sporolactobacillus; species Sporolactobacillus sp. KGMB 08714. The sequence continues at coordinate 51,577 of NZ_JAUUBW010000034.1, forward strand.
TCCGCCGATAATTAAGATGACTTTATTCTTTAACATGATACAATTTCCTTCTTTAAAAAATCTTTTTTTATTGATCATTTTTTCCTTGCGAATATACTAATTGTAGCATGTTCGATAAATAAGCGTCCATTAACCGAATTTTCGCGGACCTTCTTTTATCAATAGGGAAAGCCGAAAGCCGTTTAATTTTTGAAATAGTAAGGATCTCTCTTATCCGGCTGCTGTGCTTTTTGTCCCCGATCACCGGAAGAAGGGGAGGGGCCTATGGCTTATTCTCATTTAAAATCAAATAGTCGAAGAGATTCTGAAACTTTAATTGACTTGATAAGCTCATGATTCTCATTATAATTAGGAGTTAGGAGTCTGATACTATGTCGGAAACATTATCCCATACAGTAAATGAAAATGGCGGAGTTGCTTATCGTAATATATTGATCGCTGTCGATGAATCCAAGGAGGCCGCTAAAGCCTTCGGGGTGGCTGTCGATCTGGCGAAGAAATACGATGCACATCTGCTGATCGTCTCTTTTTTAAACACAGGTTCACTGGCAGCATTAAAGACTTTTACCTCGCAAATCCATAACATGCGGGCAGAGGTCGCTGACCGGGTAGAAATTTTTAAAAAGATCGCACAAAACAAAGGAGTAAAAAGTGTCTCGGTTTTTACTGGTGAGGATTCACCGGCGTCAGCGATCATCGAGAAGGTGATTCCGCAGTACCATTGCGATCTGATTGTTTGTGGTGCCACGGGAACCACAAAATTAGATCGTTTCCTGATCGGTATCGGCAGTCAGTCCTCGTATATGGCCCGGTTAGCCCCTTGTTCTGTATTGATTGTCCGCTGATTACTCACGTTGCATAAATTTATCGGCCCCATCTTTTCATATATATCCAGAATGCTATTTTCTCTGGCCTGATCAAAAAAGCCAATGGGCCCCCAAAAAAGTGTTCCATCCCGTTTTACAATATTATTCGGTTTATCCAGGGTAACGGCCTTCAGGGATTCCTGTAGGTTTTTGTCTGAAACTGGAGGTGCCGAAGCCTCTTTTTGGCGGAATCCCCAACCATCCTTTAAACCGCCGGCTGATCTTCAGCTGGGAAACGCGGATCTCCGCTTCCTGTTGGGATCAGGAGGAATACACAGGAGTGGATCGGCGACAAAATCATTTGATTCTGCACCGCGTTCTCACTTTGGTAAAAAAATTTTTCGGACGGACATGCTGCTTCAGTCATTTGAAAATGAGCCCGATGGTCCGGCGTTCCCGGCAGATGGTGCGATTTCCTTGGCCAAGGATCCGGATCGTCCGGCCCTGATCATGCCGGGAGAGGATCAGGCGAAAGAAATTTTCCGCCTGATGAATCGGATCACCTGGGAGAATCATCCGGTCGGACTGGATCCCCCGTCTTCCGCGTCGTAGTCACGAACCGTCTGCATGACCGCGTTTTTCTTCAGACGGGAGGCAAAGAACATTCCGTTGTCCGAGAAACGGTCATTGATTCTGCGGGAGAAAAGTTGACGCATTATTTACAAGTGTAATATAGAACGTGCGATCGTATTATAACTGTAACGCTGTTTCAATCGCTTTGTGATATTCGTCCCCTATAATGTAGGATGTTGAAACGATAGTGAACAGTCATTGCTCATGAGGACGCATGAAAAGCATCATATATTAAGGGGGAAAGGCTTCATGCGATTGAAACGAATGCAGAAAGTGACGGCGGCGCTTCTTGCCGCCGGACTGGCGGTACCTTTGACGGCGGGATCGACTTTAGTTCAAGCCAAACAGCCGCAGCAGAAAAGCGAGTCACACGTGAACTATCAGCAGGAAAACGATAATGATTCGTTAGATCAGGCGATAAATGAAATTCAAAAGGAGAAATTAGCGCGCTGGCAACAATTTTACAGACAAAAGGCACTGAGCGGCGAAAAGCAGCTCCAAAGCAAGGCGGCGAAAAATCGTGGGCAGGAAACAGCGGAGTCGGTAAAACCGAAAGCAACTAAGCCGGCAGCAACATCGCCTGTTGCCGCGCAAGCGAAGAAGCCGTCGGTTGAACAAACGGCGGCCCGGAAAGCACCGACTACTGTTGAAACCAAACCGACTGCCGACCGAAAGGCAACAAGCAACGAGCCGGTCCGGCAACTAACGCAGGCAACAGCTCAGAAAACATCGACCGTGCAGGAAACAGCGCCTGTTCGTCAAGCAGCTAAGCCGGAGATCAGCCAAAATCAATCCGGATCTGCGGCTGCGGCACATCCGGTACAGAAGGCTGTCCAGCCTTCGCAGACAACGGCTTCTGCACAATCCTTTGTCGTAACGGCTTATTCGCTGAGCGGCCGGACGGCGACCGGAGTGAATCTGGGAACCCATTCGAATGCCCGCGTCGTCGCTGTCGATCCATCGTTAATTCCACTTGGCTCGAAAGTAACGATTGAAGGCCTCGGGACCTATACGGCAGCCGATACCGGCGCGGCCATTAAGGGCAATCGAATCGATGTACACATGCCTTCCAACCAGCAGGCGGTGAATTTCGGCCGCCGCACATTGAATGTAACGGTACAACGCTAGTCATAAATCATAGAGTTAGAAAAGCCATTCGAAAGAGTGGCTTTTTTTGTGTGTCCGTCGAAGCCAAACAGAGAATGACTGTATCTAATTGCCACTATCACATGGGCTGCCTGTACCGATGGTTCCGTCCTTCCGCGGCGCTGCCGGTCAATGAGCTAATATTGTATTTGTTGATATTAATATCGAATTTCTGCAAAATTCCTTCAGAAACATATGAAATAGAAGATATTCTCACGATTACATTGCTCCCGCTTATTCGTCTTTTCTCACGAATTCAGCTGTATCTGCTTTCGGTCCAAGCGGTGGCAGCGGTAATGGCAGTCGGCCGATCCGTCCGTTAAAGCCGTACAAGGGCTATGATTGCCTGATCTTTTTGCAGCCGGCTAATTCTTGGTTACCCCATTATTGCGTTCTTATCTGAGACTTCTGAAGGGAGGACTTTCCTAAAAACGTTTAATTCGCAGATACATAACATACGGGCGAAGATAACTGACCGGGTAAAATTATGGGTGGATTATTTTATTATTCGATGCATGTCAATCATTTTGGGATGCGCTGCAGGTAACGGCATCGGCTCTGCTGACACGTAATCCCTGGTTTTTGCCTATCCCTCTATTGGGTTTTTGTGCATGTTTATTTTTTATAATATAATATTCCCTGTTGAATAAGCATTTAAAACAAAAGTATGGTGAAGAATTTCAGGATTAAAAAAAGACGACTCATAAATTGATCCCGTTTATCCACTGATTCCGATTTCCATTGAAAGCCAAGGCTAGTCTCTGAGTCCTGACTGGCTTAAGAAATTACAGGATGGTAAAAGAAAGGGAAGCACCCTAAACAAAGTATCCTTTTTTACGGAATATTGTCTTTTATAGAGATTGCCCTTCATATCATATATTGAACGAACGTTACATAAAAATGGGTCAACGCATCTTTAATTTTGTACAGTCACGATTATTCACGAAAGAAATGTGTTTAGCGAGAGCGGTGAGTTTGACTCTTGAAACAAGCTAAGACAAAGTCAGCATTCGATGCCACACGTTTATTATTTATTCTAAAAGGTTTGGTAGTTGGCATTCTGACGGGATTTGTAGTCAGTCTTTTTCGCATACTCATTGAGGGATCATTGCATCTATGGACAAAGTTGTATCAGTTTATTCCGGGTCATCCGCTGATCGTTTTCGCAGCGATACTGTTGAGTTCATTGTTGGCAATCATCATCGGTCTCATTGTCAGGCCGCAGCCCAATATTATGGGATCCGGTATTCCCCAGGTTGAAGGCCAACTGGCAGGAGATCTTGAAATGGACTGGCGGCAGGTTTTATGGCGCAAGTTTGTCACGGGCGTTCTGGGCATCGGGGCCGGCCTTTTTCTCGGACGGGAAGGCCCGTCCATTCAGTTGGGGGCTGCTGTAGGCCAGGGTATGGCCCAGGGACTTAAAGACAACGGGATATCGCGCCGGGTTTTAATTGCCAGCGGTTCTGCCGCCGGCCTGTCCGCGGCCTTTAACGCGCCGATAGCCGGGACCTTGTTTGTGCTGGAGGAAATCTATCATAATTTTTCTCCGCTCGTCTGGATGGCTTCCCTTGCCGGGGCAATCGGTTCTGATTTTGTTTCATCAAACTTTTTCGGCTTAGTGCCCGTCTTACATATCAGCTACTCGAGGAGTTTTCCTCTCTATCTGTATTGGCATCTCATTTTACTGGGGATTGTCCTCGGCCTGTTCGGTTATTTTTATCAGAGAGTGCTGCTCGTCATGCCGCAATGGTATGCCCGATTCATCAGACTGCCCCGCTGTTTTCACGGCCTTATTCCCTTTCTCCTGGTCATTCCGATCGGCATTTTTTGGCCGCATACGCTGGGCGGAGGGAATGCCACTATTTTGGAAATGGGGCATTTCATTCCCGGATTGATGATCTTATTGGGATTATTTGTACTTCGCTTTATTTTTTCGATGATTTCATACGGCTCCGGACTGCCCGGAGGCATCTTTCTGCCGATTCTGTCTCTTGGAGCCCTGCTGGGGGCTATTTACGGCACGATTATGTCCAGATTGGGATTGCTGCCTGATATCTATATCATGAACCTGATGATTATCTCAATGGCCGGGTATTTTGCCGGAATTGGGAAAGCCCCTTTTACTGCAATTATTTTGATTACTGAGATGGTCGGATCGCTGCAGCACTTAATGCCCCTTGCCGTTGTGTCGCTTGTCGCTTATCTTGTTGTCGATATGCTCGGAGGAGCTCCGATCTATGCGTCGTTCCTGACCCGCCTCAATCTGGGGAAGAAGTTAAATGAATTAAGCGGTAAAAATGATCGGATAGAGATCCCGGTTTTTCTTGAAAGCAGCCTGAATGAACGGCAGGTTCGTGATGTGAGCTGGCCCAGTCACAGTCTTCTTATTGCCATTCGTCGAGGCGATCATGAGCTTATCCCGCACGGAGATACCGTTATCCGCTCCGGAGATACACTTGTCCTGTTAACCAGTTGCAATGAAGTCAGTACGGTTCGCAGGAGAGTCCTGGAAATGAGCGGAGTAAAGCCGGATCTGTAGACAGTTAAAGACGGCATCATGCCGCCGGAAGAAGCGTATCAGGCCAAACGAAATCGAGTAAGAATTCTGATTGCCAGCAGTAGGAGGGACTTATGTCTCTTCGATCGAAGAAAAATCGTCAGGGAAAATTCAGATACAGGCAGAATAGAAAACAATTAGGTTATAGTTAATCCTTAAATTTTTTCTTTCCAATGCTTTTGTCATGTCTATATGGTATGGCCAATGACCGCTTGTTGCTTCACCCAGTTGCCGGTTTCTTCAATTCTTCATATGAGGGCTTACCGTGTATAAATATTTCCTTTGTAAAAAGACATTTTTTATGATCTGATCATTCAATCCAATTTTTTGCTCTGTCGAAATTTTGGCATAGTTGGCAGCGGATCCATGTCATCCAGACCGTCCGGGACAAAAATTAAATTAGGCTCCCGGGCGATTCTTTTTTAAGAAGGTGGCTTGAAATCGGAAAGAGGTGCGCGACGATTCGTATCCAGCCCCCGTCATAAGTACCCTTTTCAGGATAAAGAGTGACTGAAAAAATGGGTAAATGCCTCTTTTTATTCCTGTGCAAAAAACCGCCCAATTTAAGTGGTGCCATTTTTTAGTAAACTTAAATTTATTATTATTTCCTTTATTAGTTGATTTATTGATTATTTAGTAACATAATATGGACTATATTGTATTTGGGAGAGATTGCCTATGGACCCATCGGCTGCGAAAGAATATGTGACGCTGATCTCCAATTTGTTCACTCATTATCAGGGCTTAAATAGGGGATCTATGAAAGTCACTCACCTTCAGGGACATATTCTGGAGTTCATGTACAGCAAACAAAAAGCTCTCAACCTCAAAGAGATCAGCGAGGGCCTGGAAATAGCCAAACAGCAACTGACCCATGTCGTCAGCGGGCTTGAGAAAAAAGGATATCTGATCAAAAGACCTGATGAGCGGGATAAGCGCGCGGTCCTGGTCACACTAACGCCGGCCGGGAAAGCTATGGAGGAGCAGAAATGGAGGGTATTATACCAGAAATTCATAAAAAGCTTCAATCGGCTTACCGAGGAAGAACAGTTTGATTTCTGTTTCGCGCTGCACAAAGTCAACACATTATTACAAAAAATGGGAGGTTGAATTTTCTCATGTCAGGAGAGTTCTCGTTCGGCATCTATCCGCTGAGTGCGGCGGGCACGCCTTTTGGCCTGGCCACGGGTCCCGCGGACGACTATAAAAAGGTAAAGGCTGCGCTTGCCGACCTCAATAATGGAACAGCAAGGCTGGCTCCAAGAGTCTATCTGATTTATACACCCGAATGGGAGAAAAAGATGTTTGCACTGGCGGATCGATACCGCGCTGCCGGCCTGCTTGGCGATCTGACAATAGGCTGCGGAAACTGGACGGAGCTTCAGGAGAATTTTGCTCTGGAACATTGGTACGCTTTCATCCGGAAAATCATAGAACGCTATCATGCATCCCTGTGCTCGCTGCAAATCACCAATGAGCCCAATTTTGTCCTTTATGGAAGGTTCAAAGCCGTATATTCTGCAGGCTCTTACGGAGGGGGTCCTGACTGCCAAACAGGAGTGCCGAAAGCGGGGTTTTTCCATTCCGGTAGGGTTCGGTTCGGTGCCGGACGGCCCGGCAGCGGTACCGGACTTCTGGAATCAGCTGTCGGGGGTCAAAGCGCCATTTCAGGATGCCGTCGATTTTGTCGGGCATAACGTCTACGTGGATGTCTTTGAGGAGAGACCGCTCGACTTGCCGGAAATCTCCGCTGCAGCAGAACGGGCTTTACGGGAACTCAGAAACAATCTGAAAACGGCAGGCTTCACGGATAATGTTCCGATCCGCATCACTGAAAACGGATGGCCGACCGGCAAACACCCGTTTACTAAGCTGGAAAGATCTTATCAGCGTCAGTCGCAGGTGCTGGAGAAAGTGATCCGGACAATTTACAGTCTGCGGATCCAATATCATGTTTCGCAATATACTCTTTTCGGACTCAGAGATGCGGATACCCATAAAGACGACCTTTTCCATCAATACGGGATCCTGAGAGACGATTACTCTCCAAAGCCCGCTTATGCGCTATACAAAAAACTGATTCAAGAATTGATGTAGAACAACTGCTCGAGAAATGAGAAGATCAAACCGGCAAAGGGGATTGTCTGCAGAAAAAAGTGCCCGAATGACTGTTTCATGTGCGAACCGACACAATTTACAGTTGGCCGTTTAATGCCAAAGGTCTTTATTTTATACAGATTCGCGGACTGCCGCTATGGATGCTCAGATTGCGGCAGTGTGCAATGTTACACTCAGAAATTTTATTGATCAGTAGACATTGAAAAGGGACAGTAAAGATTCTGCCCAATGAGGCAGTCTCAAATAGGTTCATAGCATCCCCCCAAAAAAAGTTATGATGAACAAAACCAGCCCGCGATCGCAGAATCGCGGGCTAATTGGAGTAGATCAACCTTCCGTCTCCAAACAGAGCCGTCAAACGAAGAGGGCTGGCATTGATAACAGTATAGATGCCGGATCGGGTAAGCAACTTTCTTTCTATACAACGTCTTTTACAGGCCCATCTGTTTTCTTTGCCTTCTCATATGCATCAAATGGTGAGAAAGCAATATTATCCGAAAAACAGGTCCAGATCTTCCTTTACAGAATGAATTCCCGAGATCCCGAATTTCCTGACCAGCAGATTGGCAACGTTGGGGGACAGAAAAGCGGGTAAAGTCGGCCCCAGATGAATATTCTTAATACCCAGATACAGCAGTGCCAGCAATATGATCACTGCTTTCTGTTCGTACCACGCGATGTTGTAAATAATCGGTAAATCATTAATATCTTCCAGGCCGAACACTTCTTTTAGCTTCAGTGCGATGGCAACAAGGGAGTAGGAATCGTTGCACTGCCCTGCATCCAGTACGCGGGGAATGCCGTTGATATCGCCCAGGTTGAGTTTGTTATATTTATATTTTGCGCAGCCGGCCGTCAGAATTACCGTGTCTTTAGGCAGCGCTTTGGCAAAGTCGGTGTAGTATTTTCGCGATCTTACTCTGCCGTCGCAACCGGCCATCACAACGAACTTCTTAATCGCTCCGGATTTGACTGCATCCGCCACTTTATCGGCCAGCGAAAAGAGTTGATGATGGGCAAATCCGCCGACGATTTCGCCGTTTTCAATTTCTGCAGGCGGCGGGCATTTCTGAGCGGCCTTGATTATTTCAGAAAAGTCTTTTGGCTCCCCGATTTCACCCGGGATATGTTTACATCCGGGAAAACCTGCGGCTCCTGTCGTATATAGCCTGTCTTTATAACTGTCTTCCGGCGGAACAATACAATTTGTCGTCATTAAAATCGGACCATTGAAACTTTCAAATTCCTCTTTTTGCTTCCACCAGGCGTTTCCATAATTGCCTATGAAATTCGAATACTTTTTAAAAGCCGGATAATAGTGTGCAGGCAGCATTTCCGAATGGGTGTATACATCTACGCCCGTCCCCTGCGTCTGTTGGAGAAGCATTTCGATGTCATGCAGGTCATGCCCGGAGATCAGAATGCCGGGCCGATTGCCGACACCGGTTTTCACTTTTGTGATTTCCGGATCACCGTAGGTGTCTGAATTTGCCTGATCCAGCAAGGCTAAGCCTTTCACGCCGTATTTTCCGGTTTCCAGGACGAGAGCGGTTAACGCATCTGCTCCAAGGGAATCATCCAGTGTCTTTGCGAGCGCACGTTGCAGGAAAGCATCCACTTCCTCATCGTCTTTTAATAAAACGTTGGCATGCCTGCTGTATGCGGAAAGCCCTTTCAAACCATAGGTGATCAGCTCGCGCAGGCTGCGGATGTCCTCATCCTTTGTTGAAAGCACTCCGATATGAGTCACTTTGCGGTCGGATCCTCCGCCATTTCCAAAGGTCCAGACAGATGCATCAGGGAGATTTTCTTTGTTCGTCAGCTTGTCAATCAGTTCTTTCCTTTTTTTCAGTGTAGAGACGACACGTGAGCGAATCACACGTTCATCGAAATTTGCATTGGTGATCGTTGTAAATAAATTCTCGGTAATCAAATGATTGGTTTCGCGATCAACTTTTTTCCCTTCGGCGCGCAGCCGGGTCGTGATCGCGGAAATTCCTTTTGTCACATACATCAATAAATCCTGGGCGGCAGCTACCTCCGGTTTTTTGCCGCAGATGCCTATCTGCGTGCATCCGCTGCCTCTTGCGGTTTCCTGACACTGAAAACAAAACATTGCGTTTTCCATCCGTCATCCCTCCGTTTTTAAAGCCTGTTTGATAGACTCAGATATTCACATGTTGAAAGGGTTCTGCAGAAAAGCCTGAAGAATGGGCACATGGCTTACTTCTACATGCTTTGCTGCAGAGAGCAGTGTGACGGTTTGCGCCTGTCCGAGCTGTGCAAGCTGTTCTAGCGCTTTTTTCTTTTCCTGATCATGTTCCAGTTCTTTTTCATAAGCCTCTTTAAATGCAGCGAATTGGTTCCGATGCCGGTGATACCATTGACGCAGGCCGGCACTTGGCGCGACATCTTTCATCCAATGGTCCAGCTGAGCGCGTTCTTTTGAAATGCCTCTGGGCCAGAGTCTGTCGACGAGAATGCGGATGCCGTCTGAAGACAATTTTTCTTGATAAATTCGTTTGATCTTTATCAATGGCTCATCCTCTCTTCATTGTGATAAAAATCAGAACGGAAAAAGTATTTTAGAACAAGGCATCATAGATCATTTATCCCTTTGAACTGGCCGTTTTAAACGGCACGTCCGATACTTGAATGGACTCCGTGGGGCAACCCTCGTAGGCGTCATCCAAGTCCATTAACAATTCTTCGGGAATCGGCCGTATTCCCTGATTGTTATCGATGATTGAAAAAGCAAGTCCTTCGTCATCCGCATCAAAAATATCAGGAGCAGCCATTTGGCAGGCTCCGCAGGAGATGCAAGTGTCCCGGTTGACGATTGTAAATTTAAGAGGCTCTGCACTATTTACACGTTTTGATTCATTCAATTGACTCTTCACCTTCCCCAAAAATGGATCGGATCACAGAAAACCGATCCGGCATGATCATCTGCCTTTGCCGGCAGCCATTTGAAAACAGCGAGGCCGCTGTTCTGCAGATACGGCTTATACTTCGGGCCGAACGACTTTTCCGGACGCTGGAACCCCGGTCATTCCCTGCAGAGGAACCAATTTTTCCTTTGTTCCGGAATGGCGGAGGCCTCTGCACTGCATCGCTCTGCAATTTAGCGATCGGTTTTTTCGGTTTTTAAGGATAAGTGAAAAGTAGTCTGGGTGACTGATCGTGGCAAGTTCTTCCTTTCGCGGACAAGTTTCGAAAAGTAAAGATATCCATGCTTTTGCTCCTCAGTAATTATTTTAACAACAAGAGTCATTTTGATAACTTCCAGCAATTATGATACAGGTGAAATGAACAGAATACCTTGATCCGGATCAAGTTTCATTCACTAATGTAACCGATCGCATAGGTTTCATATTCTTGAATCAGAATGGGGTCGGAATTTGCCTTTTTTGATGGTCGTCAGGGCGGGGGAGGCACGTTGAATCGGAATCTCGGAGGAGGGTCTGATTTTTTATTATTCTAGTGGATTTATTATCTCTGCTTTGATGCTTGACGAATCGGGAGAAAGCAAGGAGTGAGAAAAACAATACTCTAAGTAGATTACCATTAGGCCAGCACAACTCGAAAATATTTGGCTGTTGTCGAAATAGATACAAAACGGTGCCTCTCAGCCCCCTAAGCTTCTGACACTACCACAACCTCTTGCCAGGTTTCCTACTCGTGAGGCAAATGTTTATTTGAGGTAAGCGTTTAACCATCATAAAATCAAAGTATCCGATGGAGATAGGGGGATTCTTATGAAAAACTTAAAAGTTTTATTAGTATGCGGCTCAGGAGCTTCGAGTGGATTCATGGCTACTAACATGAATAAGATCGCAAAGAAAAAAGGAATTTCTTGCAAGGCCTTAGCGAGAAGTGCTAGTGAAGTGGACTCGTACATTGATTCTGTTGATGCCATTATGATAGGACCTCATATGAAACATCTTGAACCTGAAGTTTCTGAAAAGGCTAAAGGAAAGGATGTAAAGGTCATTGTGATGAAGAAATCATACTACGCTATGTTAGACGGAGAAAAAGCTTTAGAACATTTATTATCTTTTTTCAATTAACAGGTAACTGGGGGAAAATGAAAATGCAAAAGTTTATGAAATGGATGACCGATGTTGTAGGTCCTAAAGCAGATGCCATTGCACAAAATCCTTGGGTTGCGGGTATCCAAGATGCCATAAACAGGATTTTACCTATGATCTTAGTCGGTTCATTAATTACAATTTATAATGTTGTCCGCAATTATATAAATAAATTGCCGGACATGTCAGATATTAGGAGTTACACATTTGGGTTAGTTGCTCTCTTTATGGCATTTCTAATTCCATATTTCATTATGGAACATAAGAAGCACGACAATATGAAATATATTGCGGGATTAACCGGTCTTTCATTATTTATGATTACCGTTAACCCTCAGGTATTAAAGACTGGCTATCTTTATCAATTTGATTACTTTGGTGCAGGTGGTATGTTTGTTGCGATTATTGCAGGTTTATTTGTTGCCGTTATTATGAACGTCTTTGCATCGGTTTCTTTCTTCAAGGAAGATTCTGCGATGCCTCAGTTTATTCAACAGTGGTTTGATGCATTAATTCCCATTTTTATTGTTGTTTTTGTTGGCTGGCTTATTGTCATTCAAATTAAATTTGATTTGTATAATTCTATTATTGCCTTGTTTAAACCATTAATTTCTGTGGCTCAAACGTATCCGGGAATGCTACTGCTCTACCTGATTCCGACAATTTTCTTCTCACTCGGTATAAGCGGATGGGTATTTACACCCATCTTAACACCAATTGCCTTAACAGCTATTACTGCAAATGCTGCAATTGCTGCTGCGGGTGGACATGCCGTAAATATCTTTTGTGATGAAGTTACGTTTGCCCTTATTGCTTTGGGCGGACGTGGCTGTACACTGCCGCTTTCAGTAATGATGCTAAGAGCAAAATCTCAAAAGCTAAAGGCTATTGGAAAAACGTGTATTGGGCCAAGTATTTTGAACATTAATGAGCCTCTTGTATTTAGTACGGTAGCTTGGAATCCTATGTTAATGATTCCGATGTGGATCAATGCTGTAGTTTCAGTAACCATTGTTTATTTTACATTGAAAGTTGGCTTGGTGGCTATTCCAACGGCCGTATTCTCTCTGTGGTACACCCCGTCATTCCTTCAAGGATTCTTTGTTTCAGGTTTTGGAGGTGTTGTCTTAACAGCCGTGGTGTTTGCTGTAACATGGTTAATTTGGTACCCATTCTACAAGATTTATGATAACAAATGTTTAGCTGCTGAAGTTGCCGGTGTTGAAGATGATGACTGAGATTACTTACCATAATGGGTCAAGAGGGAATGATTTGTGTGTTTAATAAAAATTTTTTATGGGGCGGAGCAATTGCCTCAAATCAGGCAGATGGACTCTACCCCTATAAAAAAGGGAAATCTATTGCTGATTATCGTACTCTTTCTTCAAATAAAAATGATAGAGCTGAGTTCACTTCTAATAAATTTGGTGAAATTCCGCTTGTAGAACAAGCTAATGAAAACTATCCAAAACGAAGAGGCATTGACTTTTATCACAACTATAAAAGTGATCTTAAATTAATGCAGGATATGGGCTTAAAAGCGTTTAGAACTTCCATTGACTGGTCCTTTATGTTTCCTAAAGGCATTGAAGAAAGTCCTGATTCTGATGCTTTAGAGTATTACGACAGTCTTATCGAGGAAATCAGAAGCGATGGCATGGAGCCTGTCATTACTTTATCGCATTATGAAATGCCCACCTATTTAGTTGAAAACTATAATGGATGGTACAGTAAAAAAGTAATTCACTACTTCTTTGTTTTTGCAAAGGAGTGCATAAAACGTTATCACAACGAGGTTAAGTATTGGATTGTGTTTAATCAAATAAATATGGCAAATTTTGATTCTTTAGGAATCAGATTTCATCAGTTCAATAATCCTTATGAAGCTATCTATCAGGGCTCTCACAATCAGTTCGTCGCATCGGCATTAGTTAAGAAGTATGCAACAGAGATCGATAATAACTTAAAAATCGGTACTATGCTGAGTGATAAAATTGCTTATCCGGCAACCTGTTCCCCAGATGATATGCTATTTAGTATGAGAAAAAATCAGCTGCAATTTTTATATCCTGATGTACAGATCCGGGGGAAGTATCCAAAGCCGGTTTTGCGTTACTTTAAAGAGTCCAATATTAACATAGATATGACAGTAAAAGAATTAGATTTACTTTCGAAGTACACGATGGACTATCTTGCATTCAGTTACTATTATACAAAGATAAATGATAGCAAAACTGATTCATTAGATAACATGTTTGTAAGATCCTCGAACCCCCATCTGGAAACGAGCGAATGGGGTTGGGAGGTTGATCCTATTGGTCTAAGAATTGCCATCAACCGATATAATGATCGCTATCCAGGAATTTCACTCTTTATTACTGAAAATGGTCTTGGCGCCGTGGATAAGGTTGAAAGTGGATGTATTCATGACAATTATCGGATTGATTATATCAGGCAACACTTGATTCAAATCAATGAAGCAATTAAAGATGGCGCCGATATTATGGGGTACTTATTATGGACTCCGATTGATATAGTAAGTTGCTCTTCAAGTCAAATGTCAAAGAGATATGGATGTGTGTATGTCGATTTGGACGATGAAGGAAATGGAAGCGGAAAAAGACTATTAAAGGATAGCTATCAGTGGTATAAAAATGTCATTAAAACAAATGGTAATTTTTTACGCGGGGGAGAGAAGGATAATGAGTGAAGGAGAAGTTAGCCAAATCGTTCAAGCAGCAATGAGTATTATCTTGAATGCAGGTGATGCACGGGAGGCAAACCTTGATGCTATTAAGCATCTTTCAACATTTGATATCCCTGGAGCAAGGAAGTTATTAGCCGAAGCTCATAAAAAAATCACTGCGGCTCATAAGACACAAACAGATCAAATTCAGGATGAAACACGTGGGAAAAATGGCGGGTATTCTTTGCTCTTCACACATGCACAGGATACAATGATGACGATTAACAGTGAAATTTTGCTGACAGAATCATTTTTAAAAGTATTTGGGGCCTATGAGAAACGTATATCTGATCTGGAAGGGAGATTAAATGATCGGAGAAACTATGGAAGCAAAGCGTAAAGAATTACTTCAGATTCTTGTGAATGCTGAGGGTAGAATGACCGCTCAAGAGTTAGCCTGTCATCTAAATGTTTCTTCGAGAACAGTTCGTAATTATATCGGTGTCATCAATAGTGAACATAAAAACTTAGTTAAGTCATCAAATAAGGGATATATTCTTGATAAGGGCCGTGCCAAAAAATTAATTACAGAGAGTACCTTGTCTATCCCCGTAACACAAGATGATCGAGTACTTTTTATATTAAAGCGTTTAGTGCAGACTGGAAGCATAGATATATACGATATCAGTGAAGCGTTGATGGTTAGCCCAGAAACGATAAAAAAAGATCTTTCCTTAGTTAAGGAAGGACTAATTAATAATAATCTCTTCGTAAATCAAAAAAATGGCACCCTAGTTATTGATGGAGCTGAAAGGGATAAAAGATCATTATTAGGAAAATTATTGTCTGGAGAATTTAATAATGGTCTTCTAAATGTTGAAGTATTAGAGGATCTTTTTCCTGCTTTTGATCTTGTCTCTTTAAAGAATACAATCAAAGACATATGTGAGAAACACGGTTATTTCGTAAATGATTATGCTTTATTAAATCTAGTTCTTGAGATCGCTATTGAGTTGGATAGGATTGAACATGATTTCATGCAATCGGAAAGGCATATTTACTTGAGTGATTTTTCAAGTGATGAACTGTCGTTGGTTAATGAACTAGCTACAAGAATCGAATCTGATTATAATGTTTCTTATTCTGATAGTGAACGTAAAGCTTTAGCAAACATAGTCCTTGGCAACCTAACTAAAATTGACTATTCCAGCCTGAGCAGTGAAGGCCTAAAAGATGTTCTGGATAGCAAAACCATTCAATTAATATTAGGGCTAAAAACTGAAATGAGAAAGTGGAATCTCTTTGACGTCGATAACGATACCTTTATTGTAAAATTTTCTCTTCATATCAAAAATTTGTTAGTCAGGCTGGAAGGGGATTATGAACTCAAGAATCCGTTAACGAAACAAATAAAACATTCCTGTCCGTTAATATTTGAACATGCCGTAGAATTGGCCAATGCGATTTCTAAGTTTACTGGCAAGAAAGTCGGAGAGGATGAGTCAACTTTCCTTGCGTTGCATATTGGAAGTATCATGGGCGAAAGTGATTATTTAAACAATCATATAAAATGTGTATTTTATGTTCCTAGTTACTATGATTTTAGTCAAGGACTTATCGGCAAGACAGAAAAGGTATTT
This sequence comes from Sporolactobacillus sp. KGMB 08714, assembly GCF_036598985.1. NCBI lineage: Bacteria > Bacillati > Bacillota > Bacilli > Caryophanales > Sporolactobacillaceae > Sporolactobacillus > Sporolactobacillus sp. KGMB 08714. Next base: position 67,254 of record NZ_JAUUBW010000034.1, read on the forward strand.
GGAAAGGATCTTGTTGTTAATCAAGTTGTTTCTTCTGTCGACGATATAGATACTAAAAATAATGATTTTTTAATTAACGTAGGACCATTACTTTACAATACATCGTTATATGAGGTTCAGATTACCCCTTTTTTTACTAAAAATGATGAACGGACTATTCAGAATGCTATCGAAAAGAATAGAGTTCTTAAGAGACGAATTTATCTCCGTGATCATTTGAATGAATTAACCGAACCGGGTTTATTCTTCAAAGTTATGGATAAATCTAAAAGCGATGTTCTCAGGTTTATGTGTAATAACCTGAGAAAAAAAAGATATGTTCATCAAAACTTCTATAATGACGTATTGGAAAGAGAATCACAATCTGCAACGGCATTTGGCCAGGTAGCAGTGCCCCATTCCTTTAATATGGATGCCGAAAAAACTAGTTTAGAGATTGTATTATCTGAAAAGGGTATCAAATGGGATAAGGATAATACAGTTAATATTGTTTTATTGTTTGCTATCAAGAAAGAAGAACGAGCCATCTTTTTTAATATTTTTGATAGCATTGTAACAGGCTTGATGGACCCAAAACTTATCCGCTCCGTTTCAGAGAGTCATTCACTCGATGAGTTTGTTGAAAAGCTTATATCTCACTTTGTGTCGTCTTAATTGCAGCTCTCTCAGAACTAAAGCAGAATAATGAGCGTAATCAGGAGAAAAATTTCCGCAATAAAAGAATAGCTTCAACAGGAATAAGAAGGGCCATTGCTTCGCTTTTCCAACAAAGATACGTTAAAATATGGAGTAAAGCTGGAGAGCCGGCCGACGATGACATAAAGATGATCGGCATCATGATTCGAAAAAAATCATCGACTACTTTTTGGTGCAGCCGTTGAAAATACGAGCTCGGATCAGACTTCGGGATCAAATGGTAGACAAACGTTATTGAACAGCACGGACATTCTTCCCGCAACGAACGCTTAAACGTCAATGAAAATGGATCACCGCAAACGCAATGGAACAAATGAATCCGTTATTCATGGTGGCGGATTTCCAATTTAGCTGAATCGGAACCGTGTGGTCGGCCGCATCACATGTTCCGGTCTAATGTCCCAAGAAGACCGCATGCTTTGCGTCAATGTTTTGAAAAATATTACGTGAAGAACAAGCAAAAAAGTTGCGGCAGACTGAATGACAGCGGAGAAACGCTGAAGGAGGAATATAGAGATCAAGTAAGCACACGACAAAACGGATGCTGTCTGGTGCCGGGCGCCGAAATAGTTCAGAGACTAATGTATCAAAAGTCGTTTTTCAATGCATTTGGAAGCTGATGATTCGGATTTTTTTCGTAATCTTATAGGGGACACCTCTTCCTTTGGTAGTGTTTTCGCTCAATTCACTCTGCCAAACAGATAGGTGTCTTGTTTGTTAATTAAATGCCTGTTAACAATACAGATTATTGTGACAAATCCATGATACGCACGCATTGGGTTTAATTTTTAGCCTGCGAAAGGTGAAGTAATCGTTCTAATGATCCGGTGGTGAAATATCTAAAACGGCGCATGGAGACAAAAACTGACTCTTCATGATGATGTCGGCAATCTCATCCAGGCTTTCGGGATTTTTCTTGGAAATCCAAAACAGGATAGGGCTCAGTAAACTGTTTAAAATCAGCTCTTTTGCGTAATCTTCCGGCAAAGTAGGAATAAATTTTGCGGATCCTTTTTTTTGTATGAGCGCTTTTTCGATTTCATCCGCTAATAACATTTTGATTTTGTCCAGAAAATGAGGCCCCCCGTCTCCGCTGATTAAAGCATTGAGAATTTTCGCATTTTCGTGTACGTAGTTCAACGCGGATATGACAATTCTGTAAAGCGAATAATTTTCTGCCTCTAAAGCAGCATGATCCATGGCTGCAGGAAGATTGGTTTTCATAATCTGCCGCAATTTATCCAGCAGCTCTTTCTCATATTTCTCCAGAAGGTCAAACTTATCCATATAATGCAGATAGAAGGTGCCGCGGTTGATGCGGGCTGCCCGTGTAATGTCCATCACAGTCAGGTCATGAAATCCTTTCGTACAGACAATCTGAATAAAGGTTTCCTTAATCACTTCCTCGGTATGGGCAAATTTAGCGTTCTGTTTCATTTCTATTCCCCTCTATTTTAAATCAACAGATGATTTGAAATTGTTTATTGTATTTTCCCTTTGTTCTCTCTTATGATAAAAGAAACAATCAATAAAATCAACATGATGTTCATTTTAAAAGGGGAGGATAAACATGACTGTTGCTGATAAGGAAGGGATTGTTTGATGAGCATTAATGAATGGAAGCAGGGGGTTAAAATGGTCAAAGGTTTAGGCAAGGCCAAAAGGAATATGAAAATTGATGTGCATGTCCATTATCTGCCTCCGAGTTATGTCGAAGCACTACGTGAAAACGAGGGCGAAAGGCCGGACGGGTTTAAGACGCCGGATTGGGATCCGAGACAGCATATTGCACTTATGGAACGTCTCGGCATCGAAATTTCGATACTGTCTTTATCCTCTCCCCATGTGTATTTTGGCGATGAGGCAGCCGCAAAAACACTGGCCCGCCGAGTGAATGAATATGGGGCGGAACTTGCCGGGCAGTATCCGGGGAAGTTCCGCCTCTTAGCGTCACTGCCCTTGCCGAACGTTAAAGACAGCATCGAGGAAATACGGTTTGCCCTCGATGAATTGGATGCGGACGGTTTCACCCTGCCGACGAATACACGGGGCATTTATTTGGGAAGAACGGATCTGGACCCGGTTTTTGAAGTGCTGAATGAGCGAAAAACAGTGGTCGTGCTTCATCCGAATAAGCCGGGCCGTGTTCCGGAAAATGTGAATGAAGGTCTGCCCATTCCTGCGATGGAATTTCTGTTTGATACGACGCGGACTGTGATCAACATGATCATTAATGGAACGTTCAGCCGCTATAAAAATATTAAGTTTGTGATTCCGCATGCCGGTGCTTTTTTGTCCCTGCTTGCCGACCGGCTGGATCCGTTCTTTAAGATCATACCGGTAGGAGAGAGGAAGGTTAAAGCCGATGTGTATGCCGTGCTAAAAAGATTGTATTATGATGTCGCCGGTTTCTGCGTGCCAAGGCAGCTGGGAACTCTTTTGCAGCTTGTGGATGCGAGCCATTTGCTGTACGGCAGCGATTATCCGTATACGCCGGCGATCGGCTGCGCCAGTCTGGCCGGTATGCTCAACGATACGGACCTGCTGACGGAGAAGCAGCGTCAGGCCATGTTTTACGAGAATGCGCTCGCTCTGTTTCCGCGATTAGGAGATGTTAAAAAATGAAAGGAAGCGGTCTGCGCTGTCTTTGTTGCGAAAGATAGGTTTCGATCTTTGCTATCCCAGGTGGAGGTAACAAAAGGGCGTACGGGCTTTGCACTGAAGAAAAATAAAAGTATCAGGCACCGGGATATGATCAAAATTCATTTTGAAAGATAAGAATAAGCAGATATAGAAGGTGAACGGATGCGAAAAATCATTTCATTACGCTGGGTCATGTTGGGTATTTGGATCGCGGGGATGATTGCCCTCATTTTAACTTCACCCGATATGAGTGCACTTGTACAGGAGAAGGGCAGCTATGCACTGCCTGACACTTATTCAACGAGTCAGGCAAACAGGCTGGAAAAGCAGTTCAGCGGCAAGGATACAACCATCTATGTTGCGGTCTTCCATTCGAACAAAGCTCTATCAAATAATGACCTGAGCGCGATTAAGCAGACGCTGCAAAGAGTCAAGAATAACAAAAATACTTTAAAGATCAGCAGTGTTACTGACAGCTTTGATCATAAAGAATTGCAGGATCAGTTTCTTTCAAAGAATAAAAAAACACTCATGGCGGCTTTAGACGTTCAAAATGTGAATCAGACGTTTGTACAGGGCGTCCGCGGCAAAATTAATCAGGAAATAAGAACGAACGGTGTCCAGACCTATCTGACCGGTCAGGAATTGATTACGAATGACATGAATAAGGCGGCCGAAGCAGGACTGCACCGGACGGAAGGCCTGACCGTTATCTTCATTCTTGTTATTCTCCTGCTCGTCTTCCGTTCGTTTGTCGCTCCGTTTATTCCGCTGTTCACCATCGGAATCAGCTATACGGTGGCTCAGGTTATTGTCGCTTTTCTCGTCAAGTTTATGAATTTTCCAATCTCCAATTTCACGCAAACCTTTATGGTTGCCGTCATGTTCGGCATCGGAACGGACTATTGCATCTTACTCATGAGCCGGTTTAAAGAAGAACTGGCCAAGGGAACCGACAAATATCAGGCAACGCTGACGACATTTAAAACGGCCGGCGTCACCGTCCTGCATAGCGGAATTCCCGTCTTTATTGCTTTTCTGTCGCTGGCTTTTGTTCAATTCAATCTGTACCGCAGTGCGGTCGCCGTCGGTGTCGGCGTGGTTTTCCTGCTTCTCGCGCTGTTTACGCTGCTCCCGCTTTTTATGGTCACGTTCGGCAAACAGCTTTTCTGGCCGATGCGCGGAAAAATAAAGGAATCGAAAAGCGATCTCTGGGCCGGCGCCGGAAAACTCGCTTTCGCCCGTCCGCTGATCGCTTTGCTCATCGTTGCATTATTTACGATTCCGCCGATCCTCACGTATCATGGCCAGCTTTCGTTTAACTCGCCCCAGGAACTGCCTGATACTTATTCGGCGAAACAGGGCTATAACATCGTTTCCAGCGATTTTGGCGCCGGAAATTTATCGCCGGTAACGATCTATCTGAAAAATGACGATAATATGAGGACGAGCGACTATGTCGCGTTAATCGAACGTATTTCCATCGCCTTAAAGAAGGATCCGAACGTTGATACAGTCATGAGCGTTTCCCGTCCGCTCGGCAATCGGCTGGATGATATTTATGTCACGAAACAGGCTGATACGCTTCACAGCGGTTTGTCCAATGCCTCCGGCGGTTTGAGCAGCCTGCAGGAGAATCTTCAAGGCACAAGTAAAAAAATCGATGGGTCACAGCCCCAGCTGCAAGCGGCGGTAACTAATGTCGGTAAACTTCAGAGCGGGACAAACGATACGGAAAAAGGCGTTCAGCAGATGCAAAGCGTACTCTCGCAGATATCCGTCGGCATTAAATCGGGGGCTTCAGGCACCGCGGAAATGGAAAGAAAAGTCCATACCGCCCGGACTCAGCTGGCACAGCTGCAGTCCGGCCAGACGCAGCTTCAGAGCGGCTATCATAAAGTTGCGCAAAACCTGCGAACCCTGTCCGCGCAGCTGAATCAATTTACTACGGCGTCCGGGAGCCGGCCGGCCATTGACACAAGCGAGCTGGAGCAAACAATGGGGCAAATTCAAACTAATCTGAATGCTTATTTAGCCGTTCATCCCGAGGCGATGCAGGATGCCCATTTCCGCCTGTTCGTTGCGGCCCTGCAGCAACTGCTGGCGGAAATGAAAAATACGCAGGCGGCTGCGCAAGCGGAAATCAGCCGCCAGACGCAAATGGAAAAGGCAAAAATCAATCAGCTGAATACAGGGATCAAAGCTCTGGCCGATGCCGCGGACCAGCTGAACAGCCAGTCGACAAAAATTACAGATGGACTTGGAGCGTTTCAGTCCGGCCTGGCGCAGCTGGATACGGGGCTTGCTCAGCTTGAAAGCGGTCTGAATCAGGCAGGCAGCGGCCAGGATCAGACGGTGAAAAGCTCATCGAAAATCAGCGATGCTTTAAATCAAATTGCCTCCGGCCAGGCGCAGCTGAAAAACGGGTCCGGCCAGATTCAGGATCAAATGAAGAGTTTGTCCGTGGGATTAGCTCAAGGGGCCGACGGTGCGGAGAAAATTAAAAACGGTATCAATTCGGCCAATGATTTTATGAACAACTGGACGAAAGTTCCTTATGAGCAATCGGGTATTTATGTCCCGAGTAAGATCTTTGACAATAAAGATTTTCAATCTGCACTCAATAATTATATGAGCGGCAATGGGAAGATAACCAAGATTCAGGTGAAGATGAAGGATGATCCTTACTCAAATGAAGGCATCGCTCATTTCAAACAATTGAAAGACGAACTTCCCTCTGTTCTGAAAGGGACAAAGTTGGAGAATGCCCGCATCGGCATCAGCGGGACGGCCAGCTTTAACAATGATTTGAGGCAGCTTTCGAGTTCCGACTATCAAAGGGCTGTCACTTATGTCATTATCGGCGTCTTTATTGCCCTTACTATCGTCTTACGTTCGTTCAGCATGCCGATTTACCTGATGGCTTCGCTGCTGCTGACTTATTTTTCATCGATGGGGTTCGCAGAGCTGATTTTTACCAGACTGGGTCACTACGCCGGTTTAACATGGGAGACGCAATTTTTCGGCTTTATTGTCCTTATCTCCTTAGGAATTGACTACTCGATTTTTGTCATGACACGATTCAATGAATATATGAAGATGGAGATTAAAGAACGGATGCTCCTGACCCTCTGGCATATGGGCAGTGTCATTTTTTCGGCGGTTATCATCCTGAGTGGAACTTTCGCTGCCATGATGCCGTCCGGAATGCTATCGCTTGTCGAGATTTCTACTGTTGTCATTATTGGTTTGATTCTCTACGCCGTCATTATCATTCCGCTTTTTGTTCCGGTCATGGTCAAATTCTTCGGCCGTGGGAACTGGTGGCCGTTCCTGCCGAAGAAAACAGGAACAAGTGATGACGGCAAAGGAGTCCTATCCGATCAGTCGCTCTAAGTGGATCCAGCCTGCTCACGTTCAGTAAAAAAAAACACGGCGGCTTCTTTTATTTGAGATGGGAATTATCAAGAGTGCGGATAGAGTATAATTATCAGAAGAAAAGAGAGAAGGCTGTCTCCTCCCTTTTCTTTTCATTGCGTCCGCCATGGCATAGATTTTGAAGGCTTTAATTTCATTTTCGCAGAGTCGCCGAATGATGCGTCCTTTCAAGGATTTTTCTGACCGGCTATCCGGAGGTCAGAGTTAAATTGCCATTTATCATTAAAAACACATAAAAATAATATGATTTAGCATTGACAATCCAAATCGAATTTCCTATGATTAAATCAACAATTGAATGAGTGCTGAGAATTTCTTATCCAGAGCGGCGGAGGGACTTGCCCTATGAAACCCGACAACCAGCACGGACAGTAGTATCCCGTGTATGGTGTTAATTCAAGCAGATTTATCTGTAAAGATGAGAAAACAGGCGTACGAGTCGGAGATGCTTGCTGTTTTCTTTTTACAGAAAACGGCATTTTTATTTATTATTGTAATTATTTGTAAAAAGATGCAGATGTCAAATCGATTAAGGTGGGCGCTATACATAATGAAAGACCATTTTCAGACACGGCAATTGCAAACAGGCAACACAAAAAATATTAAAAGAGGGTAAAGTCATGAGTGAAAGAGATGAGATTGTTGAACGATACAAAAAATATCTGGCCGATTACATCGCATTTCCATCTGTATCGGCTCAAAATACGTCCATTAAGGAAACAGCGGATTTTCTGACCGGATTATTCAGAACGGCCGGCGGGCATTCCGAAACACTCACAGATTATAAATATCCGTTGGTGTATGCCGACTTTCAGTCAAGCGATCCGGAAAAAAACAAGACAACTCTTTTATTTTATAATCACTATGATGTTCAGCCGCCTGAGCCGCTCGATGAATGGAACTCTGATCCGTTTACATTGACTGAGACTGAAGGCAGGCTGATTGGACGCGGTGTTTCAGACTGCAAAGGTGAACTGATCGTGCGGCTCACCGCCTTGAAGATTTATGAGCACGAGCATGGAGACTTTCCCTGCCGGGTTAAGTTTTTTGTGGAAGGCGCAGAAGAAATTGCCAGTCGGAATCTGGAGGATTATTTAAAAAAATATGCCGATCTTTTCCAGGCAGACCTCGTTGTCTGGGAAGGCGGATCGAAGACGGCTGAAGGGAAACTGGAAATTACAGGCGGGAACAAGGGCATCAGCTGCTTTGACCTAGTGGCCAGAACCGGAAAAGACGATATTCATTCATCTTCAGCAGCTTACATTGAAGGACCGGGGTGGCGCCTTGCCCAGGCATTATCGACTCTGCGGGATGTTGAAACAGGAAAAATTCTGGTTGATGGATTTTATGATGACGTTGAGCAGCCGTCGCAGCGAGCCAGAGACCTCATTAACAAGATGAACCTGGATAAGAATGCGATAAAAACATTGCATGGACTGACGCGGCCCTTCTTATTTGAGAATATTAAGGAAGCTTATGCTTTTGAACCGACGATCAATATCGCCGGGCTGACCAGCGGCTATGAGGGTGAAAGCGTTAAAACGGTTCTTCCGCATACAGCCAGGGCAAAGATTGATTGCCGGCTGGTACCGCACCAGGACCCTGCCGATATTCAGGAAAAGGTGCAGAAGTACCTAATTAAACGGGGATTCACTGATGTAAAAGTAGAATACCTGATGGGAGAAAAAAGCTACCGTTCCGATCTGGACGCGCCCATTGTTCAGGATGTACTCAAGGTGGCGGCAGATGTCTATGGCGGAGCAGATCAGTTACAATTGGTGCCGACAAGTTCAGGAACGGGGCCGATGTATCTGTTTCATCATTATCTTCATGCACCCCTGATGTCCTTTGGTGTCAGCGATCCGGGTTCGGGAGCCCATTCACCGAATGAGCATATTCACTTAAGTGATTATGATAAAGGCATTGATTTTGTCACAGCCATTTTTGAAAAACTAGCCCAGAAAACTGAACCGGTTCAGTAACAACAGGAGTGGGTACCATTCACCATTTGAACAGCTTCACTATATAGGTTATACTTCTTCTCTTTTACAAGACTGTCCTTTCGGCAAGTCAGCTTTGAAGATGACAGATAAATTGGCAGAAAATAGATCCCTGTTTATCGAATGACACTCATACATTTTGCCAGATCGGGCATGTGGAAATATCGTTTTTTAATGGAGGATTTTCAGCTTGTAACACTGTTTCGGCAGAAAGCGGCGGACTTTGCTTGGTCACCTGTTCATATGATGAATCTTTCCATACTGTGAGATCGCGGATGAAAAGCAACGGGTTATGTCTATGTCATTTTGCTCGCCCACTGCACTGCATGAGCGGAATAGTAAGCGTGCTGTTTCTGTTTAACCTGGAGAGGAGCCTTTTAAGCGATCCGAAACATGGCATATGATGCGGCGTTTTGCCGGACATAAACGGGAGATTGTTAATCGGGTTAACTCGTGTCAGCGTGCCTTGCTTTGATAAATGCTGATTCGCTATTGTATTGAAAATTATTTATCGCCGATCTGTCGGAATTAATCCAAGAATTCATATGTCAATACTTATTCAACCTTTACACTTATTAACTGCCGCATCGGCATTTGAATAAAAAACCAGATTTTAATGAGAGAGGGAGAGAAAATCCATGGGAACGAATAAGCGGCTTAAGAATCCCTGTTGTTGAAATTCCGTTTTTTTATAAAGCTTCTGCACCGCATAAAAGTGCAGGAAGCATAGCGGATTTTTACACAGGGAGATCTTAAGGCTTTAATTCAAAAAGTATGCGAAAGCTCAATGTTAATTGAGTGAAGGTGCGATAACCGGCGAATATCGGCCGGATTCGCGGATCATACGCGGAAGGGACGTGTGTAGGACCGTAAATTAACAGACAGGTTTAACAGGACCGTTCAGAAAAAAGAGGGGGAAGCACTCATGAAGAAAATAGGTAAAAAAGTAAGCGCGTTTCTTGGAATCATCCTTTTGATCGTCTCATTGACAGCCTGCGGGACGAGTGCAAACAGCAGCAGTTCCTCAACGAAAAAAACGACCGGCAATCTGGCTGACAAGCAAGTGTTAAACTGGGTTGCCCTGACCGAATTGCCGACGGCAGATTCGGTAAAAGAGTATGATACCGCCAGTGCGGAACAAATTGATATTTTCGGTGAAGGTTTGTATAAAATAAATGGGAACAATGATCCCGTGCCGGCGCTTGCCGTTGGAAATCCAGTACCGGCGAATAGTGCGAAAACCTCATACACTATTAATATTAAAAAGGGCCTTAAGTGGTCGAACGGGGATCCGCTGACTGCCAAAGATTTTGTTTTTGCCTGGCGGCGCCTGTTTGATCCTAAAACGGCTGCTCAGAATGCCAGTGTTTTTTTTAACATTAAAAATGCACAGGCAATCAGTGAAGGAAAGAAGAGTACAGATCAACTGGGGGTCAAAGCACTGTCGGATACGAAGCTTCAAGTAGATCTGGAACAGCCGGATTCCTATTTTGAGGAAACGCTCTCGTCAGAAAACCTCTTTCCTCAAGATGAAAAGTTTGTTACCCAGAAAGGGAGCAAATACGGTACAAGCAGTGCCAATACATTAAGCAACGGACCCTTCGTTTTGACGAACTGGGATGGAACGGGCCTGTCATGGACGTACAAGAAAAACCCGAATTACTGGGACAAAAAAAATATTCATCTGAATCAAATTAATGTTCAGGTTGTGAAAGAGACATCCACCGGAATCAATCTCTTCCAGGCAGGAAAGCTGGATGCAGCAAAGTTGTCCGGTGATTTCGTCAAACAATTTCAGAAAGATCCAAGGTATAAAACGGTTTTAGCGCTGCGGTCCACAAACCTGGAATTCGGGACAAGTTCCAACAAATATTTACAGAACGAAAATTTACGCAAGGCCATAAGCCTGTCCATCGATCGCAATCAGCTGGTTAAAAATGTTCTTGCAGACGGCTCGCGTGCGGCAACCGGAGTGGTTCCCAAGGGGCTGGCAAAGAGTCCGGTAAACGGGCAGGATTTTGCCGATGCTGCGGGGAATCTGGTTGTTCATAATACCGCCCAGGCCAAACAATTATGGAATCAGGCGAAAAAAGAACTCGGCGTTAATAAGGTTACTTTTACCTTGCTGACGACTGACGATGCCAGTTCGAAGAGTGTCGGCCAATACTTGCAGAATCAAATTGAAACGGCTTTACCGGGTGTAACCATCAATTTAAGCAATATCCCGGCTAAAGTACGTTTCCAGAAGATGATGTCCTATAAATTCGACTTGGCTTTAGGCGGCTGGACCGGAGATTTTGATCCGGTTAGCTTCCTGGAACAGTTCTATTCTACTTTCGAGCATAATCATGCTAAATTCAATGACCCGAAGTACGACAAGCTTATAGATAAGATTAAAACAACAGATCTGACCAACCTGAAACAGAGATGGAATGATCTTCTGAGCGCCCAGAAATACTTACTCGATAAGCAAGTCGTTGTTCCGCTGGATCAGGGTTCGGAAAACTATTTAGTGAACGCAAAGGTAAAGGGAATTGTAACGCACAACCTCGGTGCTCCGCTTGATATTACTCATGCCTATCTCGTTAAATAAATGGTTATGGAAAGGGGAGGACGATTGACCTGTCTTCCCTTTTTTTGTTTTTTCTTCAGAAAGAGAGGTTACAGAGATTGAAGAGTTTCCTAAAATACATGTTCAAAAGGATTCTGTACATGATTGTTACCATATTACTAATCAGTTCAGTGACCTTTCTATTGATGCAAAAATTGCCCGGCTCGCCTTATGGTAATGAGGAAAAATTAACAAATGTTCAGAAAACGGTCATGAACAAACAATATGGGCTGGATAAACCGGTAGCGGAACAATACCTGCTTTATATGGAAGGAGTTGTGAAAGGCAATTTCGGCATTTCCCTTCAGTTCGGGAACCAGCCTGTCAGTAAGATCATTGCAACACGATTAGGACCTTCCGTTCAGCTTGGCATTCAGGCAATCCTGTTTGGCACAGTAGTGGGCATTTTTTTCGGTATCATTGCCGCGATGTTTCAGAATACGTGGCTGGATACCTCAGCGTCTTTAATTGCAATATTAGGACGATCTGTCCCCAATTTTGTTTTCGCCGTCCTTCTGCAACTCCTTTTTGCCATCAACTTAAAATGGCTGCCTATCGGGCTCTGGGAGAACGGATTTGCTTCGTCGGTTCTCCCATCGCTGGCATTAGCCTTCGCGCCTCTGGCTGATTCCGCCAGGTTTGTCAGGACTGAGATGATTGATGTATTGCACAGCGATTATATCGAATTAGCGCGCTCTACGGGACTCAGCGAATGGGAGATTGCTGTCAGGTACGGATTGCGGAATGCGGTGATTCCGCTTATTACGGTCCTGGGCCCGATGGTCGCCAGTTTGTTAGTCGGGTCCCTGGTTGTCGAGCAGATTTTTGCCGTACCCGGCATTGGGGAACAATTTGTCAAATCGATCCTTTCAAACGATTACTTTACCATTATGGGTCTGACTATCCTCTATTCAACATTTCTCGTTGTCGTGATTTTGATTGTCGATCTTCTTTATGTACTGATTGATCCGCGGATACGCTTAATTGGGGGAAGCGAAAAATGAATGAACAGGCTGTTAAAAGAGTGCCCGATAAATATTTCAAGTTATCTCCTCAGGTTGAAGAGTATAAAAATGAAGAGGATCAGTCAGTCACAACCGGTTTCTATCAAGACAGCTGGAGGCGGATCAGGAAAAATAAAGGCGCTGTGATTTCCTTCATGGTTCTGCTTTTGATTTTATTCGCCGCAGTCGCCTCGATCTGGATTTCGCCGCATAATCCCGATACTCAGCAAGTCCAGTATTCTTTTTTGCCCCCGAAGATCCCCGGTGTACATATTAACGGGTTCAATGGTTATGCGAATCAGGCCGGCGTCTGGGTTGATGTCTACAAGCAGAAAAATGTTCCCACCTCGGTTTACTTTTATTTAGGCACCGACCAGTTCGGCAGAGATTTGCTCTCGAGGTTGCTCTATGGGACAAGAATCTCATTGCTTATCGCATTTGCGGCAGCATTTCTTGATTTAACAATCGGCGTCGCCTACGGGCTGATTTCAGGATGGTCGGGCGGAAAGACGGACACGGTGATGCAGCGGCTGCTTGAAATTATCTCAGGCATTCCAACCCTGGTCGTCGTCGTACTGATGCTGCTTGTTTTTCCGCCGGGCATTGTTTCAATTATTATGGCCCTGGCGTTAATCGGCTGGATCACCATGGCGAGAGTTGTCAGGGGAAAAACACTCCGGCTAAAGGAAGAGGAATTTATCCTGGCAGCAAGAGTTCTAGGAGAGGGACCGGTGAAAATTGCCTTCAGCCATATTCTTCCTAACTTAAGCAGTGTCATCATTATTCAAACGATGTTCACCATTCCCAATGCCATCTTCTTTGAAGCTTTTTTAAGTTTTATAGGCGTGGGGATGAGAGCTCCCAATGCTTCTCTCGGGACGCTGATTAATGACGGATATCAGACTTTCCAGTTTTATCCTCACCTGATGTGGTATCCGGCTCTTGTTATCAGTTTAATTATGATTTCATTTAATATTTTCGCCGATGGGCTCAGAGATGCTTTCGATCCGAAAATGAAGGGATGATCCTGTGTCAGACAAAAATAAAATACTGTCTTTAGAAAATCTGCATGTGTCTTTTGATACACTTTCTGGGAAAGTTCATGCGGTCAGAGGTGTTTCGTTTGGCTTGTTTCATGGAGAGACACTCGCCCTTGTGGGGGAATCCGGCTCAGGCAAATCGGTAACGTGCAGAAGCATTGTCCGCCTGCTTTCAAAAAATGCCTCAATTGATGCCGGCAGCATTCTTTATAAAGGAAGCGAAATACTGACCAAAACGCCCCGTGAATTGAGGAATATTCGCGGGAAAGAAATTTCGATTATTTTTCAGGATCCAATGACATCACTGAATCCGACAATGCCTGTCGGCAAACAGATCGCCAGACCGATGATTCATCATTTACACTTGTCAAAGCATGAGGCTAAAAAAAGAACACTGGAGTTGTTGCGTCTCGTTGGCATACCCAATAGTGAAGTTAGGTATAAAAATTATCCTCATCAGTTTTCAGGGGGCCAAAGACAAAGAATTGTTATCGCAGTTGCATTGGCTTGCAACCCGAATGTCCTGATTGCGGATGAACCGACGACTGCTTTAGATGTAACCATACAGGCACAGATAATCGAGCTGATGCAGGATATTCAGAAAAAGAATGGAACGTCCATTATTTTCATCACCCATGATTTGGGCGTAGTGGCAAAGATAGCAGACCGGGTCGCTGTCATGTACGGAGGAAAAATTGTCGAAATAGGGACCTCGGAAGAAATTTTCTATTATCCTCAGCATCCTTATACCTGGGGATTACTGCAATCCGTTCCTTCAATGGACGAAACGAGCGAAGAATTATACGCGATTCCGGGGACGCCGCCTGATTTGCTGAATCCCCCAAAGGGCGATGTGTTTTATTCAAGAAATCCATATGCGCTTGAAGCGGATCGTTACTTCGAGCCGCCGTTTTTTCAACTGTCGCCGACCCATTTTGCGGCAACCTGGCTGCTCGATGAAAGAGCGCCGAAGATTGATATACCTCTTTCAATACGACGTCGATATGAAATTTTTTATAAGAAACGGGGAGAAGCCGATGAGCAGAAACAGTCTATTGCAAGTGAAGGGATTAAAAAAGTTTTTTGCCCGGGCCGAACGAACGGAGGTCAAGGCGGTTAACGACATCAGTTTTGACATATTTGAGGGTGAGACCCTTGGATTAGTCGGTGAATCCGGTTGCGGTAAGACGACAACCGGGAGATGCATTGTAAAATTATATAGACCGACTGCAGGGAAAATATATTTTGCGGGTAGAGATATATCAACGATTAAATCGAAAAAAGAGCAGCTTGGATTTCGCAGAAATGTTCAGATGATTTTTCAGGATCCATATGCTTCGCTGGACCCCAAAAAGAAGGTCCTGGATATTATCGGAGAAGGGATTGACGTGCATCATCTGTCCGGTTCAAGGGAAGACCGGGATCGTCAGGTCAGGGAGCTGCTGGAAACCGTGGGTTTAAATCCGGAGCATGCCGGACGCTATCCGCACGAATTTTCCGGCGGGCAGCGTCAGCGAATCGGCATTGCACGGGCCCTGGCGGTAAAACCGAAGCTAATCATTTGCGACGAACCGATTTCTGCACTTGACGTGTCCATTCAGGCTCAGATCGTCAATCTTCTGAAAAAGTTGCAAAAAGAGAGGAATCTAACCTATTTATTTATCGCGCATGATCTATCAATGGTTAAGTATATCAGTGACAGAGTGGCTGTCATGTACCGCGGCTCAATCGTAGAGTCCGGAGAGACAGCTGAAGTCTATCGCCGCCCTCTTCATCGCTATACCAGAAGTCTATTATCGGCTATTCCCCATGCCGATCCGTACAAAGAAATCAGTCGTTCGCGGATTATTTACCAGAACCATGAGGGTGACCTGAGCGGGGGACTGCAGGAGATAGAAACGAGCCATTTTGTTTTATGCAAAGAGAATCAAATCGAAACATATAAGGAACAGTTAAAAAATGCGAGAAAAAATCAAGCTGCTGAAACTTATTAAATATTTTGCTCTATCATTGCCCGTCTATCTGATTTTCATTATTTGGGAAGGCGGCCGCTTCAACGTGCTCACACTTTCCAATTCAAGTTTTTTGTTTGCTCTTGTATTGAGCATTGTCATTATGTCTCAATGGCTATGGCACGAACGGGCATTTGTAATTTTCTTTGAAAACTGTAAAAAATTTTTCTTTAAGAACAGCAGCAGTATAAAAAGAAAGGTGGAAAAAAATAACTGCCGAAAGCCCCATTCCCTCCAATGGTACGGAATGGTTATTTCTTTCGTTTATTATCTTTTCAGCATCATGCTAATTCTGTTTTTCTGATTGGACAGCCATTCATGTCAGGGCTCTTTTTTGCGCCGCCCGGGCAGGCAAAGCAAGCGGCATCCGTCCTGAAGATTATTTGGCCGGGTGTCTTTTTAATTGCCAGGCCGTCTTTATTTATTGGATCATTTTTAAAAATTCGTCTTCACCTATAACCTGAATATCGATGCCTTCGGACACTAATTTTTCCGCCTTTTTAATCTTTGTTGACTTGCCGTCCGGGCCGACGACTTTAGGGTCCTCCTTTCCAATGACAAGGACATTGGTTTTTTTGTTCATGCTTTTCTGAGGAATCCCGCCGCAATCAACAATACACTGCATGGCGTCTTTTCGCTGGATCTTTAATAATCTGCCTGTAAACACAACGTTTTTTCCGTAGAAATATCCGCTCTTATCTGCATTGCCGGCCTTGCTGAAATCGAGTGAACGAAAGGTATCCGGGGCAGCCGGCGATTTCCGCCTTTTCCTGAATGGCCGCCAGCTTTCATCCTGATTGACGTGTCCGAAACAGTTGTATCCCCCCGTATGGATCAATTCTTCAATGGTTTCCGCTTTGTGCCTAACGGCCAGCTCATGAATGATAAACGAACAGGCTCTGCAGTCTTCCAGTGCATGGTGGTGTTTAAAAGATCGATAGCCCAGATAGCGGGCAACCTCATCCAACTTATAAGAATGTATCCCTGACTTAATCAATGAACGGGCAAGGGAATAGGAATCGAAGTAATCAAATGAAAAATGGATGCCGTATCGCTGATTGCTGTCTCTTATGATCCCCGTGTCAAAGGGAGCAAAATGAGCGACGACGGGCAGATCCTTAATGAATGCCCGAATATCGCCGGCAATTTTCGGATAGGCCGGCGCCCCGGAAACGTCTTCCTCTGTAATGCCATGGATATAGGTATTGTATGGGTCAAAATAAGTTTCCGGATTGATTAGGCTGTAATATGAATCATCGAGTTTTCCGTTGATCATTTTCAGCATACCAAGCGAACAGGCGGATGCCCGATATCCATTTGCAGTTTCAAAATCGATGACGGCATAATTTAAACGATCCATAAACAACTCCCCCTTTGAGCCCGCAGAACTATCCTAGCATTATTCGGTTCTGCCCTTCAAGCAAAAGACGGCACAGCATCTGCCGTTCCGGCGGATGACTGCGGCAGCCGCTGTTTTAGCTGACTCAGGCCGACGTCAGCCGCGATTATAAGCCGTGGCCGGGGCACAATAGCCGGCATGCAGAAACATTCCGGATAAGCTCAGGGGAATGAGCGGCTCCGGAGAAAAATTTTCATCCGTCCGCTCCTCAGGAAAATAATTTCAGAGTAACTTTTATTTAAAAGAAAATGGCGGGCTTCTTGGATTTAGATAATCTGGATAAAAAAGTTATTTACAGAGACAGCCGTAAAGCGTACAGTTATTTACGTAAAGGAGGAAGCCGGGTGGAGAATAAAAAACTTAAAAGAGGTCTTAGTGCGCGTCATATACAAATGATTGCTTTAGGCGGCACAATTGGCGTGGGCTTATTTATGGGATCCGCCAGCACGATACAATGGACGGGTCCGTCTGTTCTGCTCGCTTACGCAATCAGCGGAATCTTTGTATTTTTTATCATGCGCGCAATGGGAGAAATGCTGTATTTGGAACCCAGTACGGGTTCATTTGCCAAGTTCGGACACAATTACATCCATCCGCTGGCAGGGTATGTGACCGCATGGAGCAACTGGTTTCAGTGGGTTATCGTCGGAATGTCCGAAATTATAGCTGTCGGAGCTTATATGAAGTTCTGGTTTCCGACTCTGCCTGCCTGGATACCGAGCATCGTTGTCATGTTGATTCTCGGTACGGCGAATTTAGTTTCAGTGAAATCGTTTGGAGAATTTGAATTTTGGTTTGCGATGATTAAAGTTGTAACCATCGTATTAATGATAGTCGCCGGAATCGGCCTTATTTTTTTCGGATTCGGTAATGGAGGAAAGGCGATCGGATTATCCAATCTCTGGGCGCACGGCGGATTCTTTACAGGAGGCTGGAAAGGATTTTTCTTTGCATTATCGCTGGTCATTGCGGCCTATCAAGGGGTTGAACTCATCGGGATCACGGCCGGTGAAGCGAAAGACCCGCAGAATACGCTGACCCGGGCGATTCAAAACATTATTTGGCGTATTTTGATCTTTTACATTGGAGCTATTTTCGTGATCGTAACGATTTATCCATGGAATGAGCTTCATGCAATCGGCAGTCCCTTTGTGACGACTTTTGCTAAAATCGGGATTACGGCAGCAGCCGGCGTGATTAACTTTGTCGTCATTACAGCCGCCATGTCCGGATGTAACAGCGGGATTTTCAGTGCCGGACGTATGCTTTATACACTGGGCGTGTTCGGACAGGCACCTAAATGTTTTATGAAAGTTTCCCGGAACGGTGTTCCGTTATACGGTACGATTGCCGTACTCATTGGTTTGGCTATAGGGGTTGTTTTAAACTATATTGCGCCGTCCAAGGTATTTGTGTACGTGTACAGTGCAAGCGTGCTGCCCGGCATGATCCCCTGGTTTACCATCCTAATAAGTCAAATACGATTCAGAAAGGTAAGAAGGGCAGAAATGGGCCAACATCCGTTTAAAATGCCTTTTGCCCCTTTTACAAACTATCTGACAATTGTTTTCTTAGTGACGGTATTGATCGGTATGTGGTTTAATAACGACACACGCTTGTCGCTTATTGCCGGAATTATTTTCTTAGGTATCGTTGTGATGAGTTATTATGCCTTTGGAGTTAATAAACGTGATCATGCTCATCAGTCCGTTCAGACTTCTTATGCGGCGGGTCAGGGTGCGAAGCGGCTTTCCGAAAAATAATCAGCTCCCTGAACGGCACCGTCAGGAAATAAACGGCGGCCAGGGAGTAAAGTTGATCATTTTGTTATGATTTTTAAAAATGCTAAAACAAATGTTCGATCTGTAAGCGTTCAAAAGTTTCCCCCCTTATTTCCGGAGCGGGCTATTGAACGCTTATAATTTTCCGGAGCATCAGGATCCCGGCGTCACCGTTTTCCTGTACGTCTTATGAGATCGCTTTTCGATAGACCCGGGTCGACCAGCAGAGCACGAGGGCCGTCAGGATGATCATAATCAGAAACGCTTCATAGACGCGGGAAGCGAGAAGGGTGCCGTTTGCCAGAACACGTGCCGCTTCTACATCATAAAAAAGCGGATTGAAATGGGCGATAAGCTGAAGCCATTTCGGTCCGAAAGAGAGCGGGAGCAGGACGCCTGCCAGCAAGGTCAGAGGAAGCTGCATGCCTGTCACAATCGCAGCCAGGCTTCCGATGTTTTTCAGAATCATGCCCAGACTGTTGGATGCAGCCGAAATGACGGCAGTCAGAAGAGCGAGAAGAATCAGAAGCAGAAATAAACCGGCCGGATGTATCGGAAAGCCGAAGACAGCGGCAATAGCCAGAATCAACATTGCCGGGACGAGAAACATGACGGTATCCCGAAGAACAGGCCCCATAAGTAATGAAAACCGGCTTACCGGAGTGACTCTGAATCTTTCGGTCACTCCGTTTTGCAGCTCGCCGATAATTTCCCAGCCGGATCCCATGCCGGCTCCGAATGCCATCAGGACCAGAATTCCCGGAACAAAGACATCAAGAACTTCCGATGATGATCCAAACACGGGAGAATGAAGCCCTTTAAGCAGCGGGGCAAAGAGAATAAGATAAAGCAGGGGCGTAGACAATCCGGTAAAGATCCAGACCGGTTCTCTGAGTGTCTCAAGCATTTTGCGCCAGAACAGCAGTCTTGTTTCATGAATAATTTTCATTGAATCTGCTCCCTTCCTGTGTCTCTTAACGAACGTCCGGTATATTTTAAGAACACATCGTCAAGCGAAGGCTGCGATAGCGAAACGGACTCAAGACTAATATGTCTTTTCTCAAGCCATGTAAAAATGCGAGGCAGCGTTTGTGTGCCGTTTTCTACATAGAGATAAATGGAATCTCCGTTTACCTTTGCATGGTTAATCGTATCAGAGCCGGACAGACTTTCTGCCAGTTGTGATCGATCCGCTTGATAATCCTGCGGTTTAATAATAATGATATCCGCTTGGATTTGTCTTTTTAATGATCCCGGCGTTCCCTCGGCGATCATTTTTCCATGATCCATAATGGATAAATGATCGGCCAGTTCATCGGCCTCTTCCAAGTAGTGCGTCGTTAAAAAGACAGTTGTTCCCAGACGCTTTAATTTTCGGATCTGGTCCCAGAGATGGGTGCGGTTCTGAAGATCCAGGCCCGTCGTCGGTTCATCGAGAAACAGAATTTCAGGTCGATGGATCATGGCGAGAGCAATCTCCAAACGGCGTTTCTGACCGCCCGAATAAGTTTTTACTTTTCTTTCCTGCAGCTCGCCGAGATCGAATAATTCAATCAGTTCATCCGCTTTTTTCTCGGCATCGTTTCGGCTGATCCCATAGAGCCGGCCGGCAAGAATCAGATTCTCCCGCCCGGTCGCCGGCAGATCGCTTCCGCCCAGCTGACTGACATAGCCGATTCGGCGCCGCACTTTCCGGGGCTGCCTTTTGACACTGAAACCGGCAACCAGCGCGTCTCCGCGCCCGATCGGCAGGAGGGTCGTCAGCATCCGCATCGTTGTTGTTTTGCCGGCACCGTTCGGTCCGAGAAAGCCGAAAATTTCACCTTGCTTTACATTTAAGCTGATTCCCTGAACCGCCCTGACCGTTTTTCTTCGTCGGGAAAATTCTTTCTGCAAATCTCTGACTTCAATAATATTTTCCATAAGTGCCGTCCCTTTTCTAATTCACAGTATGGTTACGTTTTTAAGATCGGCCCGGTAGCCTTTAAGAAGTGCATAGGTTCCCTTATCCATCGCCGCACCGTCAAAAATGGCCTCGCTTGCTTTGGTTTTAAAGCAGACATTTTTCAGAATAGCGTTCCGAAAAGAAGTTTTTTTAAGGCCGGCATAGGTGAAATTTACATTGTCCAGGGTCATGGCGTCGAAAGATACGCCCGCCAGACTGGATTTGCCGAAGTCCGTCCGCTTCAGAATACAATGATCGAAATTGACTTTTTTAAGATTGCATGCAGTGATTTTGCAATCCGTGAGATTGGCATATGAAAAATTCGAATTTTCCAGATTGCTGGCTTTAAATACGCACTGAGTTAAATTCGCGTACTGAAAATCTGAGCCTTTCAAATCACTGTAGTTAAATTTTCCGCTGCTCAAGTCGGTTGATGCGAAATCGGAGCCTTCCAGTTTACTGAGCGAAAAATCCATTCCGATCAGCTGCTGCAATTCCCGGGTCTTGTCCTTTATTTCTTCAATAAGCTCTTCAATATTGCCGATCGATTCCGTTGCTCTTTTAAAAGCCTCATCTTCGTCATGTCCTTCTTTCTTTAAGTCATTTATTTTTTCCTGAAGGTCATGGGACAGTTCCTCTTTTAATTCTTTAATCTGCGGCAGCTCTTCATAAGGCGAGAAAATTTCATCCAGGTATTTAGATAATTTTGCTGACATTGAGAATCTTCCTTTCTTAAATGAGTTCATCCAGAATATGCTTGGCATATTCCCAGTTCTGTTTATTTGTGTGAAATTGTTCCACACCGTTCGTGTTTATATGGTAATACTTCCTTCTCCCTCCCTGAGACTCGTCGCCCCAATAAGAGCTGATCGCTTTTTCCTTTTCCAGACGTCTCAGGCTGGCATACAGGGTTGCCTCTTTGAGCTCGTATTCTCCTCCCGACTTGACCGTCACTTGTTTTGCCAGTTCGTAGCCATATTTATCGCCCTCCATAAGCAGCTTTAAAATAATGGTGTCTGTATGCCCGCGAAGGAGATCCGCGGAAATTTTTCTATCCGACAATTTCAACACCGCCTTGAATACAATATACGCTTAAATACTGTATCTGTCAAAGTAATTTATTGTTTATAGATATCGCTGAAATGATATTTACCCGGGCACTTTTTAAAGGTTGGATGAAAACAATGTACGGACGATTCGCAGCGCTTTATCCGCGGTTCATCCTAAATGAAGCCGCGGATAGACAGGATGGACGGCAGAAAATAATTCGCATAGACAGACCTATGGTATAATATGGATATTGAGACTGCCGATACTCACCGGTATTGGATTGGGCCTGTACAGAACAAAAGGGGCCGGTGGCATTCAGAGACAGGCAGCTGCCTGAAAGACACGGATGGATTAACCGGAAACAGGACAGGGTCCCGACGGTCTGCAGCGGCAGGAATCAGCAAGGGCGAGTCACAGCCGTAAGCCAAACAAACGCACGGGTAAGGTGCCTGGCCGCCGGGCCGTAATTTATACGCCTGATATAATCAGTAAGCCATTCCGAAGCTGCTGCGGCGCAGACGGTTCCGCATCTTATTTCTGCAGAATATTTACTGAATCCAAATGTGATTTGATAGATAATAAGATTGTCGTTTATTTGAAAAAAATATACGGCAGTCATGCCATTCGCCTTTTGTTAAGACGATGATCGGACGGTCCATAATCTATAGTGTGGTCAGGTGATGGCGGTGATTTATTTAATTGTGGACTTCGAGGCCAATATGGGGCACTTATATCCAAACGGCATTGATGAAATTATCCAATTCAGTTCCGGTTTATATGAAAAAAGCGGGACAAACAGCCGCATAAACTATTTTAATTCTTATATAAAACCACAATTTGGAATACAAAAGCCGATCCGGGAATTAACCGGCATTACGCTGGATCTTGTCAGGGATGCACCGGACTTTCAGGCGTATGTATCCAGACTTCAGAACAATTTCTATGAATCAGTCATTTTTGTCAGTTTTAGTAGTCATGATATTTGTTATTTTCTGGAAAACGCCTTGAAATATAAGGCAAGCACAAGATGGATCAAAGGATATATGGATTTGCAAGAAATAGTGATGTATGACTGTCATTTAGATCAGCAGCCGAGTTTAAAAAAAGCTCTTTCACTGTTCGGGCTTGAATTCGTCGGGAAGCAGCATAACGCTTACTATGATGTTTTGAATACGATCCGATTATTCAGACGGATAGACAATAAATACCCCTCGCTGGATCGATGGGTGTATGACAGAAAAGAATTGCTTCGAAAATTCAATTTGTTAATACGTTATGATAGGGAAGGGCATTTAATCGTAACAAAGAGCGGAAAAAAGATTTTAAAAAAAGTATTTTTTCATTATAAACACAGAGATGTAAATTTTATTCTGAATACCGGCACCATGAAAAAAATATTGGAGCAAAATTTTATTGACCGTCATGATAAGCAGTATATAAAAGTCGTTCGCAATTATTTTGAGAATCTGCTTTTCAAGCAAGAGACCAACCGTTTTCGGGGAAGATTCCGGGTTCATTGATGATTAAATAGGGCGGGCTTTAAGAATCCCTGAGCGAACCGGCCGGCCGAACAGAGCCCGTAACCGGCTTTGAATTTGCAGAACACAATCAAGGGCACCTTAGCCGGGTGCCCTTTCTCAAGGGAGGTCTGATATGGGTGCCTATGGATACGGCATTTGTTTTTAGTAAACGAAAGCAGTGCCTACAATGATCAACAGAATAAATAAAACGACAATCAGGGCAAAACCGCTGACGGGACTGTATCCATCCATGGATGACACCTCCTATCACGTGATAATCCACTATATGTGCGGGCGGGCATTTACGTGAGGGACAAATGGAGGAGTATAAAAGACCATTTTGAGCAGACCATTGCGGCTGTACTCCTGGCGCACCCTTTTCCTTCAATAATCACTTAAGAAGGGCACCGATGCAGCGTGCCCTTAAAGGGATGGAACAAATAAGGTTGTGGGCGGCGATGAAAATGGGCCGTGGCATTGATCAATAAACAAAAGTTGCACCGACAATAATCAACAGAATAAACAGGACAACAATTAAAGCAAAGCCGTTTCCGAATCCGTAACCGCCATAGCCGCCGTATCCACCCGGGCATCCGCAATATCCGCCATAGGGCCGATTATTAAACAAGAGACACACCTCCTTATATTTCATTCATCGGTTAACGCACAGAGATAGTACTTTGTAAAAAGAAAGGACATCCAAACTACAGGGCAGGAGGCCTTTCGCGAAGCCCCGGACAAGGCCGATTAAACGGTGGAACAGAGAACAACAGGCGGCATTCCGCGCCCGGTTCGCCTTTTATCACACCTGCGGCTTCGCTCCCTGCCATGCTTAATGATTGGACGATTTATTCATATGCCGGCCGATCCTTTAAGGAGCCTTTCCTTCAGAAAAATAGGCGTGCGTTTTGACCTGAATGATCCGCCGGCAATGAATCAGCCTCCGCTTCCTGTCCGGACGGCAGTCAAAAAGCACAGCGAGGGATCGGCTGTGCTTTCGAACGGTATTGGAACATCCGGCGCAGGCTATCCTCGTCCGATGAGCATCTGGGCGCACCGCCTGCTTTCGCACTGCTTTTAGTAACAAAAAGCAGTACCGACAATAATCAACAGAATGAACAGAACGACGATCAGAGCAAATCCACTGCCGTATCCACCAGTAGCAGGATAACCCAATGCAGACACCTCCCATTACGTGATAGTACATTATATGAGCGGAAGGGAAGGGGTGCAAAGGGTGCAAACAAGAAACATGAGCCTATTTCTTCATATAAAGAATAAGCTCCGGAACGCAGGAAGCCGGGACGGAACAGCGGGAGAGATAAAAGCACTGACCCATGGTTGTGAAATTATGGTGAAATGCAAAAAGTGAATTTTTTCGGCGGTTTCTAAATGGTTTCGTCAAAATAACCGGTACGAAACCGGCTTGACGGCATTCATAGATTCAGGCCGGCCGGTATCGTTCCCCGATCCTTGATTCAGCGTTCCAATCTGTTTTAGAAAAATTTAAGGAAACTGTGAAATACTAAATAAGACATTTTTGGAAATGGCCGGGACAGACCGCCGTTAATTCAAAACGTGCAAAAAAACAGATGGATGATCAACACTTTTTAATCGCCGTTTCATTCTGATCAAGGCTCTATTAATGACGGGATTTTTGTTTTTTCTCTGTGATAGAATGTAAGTAAATTACCGCTCCGACTGAGAAAGGAGAGAAGTGAAAATGGATGTATCTGAAAGCCGTCTGAGAGTGCCAAAGAAATGCCTCCTCGGCATCTGGTTTCTCTGGGAAGCGCTGTATCACAAGTTGCATCACTTGTCACTGAGAAATGCCAAGGATCTGCTGTACTATAAAATAAAACCCTATCACGGACGTTTTCTGCCGCTTCATGACGGCGAAGGGCTGCATCGGGGTGATTTAATCGTTGAACTTCACTTTAATAATAAAATGCTTCTGAATATTTATTTGAACTCCAAAAGTCACATTCAGATGGCATCCATCCTTATCCGGACGATGAAACGAACGTTTATTAGGCTAAATGCCTATCTGGAACAGGTGAAAAACCGGAAAATCGATGTCAGAGCTCTTTATGGCGTATCGTTACTGCATCAAGGGGCGGAACAATTCGGGTTCGATGTCATCGATCTGCCTGCGGGACAAAGAAAAAAGTGGCTCCGTTTCTTTATGCTGGTTCTTCTGATCATCGTCCATCCGGACGGCGGCAGAAGATTGACGGACCATTCAAAGAAATTATTTCCGATGATTATTGTTTCTTCAACGAAATCATTTCGTGACAATATTGTGAAACTGTCGGCCGCTGAGGAAAAAAAGAAAGAGATCATGGGATGAAATGCGGGGAGCTTTTTACATATTCAAAAATATTTTGATAAGGAGGCTGTGCTATCTGTAAAAACATTTGTCGACGGAATCTTTTTCGGAGATAGACCTCCGACTGGCCCTGTGCTATATTAAAGATCGGAAACGCTTACAAATAAAATCTTTTACATTTTGACTTTGAGGAGACCCCGGCTCTATGAAAAACAATCAGCGCAATAATCGAACTTATCGAATTGTTTTGATGGGAATATTCACCGCAATCATTATTTTGCAAAATTTCGTCCCTTTTTTGGGCTATATACCTGTAGGCCCATTGAGCCTGACTGTGATTCACATTACTGTCATTATCACGGCGATCGTACTGGGACCGGTTGACGGAGCGATTATAGGAGGAATCTGGGGGATGACGACGTTCATCAGAGCCTTTACATTCCCCAGCAGCCCGATCGCCCCAATTGTTTTTACCAATCCCCTGATATCCATCGTTCCGAGAATACTTATCGGGCTGTTTGCCGGTTACGCTTACCGGCTGCTAAGAAGAATAAAACGGTTTGATCTCGCGGCGATGTCGCTGTCGGCCATCCTCGGATCGTTGACGAATACAGTTCTGGTTTTAGGACTGATTTATTTGTTTTACAGAGTTCCTTATGCCAATTACTATCAAATGGACGTGTCCAAACTTCTTCCCGCCCTGTTATTTATCGTTTGTACGAATGGTTTGGCAGAGGCCTTTGCGGCGGCCGTCATCTCGCCGCTTGTTGCCAAACCCCTGCTTAGAATAAGAGGAAGAAAGAATGGCGGCTGATTTTCGGCATCCGCCGTTTATCGATTCTGCCTGCAATGCTTGCAAAATGAATAGATCATAAATAGAGTCCTGCAGAAATACAATGGACGGTAGAAGGGAGCGCGATTGCTATGGAAACCATTCTCGTGCTAGCTACCATTCTTTCACCGATCATTACCGCGTTAGTCGGACTCCTGAAAAAATCGGTTTCATTGCCTAAAAATCTTGTCCCCGTGTATGCCGTTGTCATCGGTATGATCATCGGTTATCTTGCAATACCGTTCACCGATCTGGATGCGGCTTACAGGCTTTGGGCAGGCGGACTCTCGGGGCTGTCTTCTACGGGCTTATTCGAACTGGCCTTCAATCCCCGGCAGGGAAGAACCAAGTAGACAGGGAAAGACAACATAAAGAGGGGCACATTCTCCGCGCTGTTTCGAGAGAGTGTGCCTTAATCTGTTTATCATCGGTGTCATAGATTCCGGTCAGAAAGAGTGAGCAATCAGTTATATAGGTTCGGGCGGCCCGGCGAAAAATAGGAAAGAAGATAGATGAGGAAAAATTTTCTATTAACGGCATAACGGCACGAAAGAATGAATCGGCAATAAAAAATCGAGACATTTTTTCGTCTCGATTTTTTCGGACAGATAAACAGGAAGGGATCCTTTTCAAGCGGCATAAAGGCCGGATTTCACGGCTGCTGCCCGCCTTATGCCCGATCGGATAAATCTTCTGATTTTCCTTTTTCTTGGCAATGGCATGTGCAGCTTATACATGAGATCTTCTGCGCTGGAGGTACTGGGACAGGTGAAAATGGATAAAGCAGCCGATGCAGAAACCAAGGATGGCGATAAAGGCCGCCAGTCCGACGATCGCCGTGAAAATGATGGCCGCTACATGCCAGTTCAAAAGATAGCTGATAAAAGCAAGAGAAAGACAGGATACGGCAATCGTCTGATTAAATTTTTGCTGATCGCGGTCCTCCGGTATATAGGAAGACGCAGGCTTGCGTAAGAAAAGTTTTGCAAGTTTCATAACCGGATTGAATTGAAAGAAGAGTCCTGAGAGCCCGGACAGAAGCGGAATCAGCAGAATCCAGAACTGGCCGGTCAGCCAGGTGGCAGTTACGCTCAGTACAATAATCCACTGGTTCGTTCGGACGAGAGGACGAGGAATGGACGGCGGTTGTTGAGCCATTTAAAACACACCTTTCATATGTGATTACATCAATTTTACGCTTTTTCGACAGAGTTGTGAACTGTTTTGTTTTCCCTTTGAACGAATTTGACAGATTCATAGCTAAATCTCAGGGGCATGATCCGTTCTGTCTAAAACAGTGTATGAATTGTATCCGATTTAAAATCAGATAAAATGAAAGAATGCTGGGCTCAATGCTTGAGCATAAACGATCCGGGTGACGATGATGAGCCGCTTCCGGTAAAATCTGAAGCCGGTCGCCGCCTCTTGTCATAGATAAATCAGAAACGGATGGCTGAGAAGGGAGAATGGCATTGGATCCGTCCCGGTACGGTGGATGAACTGTATGACCGAATAGAAGATGAATGGGAAAAAAGATTCCGAACGCTCAGATCCTGATCCGTTCCGAACTGGAACATGAGCGCCTGAATTGCCAATAAAGACCGCTGCAGAGCGGGAAAAACACTATTTTTTATAATCGGACAATCATTCTGCCGCGTGACCGGCCCTTCAAAAGAAGAGGCAGTGTCCCGGGCAGATCCTGCAGGCCGATTTCTTTTCGAAGCAATGCCAGCACTTTTCCCGGGTTCAGATCGGAGGCCATTCTCTGCCAGATTTTTTTTCGCAGATCCATCGGACAATAAACCGAATCGATGCCTAAAAGGCTGACGCCTCGCAGAATAAACGGATAAACGGTTGTCGGCACGTCTGTTCCGCCGGTCAGGCCGCTGACGGCGACCGCACCTCCGTAGCTTATTTTGCTTAAAACGGCTGCAAGAGTATTCCCGCCGACCGGATCAACCGCCGCAGCCCACAGCTGTTTGTCCAGCTTCCTCATCTTTCCCGGACAGACGTCCTGCCTTGAAATGACTTCTTTTGCGCCGAGCCGATGCAGATAATCCCGCTCGGTTTCCTTGCCGGTACTGGCAACAATCTGATAGCCCGATTTCGCCAGCATGGCAACCGCAAGACTTCCGACACCGCCGGTAGCTCCCGTGACGAGCACTTTCCCGTCTGCGGGGATCAGGCCGCTATCTTCCAGTTTTTGAATTGACAATGCCGCAGTAAAACCGGCGGTGCCGAAGATCATCGCCTCCGCCAATGTCAGTCCGTCAGGCAGAGGAACAAGCCAATCCGCAGGGATTCTGGCATATTCACTGTAGCCGCCGAAATGGGAGACCCCGATTCCGAAACCAGTTGCAATAACCCGATCTCCTTCGCGAAATCGACGGTTTTTTGAAGAGACAACCGTGCCGGCCAGGTCGACGCCGGGAATAAAAGGGTAAGACGAAACAATTTTGCCGTCCGGGATCGATGCGAGGCTGTCTTTATAATTTACGCTGGAATAACGGACTTTAATTAAGACATCACTCTCGGGCAAATCATGCAGTGAAAGTGTTTCAATGCTTACGGAAAAACGGTCATTCTTCTTGTCTACGACCAAAGCTTTGAATCTTTCAGACATAAAGCCCCTCCCTGAATGTGATTGCATTTAATAATACTCTCTCCGGTGAAGCCGGAGAGAGCTGACAGAAACGGTATGAAAAATGGACCGGCAGGCGAGAACCTGCAGTTGGCCGATTGCATCGGAATCGTGAGGCTTAATTGATCTGTGTCGTTGGGCGCACCAGTACTTCATTGACTGCGACGCCGTCCGGCTGGCTGACGGCATAGGCCACTGCATTGGCAATGTCCTCGGCAGAGATGCCGTGAAATTTTTCCCGGTCGATTATATTTTGTTTCAGTTGCGGATCAGTGATCGTGCTCGGGAGCTCGGTTAAAACGGCACCGGGGGAAATGCTGGTGACACGAATCAGGCTGTCGGGCGATTCTTCCTTTCGCAGGCCTTCGGAGATTGCCCGAACAGCAAATTTTGTTGCGCTGTACACGGCACCTCCGGGGCTGACGACGTGGCCAGCAACGGAAGCCGTGTTAATGATCTGGCCCGATTTTTGCTTCCTCATAATCGGCAGAACGGCGGCAATACCGTAAAGAACACCCTTGATATTGACGTCAATCATCCGCTCCCATTCGTCGATTTTAAGATCACGAAGATATGAGAGAGGCATCAGCCCGGCGTTGTTAAACAGGACGTCTACACGATGGTACCTCTCAACGGCCGTATCGACGAGTTCCTGCACTTCCCTTGCAGAAGTAACGTCTGTTTTCTTGCTGACGGCTTCCCCTCCGTTTTGGCGGATCGTGGAAACCAGCTCCTCCAGACGCTCTGTACGTCTTGCACCGAGAACAACCGCCGCGCCTTCTCCGGCCAGCTTTTTGGCGGTGGCTGCTCCGATACCGCTCGAGGCGCCTGTAATAATAATGACTTTCCCTTTGATGTTTTCCATCAGAAGCATCCTCCTTCTATACGCCCGGTTAGTCTATTCACAAAAACTATATGCCAACGGCTGATTAAATTCAAAGGAAGTGACTCGAATAGATTTTACAAGCTTTTGCGGATCTGTTATTTTAGTAATGGAAGTTATTGAAATATATATGAATGATTTTGATGTAAAAAGATTGATTTTGAACGGAATCATGGTAAAATAATGGCATGGAGGAATGGAGTATGTTGGCCGAAGAGAGACAGCAAATTATTTTGAAGAAATTGGAGAATGCCCGTGTCGTCAAATTACAGGATTTAGTTCGTTTTCTTAATTCTTCTGAGTCGACGGTCCGCCGCGACCTGCAGGAGCTGGAAAGCCGCCATTTGCTGCGCCGTATTCACGGAGGGGCTTCCTTGCTGCAGCCGCGCAGTGAAGAGCCCGATATGGAAACGAAGACTTCTAAATATATCCAGCAAAAAAAAATAATTGCTCAACTGGCCGGACACCTGGTGAAAGATAATGAATGCATTTATTTGGATGCGGGAACGACGACTTTGGAAATGATTCCTTATATTAATGCGAAGAATGTAACCGTTGTCACTAACAGCCCTGCTCATGGTGAGGCGCTTGTCGGCAGGCGGATTGTGTCCTACCTGATCGGCGGCATGGTGAAGGGGACAACCAAAGCGCTGGTCGGCAGCATTGCCGCCCAGACTCTGAATCTTTTTCGGTTCGATAAAGCCTTCATCGGCGTCAACGGAATAGACGCTGAGATGGGCTACACGACACCCGATCCTGAAGAAGCGGCACTTAAGAGACGCGCCAGAGAGCTGGCTGCCCAGTCATTTGTCGTGGCGGACGGAAGTAAATTTTCCGAGATATCTTTTTGCAAAATGTTCGATATTGAACAGGCTTCGATTATCACCGATCGACTGCCTGAAACCATCGGCTCTTTGATACTCGAAAAGACGAGAGTCATCTGTGCCGATGATGAACCTGACGTTGAATAATCATTGACTGAAAACTCCTTAATTCTTGGCAGACAGGGTGTTTCTATGTTTCTTTTTGGGGAAACTGAGGCCATACGTGAAATCGTCTCCTCCGAAAGAACGGCCTTCAGATTCTATTTCCTTCATAAGGATGCTGAGAAAAAAGGGGTGGACCAAATGAAGATAACGGATCTCATGATTGAACGCGCCATGGTTATGGACATGAGAGCGACGACAAAAGAAGCGGCCATTGACGAGCTCATCTCGAGTCTGATTAAAAATGGAAGAATAAATGATCCCAAGTTGTTTAAAGAGATGATCCTGAAGCGGGAAGCGGAGTCAAGCACGGGGATCGGTGACGGCATCGCCATGCCTCATGCGAAGACAAAAGCTGTCAATGAGGCGACGGTTGTTTTCGGAAGAAGCAGGAGCGGCGTGAATTACGAAGCCCTGGATGGGAAACCGTCCTATCTGTTTTTTATGATTGCCGCTCCTGAAGGCGCAGCCGATGTCCATCTTCAGACGCTGGCGGCTCTCTCAAGATTGCTCATTGATCAGAAATTTGTCGCACAAGTAAAAGAGGCCGAAACGGCTGGCGAGGTCGTAGAATTATTTAACGATCAGCAGGCGAAAAAAGAGGCTGAAGAGAAGAATGACGAAGCAGACGGCGACAGAAGCGCGTCGAAGGACTCGCAGTTTGTACTTGCCGTGACAGCCTGTCCGACCGGCATTGCCCATACGTACATGGCTGAAGATGCGCTCAAGAAAAAAGCAAAAGAAATGGGCATTCCGATTCGTGTTGAAACGCAAGGCTCAGAAGGCGTTAAACATCGCCTGACGAACGAGGAGATTAACCAGGCGGCGGGCATCATCGTTGCCGCAGATAAGAAAGTGGACATGGCCCGTTTCGACGGCAAACCTGTGCTTCAGACCCCTGTCAGTGACGGAATCCGCAAGCCGCAGGAATTGATCAATAAAATAATAAACGGGCGGGCGCCCGTCTACCATGCCGAGGGCGGTCCGGCTGAAGACGAGCCGACCGGCGGCTCCGTCTGGAGCAGGATTTACAAGGATCTGATGAACGGTATCTCTCACATGCTGCCCTTCGTTGTCGGCGGCGGTATTCTTCTTGCCATTTCGTTTCTGCTTGAAAATACGCTGGGCAAAACGAATCCGATTTATCTGATGCTTGGCGCGATAGCCGGCGGCGATACCGGTGCCTTCCATTTTCTGATCGCCATTCTGGCAGGCTATATAGCTGTCAGCATCGGCGACCGGCCGGCGTTAATGCCGGGGGTGGTTGGCGGTTTCCTGGCGTCTTCATCCAATGCCGGTTTTCTCGGCGGCCTTGCCGCCGGCTTTCTTGCCGGCTGGGTGATTGTCTTGCTGAAGCGGATGTTTAAGAATCTGCCGCAAACCTTGGACGGCCTGAAACCGATTCTGCTCTATCCGGTTTTCGGGCTGCTGATCAGCGGGGCGCTGATGTATTTTATTCTTGATCCGATTTTTAAATGGATCAACAGCGGACTGATCGGGGCGCTGAATAATCTGGGAACAGGGAATGCCGTTATTCTCGGTCTTGTTCTCGGCGGCATGATGGCTGTCGATATGGGCGGCCCGGTCAATAAAGCAGCCTACACGTTTGCCATCGGCGTATTCACAAGCGGCGCTTCGAACGGCGGTCTGATGATGGCGGCCGTGATGGCCGGCGGCATGGTTCCGCCGCTTGCGATCGCACTGGCTACAACGCTTTTTAAAAATAAATTCACCGAAGATGAACGTAAGGCAGGGATCACGAACTATGTTTTGGGTGCATCGTTCATCACGGAAGGCGCCATTCCGTTCGCAGCTTCCGATCCGCTGCGGGTCATCGGTTCGAGTATTATCGGTTCGGCCGTTGCCGGCGGTCTGACTCAGTTCTGGCATGTGAATATTCCCGCTCCTCACGGAGGCATTTTCGTGGTTTTCCTTGGTAATCACGGTGTGCTGTTCCTTCTCTCAATTATTATCGGGGCGGTTATTTCCGGACTGATTCTCGGCTTCTGGAAGAAAACGGTTGAGCAGAAAGGCACTTCCGAAAATATTGCGAAGCAGAAACAGATTGTCTGACAATGGATGTATAAAGCCGGTCCGGGAATCCGCCGTGGATGTCCGGACCGGCTTTTATTCAATTTTTCGAAGACAGAATGTTTGATAATCAAAAATTTTATGTTACAATGAAAGCAGTTTAATAAAGGATTTATCCTTCGGGGTCGGGTGAAATTCCCAACCGGCGGTGATGGCCTAGTGCCTTAGCCCGCGACCCGCCTGCCAATGTTTTGGCCGGCGGTGGATTCAGTCAGAAGCTGAAGCCGACAGTAAAGTCTGGATGGGAGAAGGATTGGAGAAGGGCATTCAAATATGTACTGTTTGAATTGCCTGGATCCTGCGGAACCAATTTGTTTGTTTTTTATTGGGAATGACCAAAGAATAAACTGGCTCTGATGCCGTCAAGCCCCCGGGGAAGTTCATCTCCGGGGGCTTTTTCACATTTAACGGGACATTCATTCGGGGGATGATCTTTTGGAAGAAAAATATATGAAACTGGCAATCGATTTAGCGAAAGCCGCCGCCGGCCAGACCAGCCCGAATCCTGCGGTAGGTGCCGTGGTTGTCAATCATGGGGAAATTGTCGGGATGGGCGCGCATTTGAAGGCAGGAGAAGCCCACGCGGAGGTAAATGCACTGCGCATGGCCGAAGATCGGGCCAAGGGCGGCACGATTTATGTAACACTTGAGCCCTGCTCCCATTTCGGCAGGACGCCGCCATGTGCCGATTTAATTATCAAAAAGCAGTTGAGCAAGGTTGTCATTGCGTCGTCCGATCCGAATCCGCTTGTTGCCGGGCGCGGCATTGAGAAGCTTAGGGATGCAGGTATTGAAGTTGAAACCGGCGTTCTTCAGAAAGAAGCGGATGCGCTGAATCCTGTCTTTTTTCATTATATCCGTCATAAAACGCCCTATGTCACGCTTAAACTTGCGTGCAGTCTGGATGGGAAGACGGCGACATCAGGAAAAGAAAGCAAATGGATCACATGCCGGGCTTCACGGTCCGACGGCTATGCGCAGCGCCGGATCCATGATGCGATTCTGACCGGAATCGGGACGGTCACGGCGGACGATCCGCATCTGACGGCCCATTCGGCATACAAAGCCAATAATCCGATCCGGGTGATTCTGGACACGCATCTGCATATTTGCGAAGATGCCCGGGTTGTGACGGACAGCGCCGCGCCGACATGGATTTTTACAGGAAAAGCGATCGACGGTGCCAAGGCGCGCCGCCTGCAAAACGAATGGGTAAACATTATCCGGCTGCCGTCGGATCGTATCGCGATTGAAGATGTTCTGAACTATCTGGGAGAGAAAGAGGTGACTTCGCTGCTCGTGGAAGGCGGAGCAACCATACACGGAAGTTTCCTGCAGGCCGGAGCATTTAATCAGGTAATTGCCTATATTGCACCCAGGCTGATTGGCGGCAGGGAAGCACTGTCGGCGATCGGCGGTACGGGGATTAAACATCTGGCAGACGTTCCGGATTTGTCGATTGAACACGTTGAGCAGCTGGACCGGGATCTGAAAGTCACATTAATTTTGAAAGAGGGCGATTCTTGATGTTTACGGGACTGATAGAAGAAGTCGGACATGTTGCGTCGATTGAGAAACGGCCTGACGCCATCCGCCTGTCGATTCAGGCCGATCGGGTGCTTGAAGACGCAGCCATCGGCGACAGTATAGCGGTCAACGGGACCTGTGTAACAGTTACGGGGCGGTTAGAGGATGCTTTTAGCGCGGACATTATGCCGGAGACGATACGCGCGACGACTTTGCATTCGCTGCAGGCCGGCGATTCCGTCAATCTGGAACGCGCTGTAAAAGCGGGAGGAAGACTGGGCGGCCATTTCGTGACCGGCCACATTGACGGGACAGGAAAGATTGTCAGGATTGTACCGAAAGGAAATGCCTATTATCTTGATATTCAGGCGTCTCCGGATATTCTGGCCGGTCTGGTGCAGAAAGGATCGGTTGCCGTTGACGGAACGAGTCTGACCGTTTTTCACGCCGGACCGCAATTTTTTACCCTATCGCTGATTCCGCACACGTACGCCCATACGGTTTTGGGATCTAAAAAAGTCGGCGATTCCGTCAATATCGAGGGCGATATACTGCAAAAATATGTACAAAATCAGCTGACTGCGGGCAAGTCCGACGATTCCGGTTCCCTGACCTATGACATGCTTAAAGAAAACGGATTTAACACATCACTAAATAAATAACGGTGTTACATATGCCGGAAGGATCATAAGGAGGTTAAAGCATATGCCTGCTACAATAGAAGAAGCCCTTTCTGATTTGAAAGAAGGAAAAATAATCATTGTCTGTGACGATGAGGGGCGTGAAAATGAAGGCGATCTGCTTGCTCTGGCAGATAAAACGACAGCGGAGACCGTCAATTTTATGATTACGCATGCCAAAGGGCTGCTCTGCATGCCGGTCAGCCGGCCGCTTGCCGAATCGCTAGGGTTCAGACCGATGGTGGCAAACAATACCGACCATCATGAAACAGCATTTACGATCAGTGTCGACGATAAAGATACGAAAACGGGCATTAGCGCATTTGAACGCGCACAGACAATCAGAAAGATTGTTTCTGACGATGCCACCGCATCGGATTTTAATCATCCCGGCCATGTCTTTCCGCTGATCGCGAAAGATGGCGGAGTACTGGAACGCGAGGGCCACACAGAGGCGGCCGTGGATCTTGCAAAGCTGGCCGGTGCCAGACCGGCAGGCATCATCTGCGAGGTTGTTCGCGATGACGGCAGAATGGCACGCTTTCCCGAACTTGAGAAGCTGGCCGAAACATTCGGCCTGAAGATCATTACAGTTAAAGATCTGATCGCGTATCGGCAGAATCACGGGGTCAGGAGAGTCGTGACTGCCGATTTGCCGACAGAGTACGGGCATTTTAAAGCCATCGGCTATACCGGCCCGTTCGATGAAAGCGAAACCATTGCGATTGTCAAAGGGGATGTCGGCGGCAGCGATCCGACACTTGTCCGCCTTCATTCAGAGTGCCTGACAGGCGATGTGTTCGGGTCGAAACGGTGCGACTGCGGTCCGCAGCTTCACGCCGCTCTGCGAATGATCGAAAAACGCGGCGCCGGTGTCGTGATCTATTTACGTCAGGAAGGGCGGGGCATCGGGCTGATTAATAAACTGAAAGCCTACAAGCTTCAGGAGGCCGGAGAGGATACGGTAGAAGCCAACGAACATCTTGGGTTTCCCGCGGATCTGAGAAACTACCGCACTGCGGCTGAGATATTATCCGATCTCGGCGTTACCAATGTGCAATTGCTGACAAATAATCCATTAAAAATTTCCGATCTGAAAGAACACGGCATTTCAAACATTGAACGTGTACCTCTGGAGATGCCGATCGGCAAGGAAAACAAACGATACATGGAAACGAAAGCCGAAAAAATGGGCCATCTGCTTCATTTGTGATCGATAAAAAGCGACAGTGTACAGACTGCTGACAGGAGGACTTAAAATGGGAAAAGTATTTGAGGGCAAATTGATTGGTCAAGGGTTGAAAGTGGGTATTGTCGTCAGCCGTTTTAATGAATTTATTACAAACCGGCTTTTGTCCGGGGCAGAGGACGCTCTGCTGCGCCACGGTGTTGACGAGGAGAATATTGACATTGCCTGGGTTCCGGGAGCCTTTGAGATTCCGTTTGCTGCCGGGAAAATGGCTGCGACCGGACAGTATGATACAATATTGGCGCTTGGAGCGGTCATACGCGGTGCAACGTCGCATTATGACTATGTCTGCAATGAAGTGTCCAAGGGCGTTGCAAAGATCGGCCTTGAGACCGGAGTTCCTGTCATGTTCGGCGTTGTCACCACTGAAAATATTGAACAGGCCGTTGAACGGGCCGGAACGAAGGCAGGCAATAAAGGCTGGGATGCCGCCGTCAGCGGCATCGAAATGGCCCGGCTCAACGAGCTGCTTGAAAAAAAGAAAAAATGAAACCATGAACCGGATGGATTATTATAAAATTCTGCGCAGAGTAAACCTGCATAATGAGCCGCCGGATGGCAGCGACGGCGGCCCATTTACGATCAACCGTCAGAAAACCGGGAGCTTCCGGCTGAAGCGGGCGCTCTATCGGTAAGAAATCAAGGAGCCGGCTGACCGGAACGGTTTTATCAGGTTTAAGAGGCCGGGTCTTGTCGGCATATACAGGCCGGCAGCGGTACACCATTCGATAATACGAGACAGCAGCCATTGGCGGTCACGGCGATGATAAAGAAGACATCCCGGATAAAAGACTAATTGCGAATATCCGGAAAAATTTGTACGGCAGTGTGAAACAAAATGGGCGAAACGTCCATTTTCGATAAAATAATTTTACAATGCTTTAACGCGGGCTTAATCTGTGACTGGTAAACTATTACTTGAACGAAAGCAAGGCCCCCTGATTTCATCAACTCCACACTTCATTTTTTATTACAGACCTTTTGGGTCTTTTTTTTTCGGCATACAAAAAGAGCTTTCAACCAGTATGAACTGATTCAAAGCTCTTTCAATCTTCAATCCATGTTAATCAGAGGAAGCGTCTGACGACGTCCTTCATAGGCGGCATCTTTTCCAGTTTATGATTTTCAATCACTGATTTTGATGCAAATCTCGCATAGCCTTTGGCTTCGTTCATCACAATTTTACCAGGCAGCGGTGCGGCATTTGCGTTTACGGCGACATCGAGAATCACGGGAACTTGTGACTCTTTGGCTGCTTCGAATGCCGGCTGCAGGTCCTCATATTTCTCGACTCTGAATCCTTTTCCGCCGCAGGCTTCGGCAAATTTTGCATAATCGATGTCCTGAAGCCCTATTCCATAATTTAACTGGCCCGCCGACTGCTGTTCATACTTAATAAAGGAAAGCTCCTTATTGTTCAGCACAACAACAAGGATCGGCCACTTATATTTGACGGCGGTAACGAAGTCCTGCATAACCATTGAAAAAGCCCCGTCGCCGCAGATCGCGATAGCCTGGCGATTCGGAAAAGCCTGCTTTGCAGCCATCGCTCCCGGAAGCCCGCAGCCCATCGTGCCGAGCCATGCCGAGATAATGAAATCCTGGTTCGTCACATGCAGATAACGTGTAGACCAAACGGTTGCCGTACCGACATCGGCTGAAAAAATCGCATCGTCTTCGGCAATGGACTGGATAGCCTTCATAACAGCCTGCGGAGCAATCGGGGTCGTCGTATTCGCTTTATCCTCATTCATCCATTTCCACCAAACAGCCATTTTTTCCTGGCATGTGTTCAGAAAAGGACGTTCCGGCACCGGTGTCGTGTGTTCGGTCAGATAAGCCAGAGCCTGAGCGGCGTCGCCCACAATACCGACTGTTACCGAATAACGTTTGCCTATATGCACCGGATCGATATCGATCTGGATACATTTGGCACCTTCGGGAAGATAGGCTATATATGGGTAATCGGTACCGACCATAATCAGCAGATCTGAACTTTTCATGGCTTCATAAGCCGGTTTCGTACCTATTTTGCCAATATTTCCAAGAAAATTCGGATGTTCATCCGGAAGTGCGCCCTTGCCGGGGAGGGTCACCGCAACAGGAGCTGAAATCCGTTCGGCGAATGCCCTCAGTTCCTTTTTAGCGCCTTTCGCTCCGACACCCGCAAGAATAACCGGGTTGCTGGCATTATTGATTAAAGCGACGGCGTCGCTCAGGTCATCTTCAATGAGACCCGGAATCTTTTTTTCAAAAACCGTCGACATTTGCGGTGCGTTCTCGGAAATCACACCGAGCGGGATATCATCCGGAATCGACAGAACGGCAACGCCGCGTTCCTGATAAGCCGTGCGAATGGCTTGATTGACAACGGCCGGAAAACTTTCCGCGCTGGTGATTTCTTTATTATAAACGGCAACATCCTTAAACAGTTCAACGGTATTGACTTCCTGAAAATAATCGGTTCCCGTCAGTCTGGACGGAATGTGCCCGACAAGCACAAGCATAGGAACATGATCCATTTTCGCATCGTACATGCCGTTTAACAAGTGGATGGCGCCCGGTCCGCCGATAGCCAGGCAAACACCGATTTTTCCGGTTAATTTTGCGTAGGCTGCGGCGGCCAGTGAGGCTACCTCTTCATGACGGACCTGATAAAATTTAATTTTACTTTCTTTTTTTCTAAGCGCTTCGACCATTGTGTCGATTGAATCGCCGGGGATCCCGTAAATGTGATCAATCCCCCAGTTTTCAAACAGTTTGACAACTGCTTCACTTGCCTTGATCTTTCCCATATTAAATTCCTCCTCCAGAAGGTTTATAGCTAGCCTGAAACATAGGTTCACCATCGTTCCGGGCTTTTTTTTTATATATATTTGACAATCCAGTGAACCTTATGAGTCTATTCTATGACTTTTTGTTTAAAAAAGAAATGCTTTTGCTCAATCGCGTCGTTTTTTATCAAAATTAATTTACAAAGAAGAATCGTATTTTTGCCTGAAACACAGGGGATCCGTTTCCGCTGTCGCATGAATCTGCCTGTCCCGTTATAATAGAGGATATATCATTTAATTGTTCTGGAAAAAAGGAGAAAATTCATGAGTTTTGTATCGATTATTGCTACCGATAAAATGGCGTCTGCCGTGAGCGACGGCCGCCTGGTCAATTTAAATGAAAATGGACAACCGGCGATGATTCCCGGCGAAAAGCCCGGCATAATCCGCCTTTCCGGTCGACAGATCCTCGCCTGTACGGGGAGTGCGGCGGCGCTGAAAAGCCTTAGGAAAGTTTTTCCTTATCAGGATCGTGCCTGGTCGTTCAATGAATCACAGATCCATGTACTCGAACGGTTTGTAAGGGCGGTGCCGTATGAAAAACAGGATGTGCTGGTCGCATTGGTGGATGCGGGAGGACCGATGACTTGCCGTATGTTCTCCAATGAACCGGGTGAAAAATGGCATGTGCTTCGGCCGGAGAAGGAGCGTCTGGCTACGATGTTCCTGGCCGGACGCGAAATCGATAAGACAAAAATGAGACGGATTTCAGAAGAATTCGGCCGTTTGCTTCATATGTACGGGGAAGACAGTCCGGAGCATATTTTTGCCGCACAACGAGAACTCAATCATTTTGTTTCTGAAATGGATCCTCTCGTCGGGCGACGGATTTTTCATCAGACCGTCACGAAAATATAAAAAAGGCAGGTTGAAAAAGAACAACCTTTTATACGCCATGCCGTCAGTACAACATGCAGTAGCTTTAGAAGCGCCCGGACCTGAAAATTGCGAGCAGGACGAGAAGAAACATCAGAGCGACAATCATGACGGCGATGTCAAGAAGCGGAATGTTTGTAAACAAAGGGTGGGCGCCGAACGTTTCTCCGATAATCATTGCGCCGAGGATAATGCTGAATGCCAGAAGCATGATACTGAAGGAAATGCGATTGGCCACGCGGTCAAGCCTGGAAAGCAGAAGATCCAGGTGGGGCAGTTCCATTTCGACATGCGTTTTTCCTTTGTACAAATGTGTCAATGTTTTCTTTAAAAGAGAGGGGATCTGTGCACTGTTTTCCAGTGCTTCATAAACGCTTTTTAAAGTTTTCTTTGCCACCCGCTCAGGATTGTAGCGGTTCAGCAAAAGCTTCTGCCCATAAGGTTCCGCAAGTTCCAGTATGCTGATTTGATTATCAAGGCGCGTAATAAGGCCTTCAAGGGTGATCAGTGCTTTGCCGAGAAGTGTATAGTCCTTCGGAATGCTGATATGATGTTTTTTGGTGGTTTCGAAAATATCCTGAATGACCTTTCCAATATGGATTTCTTTGAAAGGAAGCTCATAGTATTTGTCGCGCATTAACTCAAGGTCGGCCTTAAAAAGTCTTTCATCCAGGTCTTCAGGCATTGAGGACATCAGGAAGATCGTGCGGAACAGCAGATCTATGTCTCCCCTCATCAGCCCGATAATCAGGCTGGCAAAATTATGTTTCATTTCTTCATTTAATGTGCCGACCTGTCCGAAATCGATATAGCCGATCTTATTCCCCGGAAAGAAAAAAAGGTTGCCGGGATGAGGATCACCATGAAAAACGCCGACAACCAGCGCCTGATCGAGAAATGAGCGCACCAGTCGTTCTGAAATGATTTTTTTATCGATGCCTTCAGGGACTGAAGCAATCAGGTCGGCATATTTTGCACCGTTGATATACTCAAGGGTGAGCAGCTTGTTAGTTGAATAGTCCCAATACACTTTCGGGATGATAATGTTTTCATTGGAAGCGAAATAATTATAGAGCTTTTCAGTATTTCTGCCTTCTCTGAAATAATCCATTTCATTGCGGATGGCAAGGGAAAATTCTTCGACAATATCGCTTATCTGAAATTTTTTTGCCCAGGAATAGCGTTTTTCCACAAGTGCAGCCAGATCCCAGAGAATCTCTATGTCGGTTGAAACCACGGTTTCAATATCGGGACGGCGGACCTTGATCACGACTTCTTCACCCGTCTTCAGAACGGCGCGGTGTGCCTGAGCGATCGATGCCGCCGCCAGGCATTGTTCATCAAAATCAGCAAAGATATCGCCGACCGGCGCACCCAGTTCCTGCCGGATGACAGACTTAATGACTGCCGGATCGATCGGCGTCACGCTGTCCTGCAATTCGCGCAGCTCGTTAGCGATCTGTTCGGGTATGAGATCCGACCTCAGGCTGAGCAGCTGGCCGAGCTTAATGAAGGTCGGCCCGAGTTCTTCGAGCATCAGGCGGATTTTCCGGCCGACCGGTTTTGAATCATTAGTTCCGGAAAAATCGGACACGATCTGTTTCGGGAGCGAGAGCAGATGAAACAGTCCGACATCTTTAACAATATACCCGAATCCGTATTTGACAAGGACGGTTACGATTTCTCGATAACGTTTGATATGGCGTATGCGTTTTCCAAACATTCATTTCACCTGACCGACAACCCGTTATTTTTCCGTGCTCTGTTCATCCGTTCCGTTTTGATCCTTCGATAATCCGGCTTCCAGCGCTTCAACTCTTTCGGCCAGCTTGTTGTACTCCTCAGAGGTAACGAATCCCAAATCGATCAGAGTGTCCTTAATGTCCTGACGGATGTCATTCTGCCATTGTTCTTTTTTAGATTTTCCTTTATCATTCAGAGCGTCGAGAAAAGATTTTGCTTCTTCCGCTGCCGCGCCGCCGCTTTTTGACAGATCATTGAAAAATTTATCTGCTTTTTCCTTACTTGCAACTGTTGCGCCGAGACCGATAAAGAAACCCTTTTTGATCCAATCATTCATGCTGATCCCTCCATTTCTCTTTTCTCTATTTTACCCGACTTTGCAGACTCTGTACATTCATTGGCCGAGGGACAAAAGCGCAGGGACAGCGGACGAAAAAATATATGTATCGTTTTGAAACAAGGGAGGGCTACACGGTGGTACATGTTATTTACCTGGCAATTATTCTAATCCTGATCGGGATCATTTATTTTTTATTCCAGAAGCAGCAAAAAATAAAAAGTCGGGCCGAGGAACAGATCGAGCAAAGCCAAAATGAGACTTCGGCGACGATCAGTGAGACGGAAAACCGGATTAAAGAGGAGTCGGAAACTAAGATTAAGCATATTATGACCGAAAATAGCGCCACGATTGCCGGTATTGAGGAATCTTACGAAAAAAAACTGGGACGCTATGAAGAATTAATTGCTTATTTACGGGGAACACAGAGATCCGAAAAGACATTTGCCGTTTATCAGAATCTAACGGCAATCAGGAAAATTCTTGTCCAATCCAAACGGATTTCGGCCCGGCAAATGGCGTTTGCAGGAAATATCATCGTTCCGGCCCGAGCCGGCGGGAGTGATTTTTCCAGAGCGGATATCATTCTGCTGCTGCCGACAGGGCTGTATTTACTTGATACAAGAAAGTACAAAGGAAAAGTATTCCATGGGATAAGCCCGGAACATGCCCAGGGTTTTGAACGGCTGATCAAGGAAAACATTCCGAGCCTTGCAAATGGTTCTGAAGAAACGCTGGTTATGTCCGGAGACAGGAAACAGAGAGACGGCAATCAGGACTTTCTGAGAATAACGATTGACTGTTATTCCGATCTGGCTGCACCGATCATGCAGGCTGTCCCGGAATTCCGGGCCTATCTTGGCAATCGTCAGGTGAATGCAGAGCGTATCGTTCCCGTCCTCTACTTTATGGACGATTCGGCCGATCACGCAAAAGCAGAGAATTTTTCCGAAAAAGAGTGGCCTTTGATCTGTCTGAACCAGAACGATCTTTATCAGATGATCAGTCAGGAATTAGATCGGGAAGAGTGGATCTTTACGGCAGAAAAACTATTGAAAATCAAGCGGCTCTTCTCTGAATTCAAAGAATGAAAGGCGACCGAAACAAAAATATTTTAAGCCGGAGCAGCCATCAGCATCCATGATGTCCGCCCCGGCTTTTTGCATATTCCGGAGAAAGGAAAAGCGCACGTATCGCTTGCCGCGGCAATCAGTTTATTGTACGGAATACGCCGATTACCTTTCCGAGTATTATACAGTTGTCTAACAGTATGGGTGCCATGGCCGGATTTTCGGGCTGAAGGCGGATGTGGTCTTTTTCTTTGAAAAATCTTTTGACAGTCGCTTCATTTTCATCGGTCATTGCCACGACAATTTCGCCGTTTTCTGCGGTTCTCTGCTGGCGGACAATCACTTTGTCGCCGTCCAGAATACCGGCGTTGATCATGCTTTCTCCCGATACATTGAGTATAAAGACATTTTCCTCGTCAACCATAGATCTGGGTACGGGAAAGTACTCCTCGATATTCTCCACAGCGCTGATCGGCTGACCGGCCGTTACCTTGCCGATCACCGGCACAGCAACCGCTTTTTCACTGAATATATCGCCATCATGATCGAGAATTTCAATGGCACGCGGTTTCGTCGGATCGCGCCGAATCAATCCTTTTTTTTCAAGCCGTTCCAGATGACCGTGAACGGTTGAACTTGAAGCCAATCCGACCGCATCGCAGATTTCACGAACCGACGGAGGATAGCCCTTGGTCGCCACTTCATGCTTAATATAATCGAGTATTGATTGCTGTCGACTTGAGAGTTTCATCTGCCTGCTCCTTTTTCTTCTTCTTAAGCCCATTATATCATGCCATTTTTTGCAATGCAAACATCCGTTCGAATCATTGACGCAAACGGATGTTCGCTATATAATCATTGGTAGCGAACAAACATTCTCGGGAATACATATTCTCAATCATTTATTGGAGGGGCTGCAGATGAATGAGCACTTGAATCGTAAGCTGAAAGGTACATCTTTCGTTATTTTATTTATTGTTCTGACTATCATCCTTTTTTTTACGCTGACAAATCGTGTGGCCG
This sequence comes from Sporolactobacillus sp. KGMB 08714, assembly GCF_036598985.1. NCBI lineage: Bacteria > Bacillati > Bacillota > Bacilli > Caryophanales > Sporolactobacillaceae > Sporolactobacillus > Sporolactobacillus sp. KGMB 08714. Next base: position 111,494 of record NZ_JAUUBW010000034.1, read on the forward strand.
CAGACGGCAATGATTATAAGACAATAGCTGTCGAAAAAGGGGATACGCTTTGGTCTCTGGCTCAACGTTATCACAGCAGCAATTCCGGACTTTCAGAGGAAGCCTTTGTCAATTGGATTGAAAGGGAGAACGGAATTGACCGCAATTTTATCCAGCCGGACCAGAAATTAATCATACCTGTCCGGAAATAATCCGGGTGTTTCTGCGGACGGTTTAGCGTTCTCCGCCGCGCCTTGCCGTTTCGCACCGGTTTTATTAAATTTACGAAGATGCTGTCTTATCGCTTGCAAGATACATTATTTGTGCTATACTGTTATATAACAAGAGGAAATATTAATCATTGTAATGATACAACAACGAGAGATATTCTTCTTAATTTTGTTTAATCGCGAGCTTTCGCATGCCGATCCAAAGCTGTGAAATCCCGATTAAAATATGTTTGTTTCCCTTCGGCGATTTAACCTTGCCTTTTCGCTGACGGGTTAATTTTCATCCTCCTTCAGAAGAAAGCTTCTATTCACTGAATAAAGGAAAAGAGCTTTCTTTTTTTTTGCTTCCATTCATTGATATCCGGCAGAATGCCGATTCCAATTCGCGTTTTCAGGCAGTAAGGCAGCAACAACGGCTAAAATTGACGGTATCATGTTCCGATATAATTTTTATAGTGCGGATTAAAACCGCATCAACTACTTTGATGATGTCTGATCGTTTTTTTCCTCAGGACAGAGGCAGACATACTGCATGAGGAGGAGGGCGAATGCGCAGTTACCACATTTACCTGATTAAAGACAATATCGCAAAACATTATTTCGGTCAGGAAGAAAAGCTGTTTCAATTATTTAAGGATTTCCGTTCTGCACGGGATAAGCATATGAAGGAAGTGTTGTACAGACAGATTCGTTTTGTTTCTCATCAACTGGATGCCGGCAAGTTCAAAACGCTGCTGCAAACGGCTTGCAAACTCATGACGGACTATACATATGAAGATCCGATTCATTATTTGAAAAGCAAAAGACCGTTTAGCGAGGCCACACTGGAACTTCAGGGCCGGGAACTGAAAATGACGTCGCAAGGAACCTCAGACATGGAAGTGACTTTTTTTGAAATTTTGCGGAAGCTGGACGGACATTTTTTGGCGGTGAATTTCCAAGCGAGACAATGCGCCTGGCTCAATCCTATAAAAAATGCAGATTTCCTCCAAAGTAAGGTTGACCTGATTTCACGCGATAGTGTACACTGAGGTATGGATATTTGACACAAGGAGGAAACAGGGCACATGCTGTGGCTATACATACTAGTGGGCGCTGTCTGCCTGGCCGCCGGATTGGTTCTCGGCTTTTTCATTGCCCGGAGATACATGCTGAGCTATTTGAAGAAGAATCCGCCGATCAACGAACAGATGCTTCGCGTGATGATGACCCAAATGGGCCAGCATCCGTCGCAAAAGAAAATCAATCAGATGATGAAAGCGATCAATAACCAAATGAATAATAAATGAGGGACCGCAACACGCGGCGTCTGTTCATCAACCGGCGGATTTTCTTTTTATAGCAGGGAATTTTAAAAACGCTGATTGGGACTGGCTGAATGATTCATCTCGCTTAAACATCTATTGGTTCATTTATTATCAGCGTCCTTTACCACTCCAATTTTCGCATGGATTAGGCGAAAAAATAGGGGTGGTTTTTCATGCGCTACAGTTTGAAGTCTATCAGCAAAGAATATTTAGCAACCTGTCAATCACGCGGCTACACGGAAAAAACGATGACTAACAAAATTTTCTACATCAAAAAGATCATCGCCTATCTGAATACCAAGAGGGGTATTCAGTACGCCGATCAAGTTACAACGGAAGACCTCAACTCTTACATTTACCTCAGAAAAACGGATGGGAAAAACACAGCCCAGTCCATCAAATGTATTTATGTCTGCCTTCATGCCTTTTTCAACTGGATGACCAGCCCCAAAAACAACTATCTGAAAACAAACCCGCTCGATCCGATTGGCTCACCTAAAGTTCCGAAAAAAATCATTTACGCTTTTTCAACGGATGAAGTCCGGAGAATGATTAACGCTTACGGGAAAACAACGTTCACCGGAATGCGCAACCGCTGCATGATCTCGATGATGGCCGACACAGGAATGCGAGCCATTGAAATTCGCCGGATCCGTCTTTCTAATATTCGAAACGACATCATTTTCGTACTAGGCAAAGGCAATAAAGAACGAGTTGTCCCGAACAGTCCCTCACTGAAAAGAACAGTGGTTCAGTATGAGCGAGTCAAGAAAGATTATGTCAAGCATTTAATGTTTCCCACCAAGGATTATTACTTTTTAAATTACCGAGGGGAACAGCTCACGCATACGGGAACCGACTGGATGCGGTCAACGCAACCGCCGGCATCTTCTGGGGACATCTTGAACTTGTAACGGCCGGCGTGCATGAAAAAAGTCAACTGGCCTAACGCTGCTAAAAACTGCATCGTTTTTCACAAGGGGAAAATGAAAATAAATATTAATCAGGCGATTCAATATATCAATAATAAAATTTCAAAGCCTGATGTTTTCGCTATAAATATAGTGAATGAAGTTTTGGTAAAAAATAGAATAAGTTGCAGAAAATCTAGAAAAGCATCGATATTTTATTATTTTTTATGCTCCCGCCTTATCGGAACGTGTAACCGGGAGGGAACTATTGAGTTTTTTCTGTTTTCTAAGCGTTTTTTTATCTATAATTTAGGGGAAGGATCAAATATGGAATCTGCATTTAAAAAGTTGATTAGTCAGCTAGTTGGGAAGTGACTTAAATCTATAGTTTCATGCTTTTATCTTTAATTTACTTTGCTAATTATCTTATTTTATCTTTGATTATTACGGTGTCATTTTATATTTTTAATGAAAAATACCGGAAAAAGTTTCGGGAGATGTCTAGCCAACAGTTTCATGCTGTTGTTATTTATGATCTGCTGTGCGGTTTTTTTATCTCTTCATTCATTGCCGGATTAGTCTATCTTTTTTAAAATTTATGGGTGATGTGGACTGCTGGAACGAAACAAAATTTATAATATAGATTGTTTGCTAGATATGTCAATAATGGTTTTTCTGAGCAGCGCAGCTGCTTCTTATATTATTTCTTATTTCATCACAGGGAATGCGCTTCTGCTTTACGGGCCATTTCAGTCTGGATTTTTAATAGAGTTCCATCGCTCATTTTAAAGCTTTTTCCTATTATCTGTCGGCAATGACTTCATACCACCGAGAAGGCCGTTAATTGATTCCAGGCTGCTGAAAAAATTCTTTTAACTATGTCATATTGATCGTCGTAGCGAGATGAACGGCAGAAAATTGAAGCCATTTAGCATAAATCTATCGAATGTCGTATAAAGTTTAATAGCCGCAGTTTTAATAGCCGGCAGTTCATTTGAGGGAGTGATCATATGATCGTTAATGTTTCAGCATGGAGAAGGCTGACAAAAAAACAGAGATATCTTATGATTGTCGGGCTGTACACCCTGCAGCACGGGGATAAGAAAAGAAAGCAGGATCGACGGCCTTTCAGGTGATTCATTTTATAGACATCTGCAGAATCAATGGTATGGTTTTGTTATTCAGTGATTGCCTGTCTGCTTTGCCGGATGCCTTGCTGACGGCCCGGCGGTGTTTGCTGTTTAAAAGGATACATTATATAATAGATGGAAACAGTGAATGGCTGAGTGAAATAGTTTCCCCCTATTTAAATATATAGGGGGGATTTCATTGCCCGGCTGTTTTTTTCCGAAGCAGAGGAAACGGATTGTTTTTAGCGGAAGGCTGAAAAACAGATGGGAGCGATGATTGTGCTTAAGATTGGGATTATCGGGATTGGATCGATTGCGAAGAAGGCCTATCTTCCGATTTATGCCGGGCTGAGCGGAGTGGAATGTCATTTTTGTACAAGAAATCGAGAGACGCTGGAACAGATCCGGGCCGGTTACCGCTGGAACCATTTTTATCAAAATCCTGATCAATTAATTGAAAGCGGTGTCGAGGCTGTATTTGTCCATGCCGCGACCCCGGCGCATCCGATGATTATTGAGAAAATGCTGAACCATGGTATTTCCGTCTATACGGACAAACCGATCGCCGAAGATTACGAGACGGCCAAAAAACTGACGGAGATTGCTGAAAATAAAAAAGTGCTCCTGATGACCGGGTTCAATCGCCGTTTTGCACCTTATAATCTTGAAGCATCTGCAATTCCCGAGAAATCGATGATTGTGTATCAAAAGAATCGGGTCAATGATCCGAAAGATATCCGGGCGTTCATTTTCGATGATTTCATTCATGTGGTCGATACGGTCCGTTTTCTTCTGGGAAGACCCATTGATACTCTGACGGTTCATGCAATAAAAAACCGGGAGGGGCTCTATACGGAACTTTCCGTTGTTTTTCATGCCGGCCGTCAATTGGCAGTAGCGATCATGAGCAGAAAAAGCGGTGCCAATCAGGAAATCCTTCAAGTGATGTCACCGCAGGGCGAATACGTTGTTCGCGATCTGTCTTCTATCGAGAGGATTCAGGGAGCGGACACGACGATCAGGCATTTTGGCGACTGGACGCCCATGCTTTATAAACGCGGCTTTGAACAAATTGTCGATGCTTTTCTGAAAGCGGTAGCTGGGGGCGGGGAAGAACCCATAGCCAAAGCAGATGCGCTTGAGACGCATCGCATCTGTGAGAAAATCATTCAGATAATTAACGGAAGCAATGAAGCATCGAAATGAGCGGCAGACGGGCGGAACATTTTTCTTCACAGGCCGGGTCCGGTATAATGGGATTATAAAATTTCTGAAGCCGGGAAGGTGAGTCAAATAGCTGCAGGCATCGGATTATTAATAGGCATTCTGATAGCAGGTTCCGTGATTGTGATCCGGCTGAAGGCGTCCAAGAAACCGACGAATGCCAAAAAGATATTGCTTCCTCCGCTTTTTATGTCGACGGGATTTCTGATGTTTGCTGAACAGAGCACATGGATTCCCTACTGGGAGGCGATCATCGCCTTTCTGATCGGGACCTTCTTTTCATTGTTTCTTATTAAAACGTCGAAATTTGAACGGCACAGCGGTGATGTTTATCTGAAGCGTTCTAAAGCCTTTGCACTGATTTTAGTTGGGCTGCTGGCGGTTCGGACAGTCATGAAACTTTTTCTTGAGCAGAGTGTCAGTCTTCCGCAGACCGCCTCGTTTTTCTTTATTCTTGCTTTCGGTATGATCTTGCCGTGGCGCATAACCATGTACATCATGTATCGAAGACTGTCGAGAGAACAAGGAATCGAGTCAAATGCGTGAGCAGAAGCCCCCGTTTTTAACGGGGGTTTCACTTTGACAGAAGGGAGTGAAGGGCAATGATCAGAATCGGTCTGACAGGATGGGGCGATCATCCTAGCCTGTACGATCCGGAAGCACAGGCGTCAAGGCTTGAAAGCTACAGCAGTTATTTTCCGATTGTTGAATGCGACAGTTCCTTTTATGCGATTCTACCAGAAAAAAATTATGTAAACTGGATTAAAGAAACCCCCGAAAATTTCCAATTTATCATTAAAGCCTATCAGGGATTGACCGGACACTTGCGCGGCAAGACGGCTTTCAAAAATATCGGTGAGATGTTTGACGCTTTCCGAAAATCAATTGATCCGATGCTGCGGTCGGGGAAATGTGCAATGATTTTATTTCAATATCCGCCATGGTTCAACTGCTCGGGGAAAAACATCGACAAGCTCAGATATACGAAACAGAAAATGAGCGGGATTCCTGTTGCCTTGGAGTTTCGCAACCCAAGCTGGTTTTCAGCGGGGATGAAAGAGAAAACATTGAAGTTCGCTGAAAGAGAAGGATGGATTTACACCGTATGCGACGAACCGCAGACCGAGACCGGCTCCATTCCGATTGTGCCAGCCGCCTGGGGAAACCGGGTTCTTGTTCGTATGCACGGGCGCAATGAGGCGGGATGGCAGAATCACGGCCCGAACCGGCGTAAGCTCCGCTGCCTTTACCGCTATAATCGAGCGGAACTCGAGGAATGGAAATCGCGGCTTATTAATCTCGAAAAAAAAGCAAATAATGTTTATGTCCTGTTTAACAACGACTCCGGCGGAGACGCTGCAGATAACGGGAGGCAAATGATCCGTTTGCTCGGGATCAGCTACCCGGGGCTTGCACAGAAACAGCTTGATCTTTTTGAGCCGTAAGAACGATTCGGATGCGGCAGGGTAAAGATATAAATTTTTGTCTAGTTGTCTAGACATTGAGTGGGCAATGGTGATAAAATAAAAGAAAAAGGAGAGCGAAAAAAATGGCGAAAAGAGTTGCTGGCTGTTCCATCTATTCTGAACATGACTGGATCAAAGACGGAAGCCTGGCATTTGATGATGGGAAAATTATTTCCGTCGGCCGGTCGCTGAGTGTCAGTGAAGATGAGACTTTCCATTTTCCGTCGGAATATAAGTGTATTCCAGGAATGATCGATATGCACATTCACGGTGCCAACGGAGCGGACACAATGGACGCGACTCCGGAAGCGCTGCGCACGATCGCTGAGACGCTTCCCAAAGAAGCGACCACTTCATTTTTAGCAACGACGATCACACAGTCAAAAGAGGCGATTGAAGCGGCACTGAAAAATGCAGCGGGTGCGATCGGCCATCAAAAAGCGGGGGAAGCAGAAATACTCGGGATTCATTTAGAGGGGCCGTTCATCAGCAGTGAGAAAGCAGGGGCACAGCCGATCGAGTACATTACGGAACCCGATCTTGCCTGTTTTGACAAGTGGCAGAAATTGACGGGCGGTAAAATCAGGGAAGTCACGCTGGCGCCTGAAGTTAAAGACGGCCTTGCCCTAATCCGTCATCTTGCCGATCAGGGCGTTGTTGCGTCAATCGGGCACAGCAACGGCACCGCTGAGGACGTGCTCAAAGCGATTGATGCAGGGGCAACACAGGTGACGCATGTTTATAACGGTATGAGAGGCATGCATCATCGTGAGCCGGGCATCCTCGGCGGCGCGCTGCTGCATCACGAACTTTACACCGAACTGATTGCCGACGGCCGCCATGTTTGCCAGGGCATGGTCAATCTGGCGTATAAATTGAAAGGCAGCGACCGGATGATTCTGATTACAGATGCAATGCGGGCCAAATGTCTGAAGAACGGCATTTATGATCTGGGCGGGCAGGAAGTGCACGTTAAAGACGGACTCGCTCTCCTTGCTTCGGGAACTATTGCCGGGAGTGTCCTGAAAATGGATCAGGCTTTAAGAAACATGCTGTCCTTCACCGATGCGACCCTTGAAGATATTGTTCAGATGGGAGCAATCAATCCGGCGATTCAGTGCGGTGTATTTGATCGCAAGGGATCGCTTGAACCGGGCAAAGATGCGGATTTTATTATTCTGGATGGGGACAATCAATTAGTGATGACTGTTTGCCGGGGCACAGTATCATATCAAAGAGAAGGGACTGTCGGAATGTGAAAATAGTATCTGCAGCCAATAAAGAAGAAATGAGCCGTAAAGCGGCTCAAATAATCCTTGATCTTATTCATGTAAAACCTTCCGCCATACTCGGACTCGCGACCGGGAGCACTCCGGAAGGAACCTATCGCTTTTTGGCCGATGACCGCCGCAAAAACGGGACCGATTATCAGAAAGTCCGCACGGTCAATCTGGATGAATACGCAGGGCTGAAGCCGGAAGATCCGAACAGCTATCATGCCTATATGGAAAGCCATTTTTTCAGATATGTGAATATCCCTTCCAATCAGCATTTTCTTCCCAATGGAACAGCTGATTCATTGGATGAGGGATGCAAAGCCTATGACCGCCTGATTGAACGCCTGGGCGGCGTCGACCTTCAGCTGCTCGGCATCGGCAGGAACGGACATATAGGATTTAATGAACCCGGTACGCCGTTCGATGCCGGCACGCATGTCGTTAAATTGACAGAATCGACGCGTCAGGCCAATGCACGTTTCTTCGGCAGTATACAGGAAGTTCCGGAAAAGGCGATAACCATGGGCATCGGCACGATTTTGAGAAGCAAAGCCATTCTTCTGCTGGCTTCAGGCCCAAGTAAAGCCGAAGCAATCGCCAAGCTGCTGAGCGCAACGGCACCGGATACGGATTTTCCGGCCTCCGCGCTGCTTCGCCATCCGAATGTCACGGTGATCGCCGATACCGACGCCATGTCTCTCGCAAATACAAAGGCAGGGAGCCTTTAATGTTTGACCGGCGTTCACCGGTCCCGATGTACTATCAGATTGAAAAATACATCGAGGATTTGATCGAAAACAAAAATCTGAAACAGGGAGACCGGATCCCTTCCGAGCATGAATTGACGGAACAGTTTCAGGTTTCAAGAATGACTGTTCGCCAGGCTGTCATGGATCTGGTCAATGCCGGCATCCTGATGCGCAGGAAGGGCAAAGGAACCTTCGTATCCGGGCAGCGAAAGATCGAAAAATCGCTGAATGGATTGAACGGTTTTACGGAAGATATGATCAATCGGGGAATGAAACCGGACAGCCGGCTTCTCGATTTTCAAAAAATGCGGCCGCCTGCCCCTGTACGCAAACGACTTTCGCTTGAGGACGAAGAAGAGGTTTATGCCATTAAAAGAACCCGCCTTGCCGACGATCTGCCAATGGCCATTGAAACGACGTTTATTCCCGCCGCTCTGGTTCCGAATCTGAGCAGCGGAGCGTCTAATCAGTCTCTGTACGATTACATCGAAAAAAAATACGGGCTGATTCTCGACCATGCGGACCAGTCGCTGGAAGCCGCGCTTGTGACTGCGGAGGAAGCGGCGATCCTCGAAGTTCCCAAAGGGTCTCCGGTGCTGCTGATCGAACGCTGCTCCTATCTGGCAGGAGGGAAAGCCTTGGAATATACACGGTCTCTTTACCGTGCCGACCGTTACAAGTTTATGATCCGCCTGCCGCGGAAATGAAAGCGGATGTAAAGGAAGGTAACGGAAATAGAAGCTACACTTAAGATCGGCCCCTGGCTTTTACCGGCAGTCGGTGAATGAGGAAAAAACAGCTATGAATCCGTATCGCCATACGGTTTTCGGCTGTTTTTATTTTGTCTGAAATCCGGAGTTGTAAGACGATGGCGAGTGAAAAGGAATATGAGGGGAGCAAGGTTCTTCTTAATAAGAAAAACTTATCGTTTCGAATAATATAATAAAAATTTACTTATTTAAAAAATTCACTTAAGATAAGAATAAGCACAGTTATATGAAGAGTTCAGAGAGGGTGACAAGATGGCAGCAGTGACAGAGAAAAAAACGGCAGGATCGAAAGATTTATTCAACGCCCGCCGAACGTTTTCAAGCAGTGGAAAGACCTATTACTTTTACAAACTGGATGTATTGGATCAATTCGGGAAGATTGAACGTTTGCCTTATTCGATTAAGGTTCTATTGGAAGCGCTTTTACGTCAGTGCGACGGGACGGTCATTAAAAAGGAGCATGTTGAAAATCTTGCCAAGTGGGGAACGGCTCAGCTGAATAAAAATATCGACGTTCCGTTCAATCCGGCCCGTATTATTTTACAGGATTTCACCGGAGTTCCGGCCGTTGTCGATCTGGCTTCACTGAGAAAAGCAATGGCTGACCTCGGCGGCGATCCGGAAAAAATCAATCCGGAAAAACCGGTGGATCTTGTGGTTGACCATTCGGTTCAGGTCGATCGCTTTGGTACGAACAATGCATTGAAATTCAATATGGAACGGGAATTCGAAAGAAACGGGGAACGCTACAGATTTCTTAAATGGGCGCAGAAATCATTTGAAAATTTCCGGGCAGTTCCGCCGGCTACCGGCATTGTGCATCAGGTTAACCTCGAATATCTGGCGTCGGTTGTTCGCACTGCAACGGAAGAAGGAGGCAGTCTGGTTGCTTTTCCGGATACTCTGGTCGGAACGGACTCGCATACAACGATGATTAATGGAATCGGCGTCCTCGGCTGGGGTGTGGGCGGTATTGAGGCTGAAGCCGGCATGCTCGGCCAGCCATCCTATTTTCCCGTTCCGGATGTTATCGGCATCCGGCTGACCGGGAGCCTGCCCGAAGGAACCACGGCGACGGATCTTGCATTAAGAGTGACCCAGCTGCTTCGTGAAGAGAGCGTCGTCGGCAAATTCGTTGAGTTTTTCGGTCCGAGCCTTTCGCATATGTCGCTTGCGGACCGGGCGACCATTTCGAATATGTCTCCTGAGAACGGGGCGACGTCGACTTTCTTTCCGGTGGATCAGGTCACGCTCGATTATCTCAGACTGACGGGGCGCCCCGAAGAACAGGTGAAGCTTGTTGAAGATTATTGCAAGGCAAATGGTTTGTTCTACACACCGTCTGCAAAAGATCCGAATTTTACCAAGGTCATCGATCTGGACCTCTCGGAAGTACAGCCGTCCCTGGCCGGCCCCAAACGTCCTCAGGATAGAATTCAGCTGACAAAATTGAAAGATGAATTCGAAGCCTCGCTAACGCGCGTAGCGGGCAATCATGGATTCGGACTTGGTGCGGACGAGATTCAGAAGGAAACGGCAGTCGACTATCCGGACGGAAGCCAAGCTGCTCTGAAAACCGGTGCCGTTGTGATCGCGGCCATCACCAGCTGTACAAATACAAGCAATCCGAGCGTGATGATCGGAGCCGGCCTTGTTGCCAAAAAAGCTGTTGAAAGGGGCCTTAAGGTTCCCAGCTATGTTAAAACAAGTCTGGCGCCGGGATCGAAAGTGGTTACGGATTATCTGGCTGAGGCGGGACTGACGCCTTATCTTGAGAAACTGGGCTTTAATGTCGTCGGCTATGGCTGCACGACATGTATCGGAAATTCGGGACCTCTTCCCGAAGAAGTCGAGAAGGCAATTATCGATCGCGATATGACGGTTTCAGCGGTTCTTTCCGGCAACCGCAACTTTGAAGGGCGGATTCATCCGCTGATCCGGGCCAATTATCTGGCTTCACCTCCGCTGGTTGTTGCGTTTGCGCTGGCCGGTACTGTTCATTTCGATATGATGCACGATTCTTTCGGGAAAGACAAAGACGGCCATGATGTGTATTTTAAAGATATCTGGCCGTCCCGTGATGAAATTGCGGAAGTCATGAACCGGTCCGTGAGTCCGGAAATGTTTAAGAAAGAGTATTCCCGGGTGTTCAGCGAAAATGAGCGCTGGAATGCCATTCAGACGAGCGAAGGCGAGCTGTACGAATGGGATCCGGATTCAACCTATATTCAGAACCCGCCGTTCTTTGAAAATCTGTCTGCCGATCTGAATGAAATCAGGCCGCTTGAGAATCTGCGCGTCATCGGGAAGTTCGGGGATTCCGTCACGACGGACCACATATCGCCGGCAGGAGCCATTGCGCAGAAAAGCCCGGCGGGACAGTATCTGCTCGGGAAGGGCGTCAAACGTTATGATTTTAACTCGTACGGTTCCCGGCGCGGCAATCATGAGGTCATGATGCGCGGGACGTTTGCAAATGTCCGGATCCGCAATCAGGTTGCTCCCGGAACGGAAGGCGGCTATACAACGTATTGGCCGACGGGAGAAGTGATGGCAATATATGACGCGGCGATGAAATATAAACAGGACGGAACCGGACTGATCGTCTTAGCAGGAAACGATTACGGAATGGGCAGTTCGCGGGACTGGGCCGCTAAAGGCACAAATCTTCTCGGTATTAAAGCCGTCATTGCGCAGAGCTTTGAACGGATTCACCGCAGCAATCTCGTCATGATGGGCGTCCTGCCGCTGCAATTCAAAGAAGGGAAAAGCGCCGATTCGCTGGGCCTGACCGGGAAAGAGTCGATCACGATCAGCCTGGATGAAAAGGTCAGACCCGGACAGACCATTCAGGCAAAGGCAGTTGCTGAGGACGGTCAGGTCATTCCTTTCCAGGTGGTTGTCCGTTTCGACAGCGAGGTTGAAATTGATTATTATCGCAACGGCGGAATTTTGCAGACCGTTTTGCGCCGGAAGCTGAAGGAGCATGAATAATTTTTCCCGGCATGTATGTTTTTTACGTGAACGGGCAAGATATTGGATGAAGAAGATGACGGTTGTTTTTAGGGATTCGAACGGTTAATCGGAGGAGAGGATTCCATTGAAAAGGTCAACTTATTCGATGCTTCCTTGTCGTCTTTGCAAAAAGCGTCTTCGAACTTCAGTCGCAAGACCTAAATCGGCTTGATCAGTCTTCTTCATTTAAAAGGGCTGTCCTTTAAGGACAGCCCTTTTTAATACGCATAACCGGAATGAAAGGCAAAGATCCTTTACATCTGCCGGGGAAGCAAATAAAGAAAATCGACCAGAGCTCTCAGGCCGCGATCAAAATTGACAAGGTGAAAATGTTCATTGGGTGCGTGAAAATTTTCACTGTCCAGTCCGAAGCCCATGAGCACGGGCGCCAGTCCGAGCTTATCATGAAAGGTGTTGACAATCGGTACGGATCCGCCCTGACGTGAAAAAACCGGCTTAATCCGAAAGGCATTTTTAAGGGCGGCGTCAGCCGCCTTTAGAGCCGGATGATCGAGCGGCATGATAAAAGGTTCTGCATGATCCATCAGAGCGACATCCAGTTTAACGCCGGCCGGGAGGTGCTTTTCGAGATGCTTTTTCAGCAGGCGGCCGATCGCTTCAGGATTCTGATCGGGAACGAGCCGGCAGGTGATCTTGGCTGTTGCAGCCGAAGGAATGACCGTTTTCAATCCTTCTCCCTGGAATCCGCCGAAAAGGCCGTTCAGTTCAAGCGTCGGACGCGTCCAGATCCGGGCAACCGTCGAATAGCCTTCTTCACCGTAAAGGGCGTCGACATCAAGCTGTTTCATCAAAGCCCGATCATCCGACAGTTTCGCGCACGTTGCCCGTTCTTCTTTGCTTAACGGCCGGACCTTTTCATAAAAACCGTCCACCGACACTTTGCCTTTCTGATCATGCAGCGAAGCAAGAAGCGCGACCATCGCATGCAAAGCATTCTGAACCGCTCCGCCGTATACGCCTGAATGCAGGTCGCCGTTTGCGCCTTTTAACCGCACCTCCAGGCCGCAGAGCCCGCGCAGGCCGTAACAGACCGCCGGCTGATCCGGTCTGACCATCGTCGTATCCGAGACAAGCAGCACATCGGCTTTTAAAAGATCGAGATGCGCATCGACAAAATGATTGAGATGCGCGCTGCCGATCTCTTCTTCGCCTTCAAAACAGAATTTAATGTTCACGGGCAGTTCTTTTTTGACGTCAAGAATGGACTCGGCCATCTTGGCGAGCATGAAGACCTGTCCCTTATCATCGCTGCAGTCGCGTGCATAAATGATATTGTCCTTAATCACCGGCCTGAACGGATCGGTTTTCCATTCGCCTATCGGATCGACCGGCTGGACATCGTAATGTCCGTAAACAAGAACAGTCGGCTTTCCGGCCGCTTTCAGATAATCTCCGTAGACAACCGGGTGCCCCTCCGTTTCCATGATCCGGACGTGCTCCACGCCCCCGCTTTTCAGATCGCCGGCCAGCCATTCCGCTGTTCTTCTTACATCGCCCTTATGCGTTGAATCCGAACTGATGCTTGGAATAGCCAGAAAATCGGTCATCTGTTGCAAATAAAGAGCGCGATTTTTTTCCAAATAGGCATAAATCTGTTCGTTCATAAAAAAACCCTCCCAGCAGTGAACTGACTTCTCTATTGTAGCAGACGATTTGCAGTGTGAAAAAAGAAATACCGGCCTTGAAAAGGTTTAATAAATAAAATACAGGGAAAAATAAAAATATAATATAGTATTCACACATTTCGAGAAAAGTATGTTTAAAGCTTTATCATGAACATGTAAAATGAATAGGGAAGGTGGGGAAAAGCAATGAAAAGAAAAAATACATTTAAAGATCTCGTTCTGAAAAATAAGTCTGAAATTCTTCAAAACGAAAAGGCACTGGAAAAGATTGAAGAAAAAATTGATCGAAGGCATGTCTTGAAATAAAGACAACCGAAAGGAAGCAGCTTTATAAACCTTTTAAAGGTGAAGAGCCGGAAAGAAATCAGCAGATTGATTTCTTTCCGGCTCTTTTTTGCGCGGAATGGTTCGGCTATAGAAACGATTCTTTCAACCGCGGGGAATTGATCCACATCGCTTTTTCAATTTCGGATAAGCTGCCGGAATCGTCATATTTTAAAATAAATCATGCTCAGACGGCCGGCCCTATGCTAAAATGGTATCGATTCGAATTTTATGTCGATAAAGTAAAAAATCTCGCAGTATTAGGGGAGAGATCAGATCATGCGACATGTTGTCGTTGTGCCGTTCCGGGATGAGTGGAAACGGACATATGAAAAGGAAGCCGGGCGGCTTTCGCACACGCTGCATCCTTTAATCACGGCTGTTCACCATATCGGCGGTACCGCTGTGCCGGGCATGGCTGCACAACCGACCATTGATCTGCTTGCGGAGGTCGGCGATCTTAATGAGGTCGATAAAAAGAACGAGGCCATGGCGAAGATCGGATACCGGGCTTTCGGAGAACACGGCATCAGGGGCCGACGCTATTTTTGCAAAACGGATGCCGAGGATAATCACCTTGCCCATGTTCACATATTTTCAGCAGGTTCAGAAGAAGTGATCCGCCACCTTGCTTTCCGTGATTATCTGGCGTCTCATGAAGAGGATGCAGACTTCTACGGCCGACTGAAACTGGAGCTCGCGGCCCAGTTTCCGTATGACATAGAGAGCTATCGTATCGGGAAAAACGCAGCTGCTGAGAAAATTGAAAATCTGGCCTTGCAATGGTGGTATAGTGAATAAAGAGAAGAGGGGTTAGAGGGGTGCTGAATCATTAAGAAGATTGTTGTACTTATGGTCGTACTTCTGGCATTGATTTCCATAGGAAGCTACGGAATTTATCGCTATACAGGGCAGAGAACGGCTCCGCAGCACAAAAAAACGCAAATGCTGTCTTACCGGATCACAGCTCTTGGCGATTCGCTGACTCAAGGAGTCGGCAGCGGGACAAGCAACGGCTACGTCGGATTGGCGGCAGCGTCCCTCAAGAGCCAAAAGAATGTGAAATCGGTCTCATTTAAGGATTTCGGACATATCGGGGATACATCGGGGGATTTGTTAAAGGTTTTGAAACGGCCGGATGTTAAAGAAAATATCAGACAATCGAATACGATATTTCTGACGATCGGGGGCAATGATCTCGTTCGGGTGCTCAGGGATCATTTCATGGATCTGCAGACCCGTGATTTTTTAGCCCGGCAAAAAACATTTTCTGCAAATCTTAATGAAATTTTTACGGAAATACGTCAGCTGAATCCTTCTGCTCCCATATTTTTCTTCGGTTTATACAATCCGTTTGAAAGTTATCTCGGCAGCGCAAACCGGGATTTTGTCCCCATTCTTAATCAATGGAATAATAACAGCCGGACGATTGCCGGGAAGTTCCATCGCATTTTTTTCATCCCGACTTTCGACATTTTCCACGGCAAGGGCCAGTCCCTTCTGTACGAGGATCACTTTCACCCGAATAAAGAGGGCTATATCAAGCTGTCTTCCCGGCTGCTCCAGTTTATGAAAAAGGATTCATAACGCTTCAGGAACTTGATCCATCGGGAAAAGCGTTGTTTATTTTGAATATAAAGAATATACTATCCCTATAAGAAAGAATCTTATCATGCTGTGAGGAGGAATCGGGCTGTGGCGACGATTTTATATCAGGATCAATTTTTGCCGAGAGATCGGGGAAGGGTGGATATGGAGGACAGAGGCTATCAATTCGGCGACGGTATTTATGAAGCCATCAGAGTCTACGGCGGCCGTCTGTTCCTGCTTGATTTGCATATGAAACGGCTTGAAAGGAGCGCCGGGGAACTGAGACTTCAGCTGCCGTACAGCATCGGTCATTTGACGGACAATCTGCAGACGCTGATCGAAAAAAATAAGATTGACGACGGGCTGATTTATTTTCAAATCACGCGCGGAGCCGCTCCCCGCAAGCATCTGTTTCCGGAAGGGGCGGAGAGTGTGCTGACGGGATCCGCTATCAATCTGCCGCGTCGAAGTGCCCCGGGAGAAGCCGGAATAAAAGTAAGCCTGATCGATGACATCCGCTGGCTGCGCTGCGACATCAAAACGCTAAATCTTCTCGGCAATGTGCTTGCCAAACAGGAGGCGCACGAACAAGGTTCTGAAGAAGCAATTCTTCACAGGGGGAATACGGTCACCGAAGGATCGTCCTGCAATGTGTTCATTGTAAAAGAGGGGCGGCTGGTGACTCATCCCGCCGACCATTTTATTCTGAACGGCATTACACGCCTCTTTGTACTGGGTCTGGCGAAAAAGCTGAGCATCCCGGTCGAGGAACGGCTCTTTTCAACGGAGGAGCTTTTCTCTGCCGATGAAGTCTTCATTACGAGTACCGGTGCCGAGGTAACACCGGTTGTCCGGATCGACAATCAGCTGATTGCCGGAGGCCGGCCGGGTGCGGTTGCCAGACGGCTGATCGATGCGTTTAACGAGGAAGTCGCCCGGATCAGAACAGCGGCTCTGTCCTGAACCAGCGGATGCAACTCTGTTTCCGCTTTTCCGGCGATGAATATGAAAAGTGGAGGTTTACCGTTCACGGAGCCCATCGACCCGGAACGTTAAACCTCCAATTAGTTTCTTAAGTCCGTTTACACAGTTGTTGTCAGCGGCCACCAGTGAAAGCCGTCTCTCGCCAGAAGCTGATCCGCCGAGGCGGGACCCATCGACCCGGCTTCATAGTGATCAAGCGGCAGTTGTTTTTCCGACCAGGCAGCAACGATTGAATCCATCAGCGACCAAGAATAGGCTACTTCATCCCAGCGGGTGAAATTTGTCGAGTCGCCCTTCAGACAATCTGCCAGCAGCCGTTCATAGGCATCGGGCGTATTGCCTTCATTCGCACAATTATTGCAGAATTTCATCGTGATCGGCATCGTATTTCCTGTTTCGTTAAACTGTTTCACGTTCAGTTTCAGCGACAGACCCTCATCGGGCTGAACATGGACCACGAGAAGATTGGGTGCGGCGTCATTTAGATGGTAAAAATATGGATTTTTCGGATTATCCTTAAATTGAATCACAATTTCCGTGGATTTTGCGCTCATTCGTTTCCCCGTCCGGATATAAAAGGGGACGCCGGACCAACGATAATTATCGATAAAAAAGCGGGCGGCGACAAATGTTTCCGTGTTCGAATTTTTATCGATTTTTTCTTCATCGCGATAGGCGGGCACCTTAGTCCCGTCCGCCAGGACGCCGCCTGTATACTGTCCGCGGACTACCTGGTTGAAAATATTTTCGGCGGATGCGTGCCGGATCGATTGAATGACCTTAACCTTTTCGTACCGGGTTTCTTCTGTTTCAAAACGGCTCGGCGGCTCCATGGCCGTCAGCGCGATCATCTGCATAATGTGATTCTGGACCATGTCCAGAAGGGCGCCGGTCTGGTCGTAATAACTTGCCCGTTCGCCCACACCGAGTGTTTCGCTTAATGTGATCTGCACATTGGAAATATAACGGTGGTTCCAGACGGATTCAAAGATCGGGTTTGCGAATCGCAGGCTTTCGATATTCTGGATCATTTCTTTTCCGAGATAGTGATCGATTCTGTAGATTTCTTTTTCATCAAAAACCTGAAGCAGGTCGTTATTCAGCTTTTTTGCCGACGCAAAATCATGCCCGAAAGGTTTTTCGATAATGACATGTTTCCATCCCGATGTCTCGGTTAAACCGGCATTCTTCAGATGTTTTGCCGCCAGCCCGAAAAAACGCGGTGCGAGGGACAGATAAAAGATTCTGTTCCCCTTTAATCCGTATTGCCCGTCAAGCCGGTCGCTCAGCTCTTTCAGCGTACTGAAATTTTCAGGACGCTCGATGTCAAGCGGAAGATAGTAAAAGCGATCGAGAAAGCTGCTGCGGTCTTCGGACGACTTCGGCAGCGTTTGGTTGATCAAATCCCGGTAGGATTCGTCGGTATGCGGACGCCTTGCCAGTCCGATCACGGCAAAATCCTGATTTTTTTTATACAGCTGGTAGAAAGCCGGATAAAGTTTTCGCCGGGCCAGATCACCGGTAGCACCGAACATGAAAATAAGCGTCGGCTGTTTCTGTGTCTCCATCATTGAAAGTGTCCCTCATTCCTCTTTCAGAATTATGCCCCGTCATCACACGTATCAATGTGTTGTGTTACACATTAATATACCATGATATACCGGATTATTAAATAATCCTGCTTGAGATCCGCAGTGAAGCCGATCATTCCTTTTTAATAAAAGGTTTAACAAAAGGAAATATCCTAATTCGTTGCATTTCATTTCTGTACATGTTATGGTGAAACTATGTGTTTAGGCAATCATAAGGATGGAAGAGGTTTGCTTTTGAAAATGAAGATCATGTTTGCTCAATTCTTGGTAGGCATTTTCCGTCCACTATCGCGGAGGATGCCTAATCATTTCTAAAATAAAACTGAATGCATTATAAAAGGAGACTTTATTGTTTAATGAAATTTTCAGAACTTGAAGTGAGTGAAGAAATAAAGAAAGCGACGGACAGGATGGGATTTACGGAAATGACCCCCATCCAGGAACAGGCGATTCCAGTGGCTAAGACCGGTGTCGATCTGATTGGACAGGCACAGACGGGAACGGGTAAAACGACGGCATTCGGCATCCCGTTGATCGAATCTGCAGATCCCTCCGACCATGAGATTCAAGGCGTTGTCATCACACCGACCCGTGAGCTTGCTGTTCAGAACGCTCAGGAATTAAACGCACTCGGCTACTATAAGAAAGTCAGGACAGTGGCGATTTACGGAGGTCAGGACATCCAACGACAAATCCGCGATTTGAAAAGACGTCCCAGCATTATTTCCGCAACGCCGGGCCGTCTGCTCGATCACATCAAACGCCATACCATTCATCTCGACCAGATTAAAATCATCGTTCTTGATGAAGCTGATGAAATGCTGAATATGGGATTTATTGACGATATTCATGAAATTCTTGAAAAAACGCCCGAAGGACGGCAGACGCTGCTTTTTTCAGCAACGATGCCGCGCCCGATTCAGGCTCTTGCCGAAAAGTTTATGCACAATCCTAAAAAAGTCCAGATCAAAGCGAAAACATTAACGGTTTCTTTGACTGAGCAAATTTATGTAAAGGTGAAGGAATCGGAGAAATTTGATATATTGACCCGCTTTCTCGATATTCAGATGCCTGAGCGCGCCATTGTGTTCGGACGGACAAAACGCAGGGTGGACGAACTGATGCGTGCTCTTCAGAAACGGGGATATGAAGCGGAAGGGATTCACGGCGACCTGACGCAATCCAAACGGGATCTTGTGCTCCGCCGTTTCAAGCAGAACGAAGTCAAACTGCTGGTTGCCACAGATGTTGCTGCCCGCGGTCTTGATATCAGCAATGTGACGCACGTCTACAATTTTGATCTTCCCCAGGATCCTGAAAGCTATGTCCACCGCATCGGCCGTACCGGCCGTGCCGGCAAGACGGGTCTGGCGCTGACGTTCATTACGCCGAGTGAATTCCCGCATTTACGATCGATCGAGCGTTTAACGAAACAGCCGATGAAACAGGTCAGCGCCCCCAGCTATGAAGAAGCACTTGCGGGACAGCAGAAAGTAGCTGTGGATACATTGCGCAGCTCTCTTGAGAAGGACAATTACCACGCATATGAGGCCAAGGCAATGGAGCTGCTGTCCGACAATGACGCAGAAGACGTGGTTGCCGCTGCTTTGAAGGTCCTGACAAAAGAACCGGATACGACACCGGTACGCCTGACCCGTGAAGCACCGCTGATGGTTAAAAGGAGCAGCCATCATTCTCAGCAGCACGGCGGCAGAAGCAAAAGCTTTTACAGCCGTCCGCGGGAATTTGAGCGGCGGCAGAACAGCGGCTACCGCGGCAGAGGCAGACAACGTTCTCAGCACTTTTGAAAATGAAGAAAAACGGGCCTAAACGGCCGCTGCTGTTAAGAAAATAATATGGATAAAAAGGAGAAGGAGCAGGTTTGCTCCTCCTTCTTTTTGTTTTAAGAAAGCAGAAAACCCCTTTATCTAAATAATTGGAAAAGTTAGTGGGAAATAATTGAAAATGGTTGTAACTTTCAGATAAATAGTGTAGAATGGTTAAAAGTGCAAAGGGGGGCAATGAAGATGAACAACGATCACTCTTTCCAGCAGAATACAAAAGCGCTTGTTCTTTATAAAGAACAGCAGGCGAAAGTCTCAGTTGTCGAAATGTATGCCCAAATGATCCTGGATGAAATGGAATTTAATCAAAAAATTAAGCAGCTTCAGTCCGCGATTGATGCAAGCCTTGATTCTAGGGATAAAGCACAGTTTATGAAATTAACGAAGGAATATAAGGCATTGAAGCGCTGATTGATGGCGCAGACTTGAGTCATAGATTAAAAAAACTTCCGTCTGAACAAACCGATACGGGGAAACAGCGGAAGTCAAGCCGGGGATATAAAAGGGCGTCTCACCAGCCGATTTTTCGACGATGAGACGCTCTGTTTCGTTATATAGGCGTTGAATTGGATCTCATATGCCGGCCGGCGCTTTGAATCGGCCAGGACTTAGCGCGGCCGCTCGGCCAGCGGCATGCCGGCAAGTATCAGGATACAGCCCGCCCGTTCGCTTTTTCCCGGCTGCTCATGCTGGATCAGGGCGGAAGCCGACAGTGCAAAGAGCGGTTCCATCGTGAAGATAATTCCGACATGGGTTGCGGGTGTCGCTTTCTGCAGCTCGGTCTGCAGCAGGAAAGAAGAATGCCATAAATAAAATAACGGCCTGGACATCAGGAGCTGCCAGTTGACGAAAATCAAAGATCCGACTGCCGTCTGCGGCAAGTATCCGCTTGAGAGTCATTGATGATCGCACTCTCGATCCGGAGAAACTTGCTGTTCGCGGATGGCAAGACGTGCAAGGGAATCCGCATTGACATTCTGCCGGTCAGGAATCCATTTGCAGAAAAAAAGATCGAATTGTTTGATCAGTTCGAGTGCTTCCCGCAGATAACGGTTATAAATATCTTTCTTGACGTACCGTTTTTCCAACGACTGATTGACCAATTGTGAATCGGTTCGGAAAGAAACGGAAAGGTAGCCCCGCTTAAGGCAGAAACGGAGTGCCGCTACCAGTGCCGCAAACTCCGCTTCATGGTTGCTTGACAGAATGCCAAGCGGAAACGTCTGTCTTTCTTCGCGCCCGCCGTTCAATTTTATGTACAGTCCTCCTCCGGCAAGCCCGGGATTTCCGCTTGCCGCCCCGTCGAATGAAACTTCAATCAATCACTGCCACCCCGCTTATTCGCTTTATGTGATAACACTAGCATACATCAAGAACCGCATTGATAAAAAGCAGTAATTTTTCGAATCATAGCAGACAATATGTTATGATGGATGTACTAATTCATTTTCCGAATGGGTGATCAAATAAAAATGACAAGCGATGCAAAAACGGTGAAATCAGACATTGAAATTGCACAGGAAGCCGTACTGGCGCCGATCAGCGAAATTGCCGGCGGACTCGGCCTTGACGAAGAAGACTGGGAGCCGTACGGGCGCTATAAGGCTAAAGTATCGGCCGATACTTTAGAAAAACTGAATGGTAAAAAGGACGGGAAAGTGATTCTCGTGACCTCGATTAACCCGACGCCCGCGGGAGAAGGAAAATCGACGGTGACCGTCGGGCTCGGGCAGGCGATGAACCGTATCGGAAAAAAGACGGTTATTGCGCTCCGTGAACCGTCGCTCGGACCGACGATGGGGCTGAAAGGAGGAGCCGCAGGAGGGGGCTATTCGCAGGTTGTCCCGATGGAAGACATCAATCTTCATTTTACCGGCGATTTTCATGCGATTACTTCGGCTCACAATGCCCTTGCCGCCTTTATTGACAATCACATCTATCAGGGCAATGAGCTGAATATTGATCCGCGCAGGATCGTCTGGAAACGTGTGCTTGATTTGAATGATCGTGCACTCCGGCATGTCATCGTCGGCCTCGGGGGAAGAACAAACGGGGTGCCGCGCGAAGACGGATTTGATATCACGGTCGCTTCAGAAATTATGGCCATTCTCTGCCTTTCCGTCAATCTCGATGATCTGAAGAAACGTCTCAGCAAAATGCTGGTTGCCTATACTTTCGACGGAGAACCGGTTTTTGTCAGGGATCTGAAAGTTGAAGGTGCGCTGACGCTTCTCCTGAAAGAGGCGATTCATCCTAACCTCGTACAGACACTCGAGAATACGCCGGCCTTTGTACACGGCGGTCCGTTTGCAAACATTGCCCACGGATGCAACAGCGTGCTTGCCACTAAAATAGGGGCGAAACTCGGGGAGTATTTGATCACAGAGGCAGGTTTCGGTGCAGACCTCGGTGCGGAAAAGTTTCTCGATATTACGACGCGGGCCGGCCATATCAAACCGAGTGCCGTAGTCATTGTCGCAACGATCCGTGCGCTGAAGATGCACGGAGGCCTGACGAAAGAAGAACTGAGACATGAAGATATGGAGGCACTGGCGCAAGGCATGGAGAATCTTGCCTGCCATATAGAAACCATCCGCTCGTTCGGTCTGCCCTATGTGATTGCGATTAATCATTTCATTTTTGATACGGATCGTGAAGTGGCCTTTGTCAAGGAGTGGTGTGCGAGAAACGGCCATCCGGTCGCCCTGGCCGATGTATGGGAAGACGGGGGCAGGGGCGGGGAACAGCTGGCCCGACTGGTCGTCGATACGGTAGAATCACGGGAAAATCATTTCAAACCGCTCTACGAATTGGACGATTCTGTCGAAGACAAACTGTCTGCCATCGTTACGAAGGTTTACGGCGGCAAGGATCTGGAATTATCCCCCAAAGCACGTAAACAGCTGGCTTCCATCAAAAAAAACGGATGGGATAAGTTTCCTGTCTGCATCGCTAAAACACAATATTCGCTCTCGGACGATCCGAAACAGATCGGGCGGCCGAAAGGCTTCACCATCCACGTGCGTGAGCTGAAAGTGTCGGCCGGTGCCGGCTTCATTATCGCTCTGACCGGCAATGTCCTGACGATGCCCGGCCTGCCGAAACGTCCCGCTGCTCTGAACATGGATGTCGGCGCTGACGGCAAGGCGACCGGCTTGTTTTAATCCATCTTCATCCTGTATCTGGGAGACTTGTTCATAATGACGCGAATCGAAGGGTATCACAGGAGAGAATACTGTGGTATCTTTTCGTTTGTCTGACTTGTGTCCTTTCCCCAGAGCTCGAAAAACTGAAATCATGTGTAAGAAGGTGCAAAATGGTATCTGATGTATCAAAAATAACCTCCTATCAGCAGGATGAATCGGTGCAGAAAAGACGCTGGATCATCCTCATTATCCTCAATCTGTTTACCTTTATGTCCACTCTTGATGCAAGCATCGTCAATGTAGCTCTTCCTGATATTTCGCATAGGCTTCACCTGCCGATTGCGAACAGTGAATGGGTCGTTACCATTTACCTGATGGTTATCTGCGTGTTTATCCTGATGTTCGGACGGCTCGGAGACATGTTCGGCAAAATTTTGATATTCCGTATCGGCACCATTCTGTTTATAATCGGTTCGCTGCTCTGCGGACTGAGCGGGAATCTCCCGTTTCTTCTGGCTGCAAGAGTCGTTCAGGCTATCGGGGCCTCAATGACAATGGCCAATAACTTCGGGATTGCGACGGATATATTTCCGGGAAGAGAAAGGGGACGCGCCCTCGGACTGATCGGCACGTTCGTCTCGCTTGGCGGCATCACCGGACCGGGGCTCGGCGGATTTATCGTTTATTCGCTCGGCTGGAATTATATTTTCTGGATCAATGTTCCGATCGGAATCGTCGTCATTTTTCTCGGCTGGAGAATGCTTCCGAAGGATATCTATCGATCGAAGGGCCGTTTGGATAAAAGCGGGACGCTGATCTTTGCCGCCTTTATCATTCTGTTTTTCACCGGGCTCCTGCTCGGGCAGAATGTCGGCTATCAGGATATACGGATTATCGCGTCTATCCTTCTTGCCGCGGTTCTGCTGTTTATTTTTATCGAGGTTGAGTGGCGTAAAAAAGAGGATCCGATGCTTCAGCTGAGACTGTTTAAAAACGGACTCTTCTCAGTCAGTATCATCTGCGCTTTTCTCGTGTTTGTCTCCAATTTTTGTTTCAATATCATCGCTCCTTTTTTTACCCAGGACATTCTGGGGCTGACGGCGCGGGATTCCGGTTTCGTGCTGATGCTTTTCCCGATTGCGATGGCTATTGTCGCTCCGCTGAGCGGTGCACTTTCTGATAAAATCGGTTCGGAAATTCTGACCTTTATCGGGCTGATGGTTCTCGTTGCTTCGCAGATCGGTCTGGGATTCTTAAACGCGGAGAGTCCGGCGGCTTACGTTGGTTTTCTTACGGCGCTGATGGGGGTGGGAAGCGGCTTTTTTCAATCGCCGAATAATTCGCTTGTTATGTCGACAGTCCCAAGATCGCAGCTTGGAAGCGCGGGAAGCGTTAATGCGCTGATCAGAAATCTTGGTATGATCGTCGGGATCACTTTTGCTACAACGCTGCTGTTTTTCAGCATGAGTATGAAAGCAGGCTACCGTGTGACCGGTTTAATCTCAGGCCGGCCGGATATCTTTTTGTACGCGATGCACATTGTTTTCCTTGCTTCGGCCGGTATTTGCATGATCTGTGCCATTCTTACGGGAGTGCGCTATCTGCATGCCAGGAGCGTGCACGTCCATGCTCATTGATGTGTTTTTTCTAAGAAATTAAAAAGCCTTGCAAATGAGGGATTAAAATGGATCTGACAAGAGCTCAGAAGAAAGAACTGCTTGATAAGCTGCAAAGCTATTATTTTGATGCGAATCATGAACGGCTCGGTCTGATCGGGGCCGAGAATCTGCTGACATTTTTCATGAATGAATGTGCGCCGCTGGTTTATAATCAGGCACTGAAAGATGCCAGATTCGTCGTTGAGCAGCAGTTTTCATCACTGGATGAAGAACTCGGCGTCCTTGAAAAACGATAATTCATCAGTTACCAGGCCGAATTATAAATGATAAAAAATAATGGTAGTCGATAATGATAATTAAAATCAGTTATGAAACTAAGAGGATGGATCCCTATAAATCAATACATAGGGGTCCATTAGTTTGATTATAAAAAAATAATTATTATACTTGTAAGCATGATAAAGCCGTGCTATTATGGATGCATTGCGAAGCGTTCCGTTCGATTGAATCCGTTATTTTATCTTCTTTTATAATAATCAGTTGCTGCCAAAATAGAAAATGTTCCGTAAAAATTAAGCGGAAAGGACCGTTGTCATTTTAATATGAGTTCAAAAGATGAGAAGTATCTGTCGTTTTTGGGGAAACTTGCATTACTTCAGTCGATGCTTTACCAATACTGGCAGGAAAATCCCAAACTGGTGCACAATCGTCAGGTTTACGCAAAGCTTGCCGGGGTAGAGCGGCAGATGATCCGGATTCTGCAGGCGGAAGACATTCATAGCAATATCCGCAGTCTGTTCAACGTGACAGTTTTCGTTGCACGGCTGCTGGGATTTACATTTGTCACTCAATGGCTGATGAGAAAGAAGGAACGCCGGATCCGCCGCCTTTCCGTCTCAAACGACGGACGGTCCCTGGAGAAAATCGGAGAAATCCGCTCGCTTGTTGCATCGGAGAAGGAGCTGATCGGTCAATTAAAGGAAAGCCGTCTCGATTTTGTCGGTGCAATTATTCTTGGCATGAACGATGCCCTTGTCGAGATTACGGGAAGCGTGGCCGGTTTTACTTTATCAATGTCCAACTCGATGATGATTGCGATCGCCGGACTTATAGCCGGCATCGCCGCTTCACTGTCGATGGGAGCAAGTGAGTTTATGGCGGAAAGATCGGAAGGGAATATTAAAAAAGCAGCTACTGCCGCAATTTATACAGGATTTTCGTATATTTTCACCGTCGTTCTGCTCGTCCTGCCTTTTTTCCTGGTACCGAATAATCAATATATACTGGCTCTTCTTATCACCGTCATGATCTCTGTGTCCATTATATTTATTTTCAGCTATTACATGGATGTTGCGAAAAAGATCGGGTTCAAACAGCGCTTTTGGGAAATGGCGATCATTTGTCTCGGCGTTTCGGCTCTTACCTTTTTCATTGGTTTTGTCGTGAAAACTTATTTTGGCGTCGGTGCCTGATCCCGGACAAGCGGGCGCAATCAGCCGTTTGTCCGTTTTTTAATTGAAGAAAAGGTTCTGCTTTTTCGCTGCCGCCGCAACGCCTGCTGCGTGACCGGTAACGAATGCGGAAGTAATATTATAGCCCCCCGTGTAGCCGTGAATATCCATGATTTCTCCGCAGAAAAAAAGGCCGGGCATGATTTTGGATTCCATCGTTTTCGGATTGATTTCTTTCAGTGAAACACCGCCTCCCGTAATGAACGCTCTTTCGATCGACAGGCTCCCGTTGATCCTGACGGGAAATGATTTGAGGATTGCTGCCATGCGGCGGATTTCGTTTTTAGAAAGCTCATGAAAATTCTTTTCGGAAGACAGATGAATCTGTCCGAATAAAAAAGTCAGATAGCGTTCCGGAACGATCCCTTTCCAGATGTTTTTGATCGCCTTTTTCGGTTCTGCTTCCGCTTTTTGAAAAAGCAGATCAAAGAGCTCCTGTTCATTCAGATCGGGGAGCGGATCAATTTTGACGATTACATCGGCTGTTTTGAATTTTTTCAGGGCTTTAACGACAAACTGGCTGAGTCTTAAAATTGCCGGACCGGACAAGCCGAAATGTGTAAACAATATATCCCAGCGGTGCGTCTGGATCGGCTTCCCGTGAGGATCGACCAGGGTAGCGGCGGCATCACGCAGAGAAAGGCCCTGCAGAATCTTTGACTGAATGAAGGGTTCGGCTGATGTCAGCGGCACTTCGGTGGGATAGAGATCAGTAACAGTATGGCCGGCAGCTTTCGCCCACGCGTAGCCGTCGCCTGTAGAGCCGGTCTGCGGGACCGATTTTCCGCCGACCGCAACAATCACACAGCGGGCCGGTATTTTTTCACCCGCGGCTGTTTTTACTCCTTGTACACTTTCCCGGTACAGAACGGCCTGCACGGGCTGGTTGACTGTGATTGCTACCCGGAGTGCCCGGACCTTTTTAAGCAGTGCTTGAACCACCGAAAGAGCACTGTTTGAGACAGGGAAAACCCTCCCGTGGTCTTCCTCTTTCAGGCGGATCCCCAGTTTTTCAAAGAAAGCGATAATATCGCGGTTGCTGAATGCCGAAAGGGCGCTGTATAAAAATCTTCCATTGCCCGGAATGTTCCGGATCAGCTGATCGATCGGCATCGCATTTGTCACATTGCAGCGTCCGCCCCCTGAAATGGCCAGTTTTCTGCCGAGTTTGTCTCCCTTGTCAAGAAGCAGAACTTCGGCTCCGTTCTCCGCTGCTGCGATCGAAGCCATTAAGCCGGCCGGACCGCCGCCTACTACAATCACATCATAAGTCATTCCCGCAACCCGCTCTCTTTTTTTGTTAGTTATCGTTCCCGTTTTTGACTATACCAGAAGATGATGCTCTTTGCATCCTGAATCGTCCCGGCTTGTTCGATTGATTCGCCTTCCTTCACCATGTGCCCCTTTTCAAAAAATAAGGTATCTCCTTGTAGACCGGCAGCAGTTAAGTCGCAGCAACGAATCTCTGGATTTTAAGTGCAGGGGGAGTGCTCAGATGCGGAGGCATTCTAGCGGAAGAACCATAGCTGACACAGATGCAAATACGGTGCTTTGTTACATAGGAGTGCTTACTGGACGTAAAAAAAACGATTCCTGTTCAGGCCGTCTAAAAAGAAAAATTAATTCTTAAAATGAGCAAGTCTATTAAAATCCATATCAGTCCTTTACTGAGAATTGGTGATTGTGCAGCAGCGTCGGACGGTGAATCGACTGAAATAAAAAGCCGTGATAATATGGGACGATGAATTTTTTGTCAGGCTGATTCGGCCGGATTCAACTTGAGCTTTCGGCGCGAATTTTCAGCAATTTGGAGCGACTCTTGTCCGATTCGGCGCGAGTTTTCAACAATTCGGAGCAACTCTCGATCGCTTCGGAGCGACATTTCGGCGTTTCAGTGCGTCTCTGACCGCATTCGGTGCGATCGCTCAATTTCGG
Organism: Sporolactobacillus sp. KGMB 08714; assembly: GCF_036598985.1. Taxonomy (NCBI): domain Bacteria; kingdom Bacillati; phylum Bacillota; class Bacilli; order Caryophanales; family Sporolactobacillaceae; genus Sporolactobacillus; species Sporolactobacillus sp. KGMB 08714. The sequence continues at coordinate 139,743 of NZ_JAUUBW010000034.1, forward strand.
AGCGACTTCCCAATGACTCGGCGCGAGTTTTCAGCAATTCGGCGCAATATTTAAGTGATTCGGAGCGACTCTCGCTTCGGAGCGGCCGCTCAATTTCGGAGCGACTTCCTGATGATTCGGAGCAACATTTCGGCGTTTCGGTGCGTCTCTGACCGCATTCGGTGCGATCGCTCAATTTCGGAGCGACTTCCCGATGATTCGGCGCGAGTTTTCAGCAATTCGGCGCGACTCTCGCTTCGGAGCGGCCGTCTCATGCTTGGTTCAGCCTTCTGAATTCGATCGGATGGCTGCGCAATCCGTCAGCTGCACGATAGTTTTTTTCTTAACTGAAAAAAGCATTTTCAGATTGAATCCGGCCCATGAATAAACAACCTTTTTACATGGCAGCTATAATTCAGCAGAAGCATGCTGTTCGTGCTGCTTTGATGAAATATCCTTGTCTGTATTTATCAGCGGGCCGAGCAACCAAAAAATGTGATATTTGTCACTGAGATGAATTTTTGATAGGATATGAAATGTTCTTTACGATTTCTGCAGGAAGAGCAGGATCGGATGAATTCTGAGCGGGGTGTGAAGAATGACTGAGTTAGAAAAACCTTATCGTATTTACCAATATGTGGCCATTGACGATCCGGCCATTTTTGCTAAGAAGCATCTGGATTTTTGTAAGCGTCTCGGATTGAGGGGCCGGGTTCTGGTTGCAAAGGAGGGGTTGAACGGCACATTGTCCGGGCCGGCGGAGCAGACGCAGATTTACATGGATACGCTGCACCGCGATCCGCGTTTTAGGAATATGGCATTTAAAATCGATGAAGCCGGCGGCCATGCATTTAAGAAAATGCACGTCCGGCCGCGAAAAGAAATTGTTGCGTTCAAGCTTGAAAATGATATCGATCCGCAGCGGCTGACCGGGAAACATCTTAAACCGAAGGAATTTTACGAAGCGCTTCGGGATGAGAATACGATTGTTATTGACGCGCGCAACGACTATGAAACGCAGATCGGCCATTTTAGAAATGCGATATTGCCCGAAATTAAGACTTTCCGCGATCTGCCTCATTGGATTGAGCAGAACCTGTCAGATCAAAAGGATAAAAAAGTGCTGACCTACTGCACCGGCGGCATCCGCTGCGAGAAATTCAGCGGGTACTTGATCAGGGCCGGATTCAAGGATGTCGGCCAGCTGGACGGCGGCATCGTTACGTACGGCAAAGACCCGGAAGTGAAAGGGAAACTTTACGACGGCAAATGCTATGTGTTTGATCAGCGCATATCTGTACCGGTCAATCGTACGGATGAAGATGTAGTGATCGGCCGCTGCCATCATTGCGGCAGGCCGACTGACCGGATCGTCAACTGTGCGAATCCCGAATGCAACCGGCAGTATATTTGCTGTGAAGCGTGCGAGAAAAAATATCAGCGTTCCTGCAGCGATGCCTGCCGGAAACATCCGCGCAACCGCTGGTATTTGGAGCGGGAAGATCAAAAAGATGCAACGCCGGTTAAGTAACAAATAGTTAATTCCCAACCCGCATTTGTAACATAAATGATTCGCAGTAAAGACCGGCATCTTCATTTGTTGAATGAGTCAATGAGGGTGCTTTATTTTGGATGCGGATTTTTTATATTGCGAATGATATGTGCCATAGCCAGGCCAAAGGTATGTATAATGGACCCAATCATTTAAATATGAAATAAAGATGGCGTTTTGGTAAAGATTTCGAACAATGAAAATAGAATTGTTTTTTTACGCATAAGAAATGGATCTGGAAGGCTGGCAAGTATCATTCAACGAAAAGCAGTAAAGTCTATTTCACATGGAACAATATGAATCGACGAACAAGTATAAATTCCGATGATAAAAACTGGCGAAGCAGCAAAAATTGTTCTGTTGTCGATGAATGGCACAACTTCCGGAACTTTGCTGAATGATATTATAACCGGGCATAAGATGGGATGAGACAAAGGTATCCTTGTTAAAGGCAACAAGATTTGTTTCCTAAACAGGCTGTTTTGTTCCTCACGAACTGAGTTCATTTTTTACAAGCCATTCGAATGACGGAGGGCTGCTGCCGGCTGGCGTGAATAGATATGTGGATACATTTAAAGCACAATTAATTAACTGGAATAAGATGCCCTGGGATATGGATACACCTGAGAAAGCATTTCAGGTATATCAAGGACGGAAAAGAAAAGCGGATTAAGAAGCTGCTGGAAGGTGGATACCTGATAAGGTATAGGTATATATAGAGCAATGATCGACCGGACTGTGGAAATTAGCGATTAAAGTTATATACTTTTATTTACTGCATGTAGTATAATTTAATAGAAATTGAACGTATACTAATACCACTATATATTAGGCGGTGTTGGTCATGTGTGATAAAGAGGAGCGTGAAGATATGTCAGCAGTAAAAATTGCTGAAAGCAATAAAAAAATATCTGACTCTTTACTTAATATCCGCCGCATCGCACAGCAGCAAATGAAAAAACATGGGCAAACATATGATGATGTTTTGAAAGTGGTTAAAGAATATAGAAATGGCAGATAAAGTTATTATTGATACTAATATTTTTGTGAATGCTTTTTTTAAACAGGACACTGAATTAGAGTGCCTGGATATTATATCCAATTTACAGCAATTCAACATTCGATTGCTTTTTTCTCAAAATACAATTGGCGAATTAATGTATGTAGTTAAACGAAGTGCCAACTCGGCAAATTGGGATGAAGAGGCAAAGTTAAATGTTTTACGTTTATTGGCAGATGTTTTCTATTATGGGAAATCTGTCAATACACGACATATAGATAAATCATCTCTCCCATCTATTAAAGATCATGATGACGATATGTTTATAGAATTAGCTTATTCGACTGAAACAGATTATTTAGTCACAATGGATGGCAAAAGCGGGATGTTGGATTTGGGCAATGCACCATTTAAATGCTGTACACCTGCTGAATTTTTGCAATACATGAGATAACGATGATTATTAAGATGGAAAATCACGCATCCTCTAGTCAGGATGCTTTTATTATGCCCGAATTTAAGCTCAATTTCCCCGATTTTTATTTATTAATGAACGGATGACGGAGGAAGCTGCAGATTGAAACACTAGAAAATCGAGAAGTTGTTTTCTTTGTTTTTGACCAGATCCAGACACCATCATCTCTAATATTGTCTGAAAATTGATGACCTGACCGGCCAAGTTCCCTTTTCGCAGGATCAGCCGGCTCTCTCAATGGCGTTCCATTAATAAAGTGTGCCTCCGTAAGGTTTTGAAGCAGTATATAATCCTTCGTTAAACAAATATTTTTCAGTTAAAAAAAGACACGGAGTATATTTTAAAAAAGAATAATGATTATGTTTGAAATAATGAAACTGCACGGTGTGGACAATAGTCTGCAGAAATATTGATGAGGAGTGTTAAAGACAGTGACTTGATCGAGATTATTAAAGAAAGGCCAACATGATCACATGTATTGTTGCAAATGCAACGGAATTAAACTATATTTAATATATGCCTTTTTGATGCATTTGCAATAAAAATAATGGAAGACATTTCTTCATGGAATCGGCAACGGCAAGGGAATTGTTATTCTGCAGAATTTAAAGTTTACTGACCGGCACTATAGTATCTTGAACGAATTTTAAAGTCGAGGAGGCATTTTTAAATGAAAAAGTTTGTTATCGAAGATCAATTCTGGAGTACATTTCCGGATGCAAGAATTGGTACTGTTATTTGCAACGGCATTGATAACTCTATAAAGGATAAAAATAAATATCAGGATATCATCTATAATTCGGAAAGGGAAGCCTTGCACTATCTGGAGCATGCGGAAGAATTCAGCAGTATTGAAGCAGTTAAAGTATGGAGAGAGGCATTTCGAAAGTTTAAAACCAAAAAAGGTGCAAGATCCTCTGTTGAGGCACTATTAAAACGAGTGTATAAAGGGAAACATTTGGGAACGATTAATCCATTGGTCGATATATATAATTCTATTTCTTTGAGATATGCGCTGCCTTGCGGCGGTGAAGATATAGATACCTTTGCGGGTAATATCAGATTGACTAAAGCAGCGGGAATTGAAAACTTTGTTACATTAGGAACGGATAAAAACGAACCGCCCTATGAGGGTGAGATCGTATACAAAGATGATGGCGGAGCCATTTGCAGGTGCTGGAATTGGCGCGAATCCGTGAGAACGATGCTTACGGAAAAGACAGAGAATGCTTTTTTGTGTATTGAGTTAGTTGATGAAAGAAGATTGAATACGTTGGAAAATGCTTTAAAAGACCTGGCGGCATCGGTTCAGGATAATTTAGGGGGAACATGCGTCATTTCAATTCTTGATATTAACAATAAAGAAGTATCAATTGAGGCGAAGCGATGAGAACCGGCGCCTTCCACTGAGTATAAGTCTCTGAACGGAATCATAACGAGATCCGTTTAGAGGCGGACTATTTTTATTATGCTTACGTGTTTTGCCGCTTTTTGGCAAACAGCACCAGGTCGTCTGTTTTATGAATGATGCGATGAAGGTATTGGATCTTGCTTAGATAATGATATGCAGCAACTATCCTTACTTTTCTTGTTCCGATTTCATCGTTCTTTTACCCCTTTTGGATTAAGTCATCATGAATGATGACTCACTATAACCTGGATCAATTTTTGCCGCGAATGCAAACATCATAGTTAAAGTAATCTTTATTTGCAACTAAAATGATGTTAAGGAGTTCATTATGAAGGAAATTCTTCGTGAAATCGGAATGATAGCCAGGGCGTTAGATTCCATAAGCAATATAGAATTTAAAGAATATGATCTTACAAAAGGGCAGTATTTGTACCTTGTGCGGATATGTGAAAACCCGGGGATCATTCAGGAAAAGTTAGCCGGGATGATAAAAGTGGACCGGACAACAGCGGCTCATGCTGTAAAAAAACTTGAATTGAATGATTTTATTGAAAAGAAGGACGATAAGCATAACAAGAAGATAAAAAAACTCTTTGTGACAGAGAAGGGGCAAAAGATTTATCCTTTTATAAAACGAGAAAATGACTATTCTAATCTCGTTGCATTGGCCGGATTTTCCGAAAAAGAAGCAGAAGCTATTTCCAATCTTCTTCAGAGGGTAAGAAAAAATGTTGAAAAGGATTGGGAATTTGTCAAGAAGGGGAACAAAAGAAATTATTGAGAATATAGAAGGGTCGCGGAAATGGCTGTAAAAATAAAAAAATGCACATTTGAAGACTTACTCATACTTCAAAGAATGAGTTATGAAACATTTAATGAAACATTTGTGCATCAGAATTCACCCGAAAACATAAATGCCTATTTGGAGAAGGCGTTTAACTTAAAACGCTTGGGAAAAGAGTTATCCGATATTTCCTCGCAATTCTTTTTTGTTTATTTGGATAATGAAATTGCCGGGTATTTAAAAGTCAACATCAATAATGCCCAGTCTGAAGAAATGGGTGATGAAGCACTTGAAATCGAGAGAATCTATATAAAAAATGAATTTCAAAAACATGGACTTGGCAGATATCTGTTAAATGAGGCTGTAAAGTTTGCGATGGAACGCAATAAAAAGAAAATCTGGCTGGGCGTATGGGAAAAAAATGAAAAGGCTCTTGCCTTTTATCAGAAAATGGGGTTTATTCAAACGGGAGCCCACTTTTTTTATATGGGAGATGAAGAACAAAAGGATTTTATAATGACCCGAATACTCCTATGACTTTTTTGAGAGGCGGATTATAATGTATATTCCAAAATGTTTTAAGGTCACAAATGTTGATGAAATCTGGAATTTTGTTCAAAAAAACTCCTTTGGCACGATTATCACAACGGAACAGGGGAAGCCGATAGCGACACATATGCCCTTTGGGTTCACTAAAAAAGGCGATGACTTCTATATTAGCGGTCATATGGCTTATGGAAATCCTCAGTGGAGAACATTTGAAGCGTGTAATGATGTGCTTGTGATGTTTCAGGGACCGGACGCTTACATCTCTTCTTCATGGTATGGGCATGAAGAAGTTCCGACATGGAATTACCAGGCCGTCCATGTATATGGCAAAGCAAGCATTTTAGAGAAAAATGAATTAATCGAAGAATTAACAAAAATGATGGAACATTATGAGCAAAATCGGGAACATCCTGTTCTATGGGATAAACTTTCTCCTGAACTCTTAGAAAGTGAACTGAAAGGAATCGTTGGATTTAAAATTAAAGTAAAAGAGATTCAGGCCGCTTATAAATTAAGCCAGAACCGAAGTGAGACGGATTATATTAATATCATTGAAAAACTGCAAAATGAAGGGAGTCCAAATTCAAAACAAATAGCGGAGCTGATGAATAAGGGATCAAAAAATCGCATATAAACCCGCTTTATTCAGCCCTCGGGCATACTGAAAACTATACTTAAACATTGTAAAAGATTGTGCTTAAAGTATTATTGAAGACTTTAAGCAAAAATGATTAAAAACTGAACACCAATCTGTTTAATCTGGTTAAAGACGCATTTATTTAGGAACAATTTCTTTCAAAACGTCTGATCTTTATCGTAAAATGCTATTTATGAAAGCGTTCTTGAACAAACTTTCGTTGAAAGCAATGTTTGAAAACTCTCTAAAAAGTATAAGTCGATGTCCCTGCCGCGATTCTTATGACATCTGTCTGCCCTCCGGCGTCAAGCTCTGAAAGTGCCAGATAATCCGGACGGGTGGCGCCGGGCATCAGAAAGGCGGAAATCTCGGCGCCTCTTCTTCGATATTTGTTCAGTTCCGCAATGATCTGTTCGGCGGGAAGAATGCCGATGCCGTGGCCGAAGTAGAGATGGTTCGACAGATCGACCGCATTCTCGCCCTGCCACTGCGGTGTCTGGGGATTGACCTCGGGATTTTTAAAGTAACGAATGTCTCCGGGAATTCCGGATCCGACGTGATTTATGTTTCTCAAAGGGAAAAAAGGATGATTCTGCCAATCCCAAAGATAGAGATGCTGAAAGACGGCATTGAAGCGCTCTTCCCGTACAGTCTCAATCAGCGCTTTATAAAAGACAATCATCATGGCAGTCGCGCATTCAAAGGCGTAGGCGTCTCCGTTTCTAAAAATGTCGCGTATAGCTTCCGAAGGCTGCCGTCCGGGTCTCAGTTCGAAACCTCCTTCACCGGTCAGAGACCAGAAAAGCTCATTGCATGCCGAGTAGTAAAAGGTTGCGAATGCTGCCCGGCTGTTCTGAAGCGCGCGCGCCGCGGCAATCGTTTCAGAACGGAATTTGATTTCAAAAGTCAGTTCGCGGCGGGATGGGTAAACAAACATTTCTGATGAATCGCTCATGGCCTGAAAAATTTTCGAGGCATTTGCTCCGATCGCACTGAAGCTCCCCGCTGCATCTGCCGTAAGCGTCTGACCTTCCACAATAATCATGCGCCTTCCTCCCCGTAACGGCGTTCCTTGAGAGTGCCGATCTGCTGATTCAGAGGCTGTGCGATCCAGAATCGCCAATTTCCCGGCTGCTGCTTCCGCAGTTGGCCGGAAAAGCGGGAAAGGGCGATTTGTGTTTTGAGGGGCAATTTTAAAAAAGCCAGGTAATTTCTTTTTTCTTCCGGCAAAAGTGTCTGCATAGGCTCTCCGGTCCGGGGAATGACCGCTTTTCCAAGATACTTAGCACTGTAATGGATCCGGTAAGGCCTGGCGCCGGGGGCGGCGTCGTTCGTCTCTCCCGTATACACCAGATAGTGCCCGTTTTCTTCGTACCAGGCTTCAAAGACAAAAAAAGCGGCCCGGCAATCCAGTGCGTGACGCACTTCCGGAATGAAAGAGAGCATGCGCCGGGCGTAATCGCTTTCCACAGTCTGCTCCGAGAGAAGATAATTGGCAAGATAAACGAGACAAACAGGGTTTGCGGTTTCCAGCAAGGCGCTGATTAAATAATGGCGCTGGCTTTTATTTTTATAACGGTAGAAAATCAGATCGATCATTTCTTTTATCCAATCATGATGGTACGTGTGCAGAATATGAATCGCCGTCTGATCGATCACCTGGGTATAATCGGTAGAAAGGATATTCTTCCATCCGGTGCGAAGAACCCAGAGGAGCGATCCGACGACAAGATCATGTTGATCCGGGAAGGGGGCATTCAGGTCAATCCCAAGATCGGCACCCTGAAGTACATTGCGGATGTGGGCGAGGACAATGCGATTGCGTGCACTCAGACCCTCTCCGCGCTTCTCTAAATGTTCTCTCAGGGTAAACAAAGCCGGAAATTCAAGCTTCGGATCGTTAATCAGCTTAAGTGCGCTTTTCATGTCTGTCTGACAGAGCTGTGTCCATTCTTCCTGCAAGGCGCCGGGATGCTCGCGGCGCAGACGATTCAGAGGATTGCCCTGCTGCGTGTCGGCATTCATAGCTTTCTCCTCCCATTTAGCGGTGCTTGTAACATGACTATGCATGGCTGCGGATGATTATGATTTTGTTAACGCGGTTCCGGCAGATATGTCGGGCCCGGTCGGATTATGATACTATAGAGAGCAGAGAGACACGAGGGGTGATGGAATCATGAAACAGTATTTGGATTTGTGCCGAAAGGTTCTGGAAGAAGGCCACCGGAAATCGGACCGGACCGGGACCGGAACGATCAGCCTCTTCGGCTATCAGATGCGCTTCGATCTTCAAAAGGGTTTTCCGCTGCTGACGACAAAGAAACTGCACTATAAATCAATTATTTATGAACTGCTTTGGTTCCTGAAGGGCGATACCAATGTAAAATATCTTCAGGATCACGGCGTCCGTATCTGGAACGAATGGGCGGATGAGAACGGGAATCTCGGTCCGGTCTACGGCCGCCAGTGGCGCTCATGGCCCGGCAAAAACGGCGGAACCGTTGATCAGATTTCAAATGTGATAGACCAGATTATACACCACCCGGACTCCCGCCGCCTGGTTGTTACTGCATGGAATCCGGCGGATATTCCGGACATGGCGCTGCCTCCGTGCCACTGCCTGTTTCAGTTTTATGTCAACGACGGCAGGCTGAGCTGCCAGCTTTATCAGCGCAGTGCCGATATTTTTCTCGGGGTGCCATTTAATATTGCTTCCTATGCACTGCTGACGGAAATGATCGCTCATGTAACCGGGCTGGAACCGGGAGAGTTTATACATACACTGGGCGATGCTCATATTTACCTGAATCACATCAGTCAGGTCAAAGAACAATTATCGCGAACGCCCCGCCCGCTGCCGGAGCTGAAAATTTTGCGCGACGTGCCGTCTGTTTTCGACTTTGATTATGACGATTTCAGCATCGAGGGCTATCATCCTTATCCGCACATCAAAGGTGAGGTGTCCGTATGATTTCATTTCTTGTGGCGATGGACCGAAACCGGCTGATCGGCCGCGGCAATGATTTGCCGTGGCATCTGCCGGCCGATCTCCGCTATTTTAAAAAAATAACGACCGGCCATCCGGTCATTATGGGCAGGAAAACGTTCGAGTCGATCGGGAAACCGCTTCCGGGAAGAAAGAATATAGTACTGACGCGTGATTCGGAGTTTCGATATGAAAATGTTGCTGTCTTCCATTCTGCAGAAGATTTCCTGAAGAGCGGGATTTCTTTTGGCAAAGAATGTTTTGTTATCGGCGGCGCCCAGATTTTTGAGACATTCATCGCTTATGCCGACCGCCTGTATATCACTTGTATTGATGCTGAATTTGAAGGAGATACCTATTTCACAGCTTTTGATGAAGAAAAGTGGCGGCCTGTCTCTGAAATACAAGGGACGCTTGATCGAAAGAATGTTTTCCCGCACACTTTTTTTGTCTATGAACGGGCGTGAACGTGCCGTTACAGGTTTTTGACGGTTCGCAAAGCCGGCGTTTTGTCTTCTCTGTTTCACCCCTTTACGGCCGCTGCATAAACTGTTAAAAAGGGTGACGGAGTTGATATGAATGATAATATACGCTCTGCAGCTTCTCCTCTGTTATGGAATAATCGGATTGATAACGGGATGGATGCTGGGTGTGCTGCCGTTTTGGCAAATGTGGAAAAAAAGGCACGTTGCCGCTTTTTTCTTTCTGATCATCGCCTGGCTGCCGGTCGCTATCCTGGCCATCTTCGCGGCTCCGTTTGTTAATTTGACACAAATTGAACAGGAAACCGAACTTTAAAAAGGAGCTCTGATCCATGAGCCCCTTTACTTTTTCGCCGGCACTGCCGCCTGCCAGTACAGAGATGAGGCGGCAGCGGGCGAAGCGTGATAAAGCCGGATTCCGCAAAGAGGAAGATACATAGGCCGGGAGCGGATCAATCATTGTTTCGATCGGCTGAATAGGTTGACCGGAGACGGTTACAGGGCGTTTTCGCGCGGATGATGATTGGCCGTCATTCGTTCACTCCCGGCCGGCTGCAGAAGGACCGGCGGGAAGAAAATCTTCAGGGGGAGCACCGTTCGGTTGGGCAGATCCTTTTGGGGTAGCCGCGTCGGGAATATTATTCTTCTTGGACGGACTAGCTGCCGCTTTATTAAATGAATGTTCGGAACATTATTATAAAATAAATTATGTATTGTGATTTGAATCACAATGAAATTATATTTCTTTACAATACTGTGAATTTGCTTTAAACCAGGATGCTAAAAGGGTAAGATTTATTCGAATTAAATTTTTCTGTTAATGTTTATCTATTTCCATCAAAGCATAACGGTGGATAAAAATAAATTTTCATGTAATAATGCGTATGATGATATTGAACTATTTTTCTAAAATTTTTAAATGAAGAGAAAATAATTGTCAATGCGCAGATTCGGATTGGCAAATAAAGGAGAAATGAAAGGGTATGGCTTCAAATGTTTCAGAGTTGACCACCTACAAGGCTTATTTAGGCGGAAAATGGGAAGAGAGTTCTTCCGGTCAGACGATCGCCATAAAGTCTCCTTATCTTCGTGAAACGATTGGTTTTGTCCAGGCGGTGACACAGGAAGAAGTGGATGCGGCTATTCGTGCAGCCCATCAGGCCCAGAAAAAATGGGCGGCGCTGTCATTGAACGAACGCGGTGCCGTTCTGGATCGCTGGGCCGATGAACTTATTAAAAATGAAAAAGAAATCGCCGGAACGGTGATGCACGAAGTCGGCAAGAGCGATCGCGATTCAAGGAAAGAAGTGGTGAGGACCGCCGATCTGATCAGATACACTGTCCAGGAGGCGCTGCACATGCACGGTGAAAGCCTGAGGGGCGACGGCTTCCCGGGGGGATCGCAGAAAAAACTGGGCATTGTTGAGAGAGAGCCGCTAGGTGTCGTGCTGGCGATTTCGCCGTTTAATTATCCGGTTAATCTAGCCGCTTCCAAGATTGCTCCGGCGCTGATGGCAGGAAACGGAGTCATTTTTAAACCGGCGACTCAAGGGTCGATCAGCGGGATTAAGATGATTGAGGCGCTGGATAAGGCCGGCCTTCCCAAAGGGGTGCTCAGTCTGACGACCGGACGCGGCTCGGTGATCGGCGACTATCTGGTTGAGCACAAGGGAATCAACATGATCAGTTTTACCGGCGGGACGAATACCGGCCGCCGCTTGTCAAAACAATCGACGATGATTCCGCTCGTCCTTGAACTTGGCGGAAAAGATCCGGCGCTTGTCTGTGAAGACGCCGATCTGGATGTTACGGTCAAGAGCATCATAAACGGGGCGTTCTCTTATTCCGGTCAGCGCTGCACGGCAATCAAGCGTGTGATCGTCAATGAAAAGATTGCAGACAGACTGGTTGCAAGGCTTAAAAACGAGGTTGAAAACTTGTCCGTCGGATCCCCGGAAGAGGACAGCACGATTGTGCCGCTGATCGACGATCCATCGGCAGACTTCGTCCAGAGGCTGATCGACGATGCACTTGCCCGAAATGCGACGCTCATTGCCGGCAACCGGCGCAGGGATAATCTTATTTATCCGACACTGCTTGACAATGTGACGAAAGATATGGATGTTGCCTGGATTGAACCGTTCGGACCCGTCCTTCCTGTTATCCGGGTAAAATCGGATCGGGAAGCCGTTGAAATAGCCAACCAGTCGGAATTTGGCCTGCAGGCCAGCATCTTTACTCAGGATATTGACCGGGCACTTGCCGTTGCCAGACAGGTTGAGGCCGGTACGGTGCAGATTAACGGACGTACGGAGCGCGGGCCGGATCATTTCCCGTTTCTCGGCGTCAAAGCGTCCGGAATGGGCGTTCAGGGAATACACAACAGTCTGCTCTCGATGTCCCGCCAGAAAGTGACCGTTTTGAATTTGAAATAATCATAAAGAGAGGAACGAAAAGGAGGCCGCTGAAAAACACATGCTTTTCAGCGGCCTCGCGGAAAGTTTCTCTTTTTTTTTGACTTTTTCTGGCCGGGGCTTAGAAAACGAAGGAGCATTCACAGGCATTCCTGTGTTGGTCGACCGGCACGGGACCCGATTCCCTTCCATCCCGTTGATTAGTAATAGTAAGGTCCCGGTCCATAGTATCCGCCATAAGGTCCGTAATAAGGCCCCGGTCCGTACGGAGAGACCGGGCCGCCGTAAGGGTAAGGCCTGACGCCGATGACCGAGCCGAGGCCAACACCGAGCAGCCCTCCCGCAAAGCCTCCTAAAAAGGGAAGGCCAAAGAAAAAGACTCCGGGATTGCGGCTCTCCGACTCGGGAACAGATGTGTCAAACGGCTTCAGGTACACCTTCTCCTGATCGACGGAATCGATGATGCCGTAGTGGACGGTGCCGTCATCGCATTTAATTTCAACGGGCTGGTTAATAAAAGCGCGGCATTTTTCGTAATATTCGTTAGACGACATGAACATTTACCTCCCTGATGCCGGAATTTTGCAACTTCATTGGGTTCCGGCTGTTTAAACAGAATTCCATGTTGGCCTATTCTTAATCTATGTCGGGAAAGGGAGAAAGAGCGGGCGTCTGTCCGTAGGTATCAGCGGATTTAAAATCGAGACACGTCCGGCTCCTTTTTGTTTCCGAATGGATTGTCCGGATATTCGGCCGACAGATTCAAGAATTAATACTCAATGATTCAAAGCTGCCGCCCCTATAGGTTTAAACTGAAATCGGAAGGAAAACTGTGTGTTATGCTATCTATGAAACGATCTGCCAAAAGGATTGTTGAGGGGGACGTTCAAAATGGAGAAGGGAAAGCAGCTTCAGGACAAACGGACGGAATTTTCTGTACGGCCGATCATTAAGGAAGATCAGCAGCAGATTAGGATGCTGGCGCTGCAGCATTGGGGCGAAACAGCAATGGTCGTGCATGGGGAAAAGTATAACATGACCGAACTGCCCGGATATCTTGCTTTTGACACAATGAGGGTACTCGGTTTTGTCACGTTTACAATTACCGACGGAGCGATGGAAATCATCTCGTTGGACAGCTTCGCAGAAAACCGCGGAGTCGGTTCGAAACTGCTGATCGCGGTCATTCACCTGGCTGTAAAAAGAAAATTGCAGCGGCTGCATCTGACAACAACCAATGATAATATCAGGGCTCTTGAATTTTATCAGAAGAGGGGCTTTTCGCTGGCACAGCTCTGTGTCGACGCAGTAAATGATGCACGAAAACTAAAACCGTCCATACCCGTTTACAGCCCGGACGGCATTCGGATCGAACATGAGCTTGTGCTTGATTATCGCCGTCTTCTTTAATAAAGGGCGGCCGGTCCATCAGACTGATTTCATTCATTTCTGGAGGGGAGAGAGCCCGCCCTAGATACAGAGGCAGGCACTTTGTGCCAAAATGGAAGGCAAAACCGGCATTCGAGCCGGTTTCAGCAGGCGAAGTTAGACCGATTGCTTTATGCCTGGTGAAATTCTGATTTTCAATCGTTATCCGGATATTTCATAAAAAAAGCCGAAAAAGATCCGGGAAAAGCAAGACACTTTTCCCGGAAACCGGATGTTAAAGAGCTGGACCCATTCTTTGTCTTTTTTTTGCTTTGTGTCATGGCTGCCGATTAAACAGCCTGTTTTTCAAAATAATTGTAGTTTCTCGGCGGCCTTTTTTCTTCGAAATCAGTAATGACCGTGACACCCTTTCCTGAGAATGTTGTCATGTCGTGGAACGCATCATCTATGCTTTCCAGTGAGATGGTTTTGGTCACCAGTTTTCCAGGCTGAAGACGTTTCTTTTCGACCATCTGCAGCATCCCCGCATATTCTGAAATCGGCATGCCGAATGAACCGCTGAAACGGATCTCCTTATCGACGATATCGTTGATTGGCAGCTTCAGCATGCCTTCTTTTCCGAATGAGGTCATGCCGATCTGAACATGTCTGCCGCGTTTATTAAGGCTGAGGACCGAGTTAAGCATCGTTTCCTGAATGCCGAGCGCATCAATTGATACGTTCGCTCCGCCCCTGGTGATCTCGCGGATGGCTTCAGGTGCATTCTCTTTCTTGCTGTTCACTGTAGCAACCGCACCTACCTTTTTGGCAAAATCCAGTTTATCATCTGAGATGTCGACGGCAATGACATTTGCTCCAATTGCAGTGGCGATCTGAGTAGCCGATAAGCCGACGCCGCCGGCACCGTATACGGCAACCCATTCACCGGGCCTGATTTTGCCGACACTTGTGACTCCATGAAAAGCAGTCATGAACCGACAGCCCATCGCGCTGGCATCGAGATAATGGACGCCGTCGGGCAGGCGTTTCAGATTATGGTCGGCTTTCGGAATCTGCATAAACTGAGCAAACCCGCCGTTATATGTGAAACCGGGCATAGCCTGATGATCACAGACATTCGAGTGGCCGGCAAGGCAATGGGGACACGTTCCGTCGCCCTGGGTGAAAGGCACAATGACCCGGTCTCCTTTTTTAAAGTTTCTTACGTTTTTACCTGCTGCGACAACTTCTCCACTCGTTTCGTGACCCAGAATATGCGGCAATGGAGCTAAAAAGCCTTGCCATTGTCCCATCCATCCGTGCCAGTCGCTTCTGCATACACCGCATGCTTTAATTTCAATGATGACGCCATCCGGCGATAAATCCGGATCGTGAACGGTTTCGATCGTCAGCGGCTTTTTAAAATCTTCAAGCACAGCTGCCTTCATTACTGAGCATCTCCTCATAGATGTGAAATTTGTATTTATGAACTGTGATGTTTGTCACATCAAAAGGCATTATATCACTAATTATTCATAATGAAAACGGTTACGTATATTGACAAAATAATAAATTTGTGATAAATATTGCCGTTTCATGATTGAATCCTTCGGAGACCATGCGCTTGCAGATGGTCAGCGGATAAACGTGTCCCGTGCCCGGATTATCATGGTCGTGCGTTCATCAGAAGAGAAAAAAATAATGTTCGATCGTCTAAAATACAGGGTGATGAAATGCGGGTCACTTTCCTATTTAAGTTTCTCATTCACTGCCCTTGGTTCATCGCTGTGATGTCCGGCCGTTGCTTATTTCCAACGTTTGTCGGCAGACCGCGGATCCGGTCAGTACGGACTTTCTTCCAACGTTGTCAGCATGGGATCAGTCACCCCGCCATTTGCTGCTATGGAACAGGTGCGTGTGCCCTTTTTAAAAGATTTAATCCAATCATCGATTTTTTTCCTCCGTATGACTGGGCTGCTGCAGCCGACAGGACTTATTCCGACGTTTCGAAGCTGCGCCATTTGATTCCCTGTCACTTATAGCGTACACTGAACTTATCTTTTATCCATTGAAAAGGAAGTGGAAACCCCATGTATGTATCCGCTATTCTTGCACTCAAACTGGTCTGAGACAGGTGAAGTCTGCCTTCTTAATCGGTGCATTTTGCGGCCGGCCGGGTGCGGTAACGGATAAGGGGTCCTGCTTCGTTTGCGGATTGTCCGCGAACAGGAAGGGGGACGGAGCGCTTTAACTCTGCCCTCTTTTACTGTGGATTTCAGAGGGACCTTTCTGTTTTATCGGCGCGGAGGCCGGAATGAAAGGGGAACAGAAAATTGTTATTGATTGAAGCGAAAGACTTGTCTTTTTCATACGGAGACAAGCTGATCTATAAGCAAATAAACTTTCGATTGATGGAGGGCGAACATATCGCGCTTGTCGGGAAAAACGGAGCCGGGAAATCGACCTTTTTAAAGCTGCTTACCGGCAAGCTTTTACCTGACAGCGGGACCATTGAGAGGAGAAAAGATCTGCACGTCGGAGTCATCGAGCAGCACCTGCATTTTGATAAAAATAAAACCATTTTTACATTTCTGCAGAGCGCTTTTCAGGAGCTGCTGGATGCGGAGAAGAAAATGAACGAACTGACAAAAAAGATGCAGAGTCCCGATATTTGCGACGGAGTCATCGAGGAATACGGCCGGCTTCAGGATTGGCTGACGGCACATGACTTCTACTCGATCGATGCGCGGATTCATGAAATGGCGGACGGTCTCGGACTGACGGCAATCGGTCTCGACACGAACATCGACCGGATGAGCGGAGGCCAGCTGACAAAGCTGTGCCTCGCCAGGCTTCTGCTTGAAGCCCCTGAAATGCTGCTGCTCGATGAACCGACAAACTATCTAGACGTGCCGCATATCCGCTGGCTGACCGATTACTTGAGAAACTATCCGCATGCTTTTATTGTCGTGTCTCATGACGCGGCGTTTCTGGATCTGATCTCCGATTTCGTCTATCATCTTGAGAATCACGAACTGGCCCGCTACGTGGGCGGCTATCAATCGTTTCTTAAGCAGCATGAGGCGCGTATCGAGCAGCACGAGATTGCCTTTCGCCGGCAGCAGAGAGAAATCAGGAAACTGGAAACTTATATTCAGAAAAACAAAGTGCGTGCCGCTACCGCCAAACAGGCAAAAAGCCGTGAGAAAAAACTCAGTAAAATGGAACGGATGACCCCTCCGGCTTCCGTTCGGAAACCAAGGTTTCACTTCAAGAGCGACGTGTCGCCGGTGCGGCTGATTTTTTCGGCGGAAAAAGTCGGTATTGGCTACGGCCGGCCGATTCTGCCTCCGATCAGCCTGAAAATCACCCGGGGAGAAAAGGTAGCGGTTATCGGCCGCAATGGGATCGGCAAAACGACTTTTTTAAAAACACTGCTCGGTGAAATGGCGCCGCTGTCCGGAAAAATCACGATTGGCGACCGGGTCGCCCCCGGCTATCTTGCCCAGTTATCCTCCCCGGCCGCTCTGGATCCGCTTCAGTGGCTGATGGAACAGTTCCCGCAGCTGTCCGAAAAAGTGCTGCGTCAGCACCTGGCCCAGTGCGGGGTATTTGCGGAACATATGCGCCAGCCGATGAATACGTTAAGCGGCGGTGAGGAAACGAAAGTAAGGATTGCCCGGCTGATGCTGCAGAAGAACAATGTGCTGATTCTTGACGAACCGACCAATCATCTCGATGCGGACGCAAAGGAAGCACTGAGCGATGCGCTTGAGAAATATGACGGGACTCTCGTCGTCGTCAGCCACGAGCGCAGCTTTTATAAAAGCTGGGTGACGAGAACGTGGGATATTGAAGACTGGTCGGCGCATGCAGGAGCAGCCGCTGCCCGTTGACAATTTAATTCATTTTCTGCTAATTTTAAGGGGACTGAGAAACGACGGCATTTAAAGGGTGAGTCAAGTGACCGAAAGAAAAAAAGCGGAACTGGATGAAGACACGTTGTTTACGGTCTCAAGGATTTTTAAAGCTGTGTCGGATCCGACGCGGATTCGGATCCTGTATCTTTTATCGCAGCAGGAATGCTCGGTAAGCGAGATTGCAGGCAGTCTTGATCTGCAGCAGTCCGCAGTATCGCATCAGCTGCGTTTTTTGAAAAATCTGCGGCTTGTCAAGTCGCGCCGCAGCGGCAAAACGATTTACTATTCTGAAGAAGACGAACACGTCATGAACCTGCTGGCGCAGACGATCGATCACGCCCGTCACGGGTACGCCGGCAGGATCGGCTGACTTTTTCCTTTTTCCATACGGTGACAAGCGCCGCTTCGCTGTTCTTTCTGACGCATATTATGGAAACTATCCAGCGTGCGAGGAGGAAAAAGCTTGTTATATGACGACATCTGTTCAAAATGCCACAAGCTGATTGATCAGCCTGTCATGATCCGCTGCCATAATGGTTCCGTACATCGAGGGGTACTGACAAAAGTTGACGGGCAATATGCATACATCCGGCCGATGGACGGCGCAGGAGCCGACGGTCCCGGATTATTCGTCTGGGGCTGGGGCTGGGGATTTCCGGTTGCTCTGGCGTCAATCGCTGCCATAGCGGCCATCGCTCTTTTTTGGTAAAAGCGGCCGCAGAGAATCAGAGACCGGTAAAACGGCGAAAAAGAAACATTTATGGACGAGAGTTTCTCTGGAATGAGGACTCTTTTTTTACATCTAAGAAATAGAAAATTTCAGCGGATGAGCGGATGATGGATTATATAAGAGATGAGTTTAACGAATCGGCTGTTTCGTCAAAAGCGTTCATATAGAGCCTTCAACGAAATCGCTGTTGAGTTCTTTAACGGCAATGAGGCGGGACATTTGTTGGGTGACCATGCTGCATGACTTTTGAATCATTTCAGCGGGAGTTTGTCAGAACTTCGGTGCAGACGAAGCCAGGTTTTGTAATAAGCCTGCGAAAACTATAGCAGCTGCCGGCGATAGTCGCTGAAAAAGAGAGCATTGGTTATTTAGAAAACATTTGATATTATAAATAATAAGCATGTTTTTCTGTTGCTTTCCGATAAAACTTGTTATGCTAGGAATAAGATTAATATGTCCTGCTGATCGGAATAAAAGAGGCGGAAATCGATTGAATAAAAATGAAGCGTTGATTCTTCTCAGGGCCAAGGGCTTTAAGCATACGGACAAACGTGAAGATATACTGGAACTTTTTGAGGAGAGCGGCGGCTATTTATCTGCGAAAGAGATTCAGACCGCATTAAAGGATGCCTATCCGGGTATAAGTTTTGATACAATCTACAGAAATCTTTCTCTGTTCAAGAAGCTGCTGATTCTCGAGGAGACCGAGCTCGACGGGGAAAAGGTGTTCCAGTTTCACTGCACCGAACACCACCATCATCATCTCATTTGCTTGCGCTGCGGGAAGACCAAGACAATCGAGGTGTGCCCGATGCAGGATCTGTCAAAACTCGATCCCGATTTTAAAGTGACCGGACACAAATTTGAGATCTACGGCTATTGCAAAGACTGTCAGGAGGAAATTCGGCGCAGCCATGTAAAAACGGAAAGAGCGGGTGTCCATTAATCAAACAGCGGTGCTGCCGCCGGACCGATTTTCCATAGCGGCTGTTCCGCTTTTTTTCTGCTGCATCGTCAGATCGCTTCAGTTGAATGGCGGCTTCATGGAGCCGGGGACGATAAAAGAACGGCGAGAGCGGAACGGAGGGGCCGGCCGCCAAGCGATCTGGGGGCTCTATGAGCGTCGGATCATTTTAGAATGTGCCTCTTTCCCGGTTGGGTAAAATGTGTCAGTTATTAGAAATATAATCAATAAGCGATATTTTTCATTTGATAAATATTCACAAGTTGGTATAATAATGTTCTTAAGGTATTGGAATGATGTATAAGAAGTAATCAATTCTTATGATTTTGAAGGTTTTCTTTCCATCGTTCTTTTATTGCTTGTGATAAATTTCTCAATATTATTCTCGGAGACCTTTATGGACACTGTTAATTTCTGTGGTTATTCGAAACGAAGTCCCAACGATTCAATTGCTCATGATAAAATCCGCCGGCCGATCAAGACTATACACGGAGAGCGGGTTACTTGAGACAAATTTGCTGATAATAGGGCGAGTCCTGATATAACCGGGAACAGGTTCAAATTCATTATTTGGGGGCAGGTACGATGAAACAGACCGAATTATGTCCTAAGTTTGAAAAGGGAATGTCTATATTAAGTAAACGCTGGACAGGCCTGATCCTTTTTCAGCTTCTTAAAGGAAGACAGCGCTTTTGCGAGATTCAGGATTCGATTCCTGTCAGCGGACGGCTTCTTTCCGAACGGCTGAAAGAGTTGGAGAAGGAAGGGATTGTCGAGAGGGATGTTTTCCCGGAGGTGCCGATACGCGTGGAATATTCTCTTACTGAAAAAGGGGAGGCTGTGGCACCGATTATTGAGGCTATTCAGACATGGGCCGAGGCGTGGATCAAGGTTGACTGACACATAAAGAGAAATACGGTTTGAACAAAATAGCCACCTCTTTGAATGGCGGATGTCGATAGAAACCGGGAAATCGGTCTTCAGTCTGTATCCTGTTATTTGGGAAGGACCGGCGTTTTTTAATGTTCACGGCCGTCATGTTATGGTACAGTGAATAAGTGACAGCGCGGACCGGCATTGCCCGTGTCCGGCGTCTGCCGGCTCCTTTGTCCCGGAAGGAGCGATGGCCGAAAAAAGGAACTTCATCAGTAAGACAGGCAGTAGAGAAAGCAGGGAGGCGAATTATGAAACAACCGAAGTCCTCGGAATCCCGGAAAACCTTTTCGTTCGTCCTGGCGGGACTCATGCTCGGCATCTTCATTTCATCGATGGATCAGACGGTGGTCTCGACGGCGATGGGGACCATTGTTGCAGATCTTGGGGGGCTGAATCAGTTTGTCTGGGTCACTTCTGCTTATCTGGTTACCGAGATGGCCGGCATGCCGATTTTCGGCAAACTTTCCGACATGTACGGCAGAAAACGCTTTTTTGTCTTTGGACTGTGCATGTTCCTGTTCGGTTCCATTCTTTGCGGGACCGCTTCGTCCATGACTCAGCTCAGTATCTACCGGGCGCTGCAGGGAATCGGCGGAGGGTCCCTGATGCCGATCGCCTTTGCGGTTATTTTTGATATCATTCCGCTTGAAGAGCGGGGAAAGATGAGCGGTCTGTTCGGTGCCGTTTTCGGACTTTCCAGTGTTTTAGGGCCGCTTCTCGGCGCTTTCATTACCGACCATCTGAACTGGCACTGGATCTTCTACATTAATGTGCCGCTCGGCATCCTTGCGGTGATTCTTATTGCTTTCTTTTATAAAGAGTCGCGGACGCACGAGCGGGCGGCCATTGACTGGGCGGGCGCCGCCACGTTGGTCCTGTCGACTGTCAGCCTGATGTTTGCGATCGAGCTGGGCGGAAACACGTACGGATGGGCTTCACCGGTCATTATAGGCCTTTTTGCTGCCTTTTCCGTCTTTTTCATTCTTTTTCTGGCAGTCGAAACAAGGGTACAAGAACCGATTATCTCTTTTAAAATGTTTCATAAAAGATTGTATGCGGTCAGCAATCTTGTCGGTATTGTTTATGGTATACCTTTTATGGTGGCCATTGTCATGCTGCCGATCTACATTCAGGGTGTTTTCGGCGGTACGGCAACAGACGCGGGACTGATGCTGCTGCCGATGATGGTCGGCGTCACGGCAGCAAGTGCTGCGGGCGGAATCATAGCGCAGCGGATGAGCTACAGAGCCATCATGCTGCTGCACGGCACAATTTTAATCATCGGATTGCTGCTCGCAGGAACGATGGCGGCCGACACTTCTTTTTTATTTGTTCTTTTCTATATGGTGATTATCGGTTATGGCGTCGGCGCTTCTTTTTCTGTTCTGGGAATGGCGGCGATTCACGGATTTAAGCCGTCGGAATACGGATCGGCCAGCTCGACACTGGCGTTTCTGCGCGAGTTCGGCATGACAGTCGGAATAACCGTATTCGGCACGATTCAAAGCCACATTCTTTCTTTAAAACTTAAAAATATGTTCGGTACAACGGATCACAGCGGATTTTTGAATCAGTTAAGCAATCCGCGGGCGCTGCTTTCATCGGAAACACGGTCGCACATACCGAAAGAGGTGCTGAATCCATTGAAAGACATCCTTGCTTCTTCAATTACCGCGACTTTTCTTTGGGCGATGATTCCCGCCGTTCTGGCTTTTCTTCTGATTATTTTTATGCCCGGGGACCGGTTGTCGTCGGCCGGGCGGCCAGGCAGATCCTGAGCCGTGATTGCCGGGAGGCTGTCCGCGAGGTGCCGCCGGGCAATCGGGCGGATGTCTTTATTGTGATCGATGGTTGTAAAATGAAAAAGCAGGTGTCTCATCGCCGGGAAATCGGCGGATGGGACGTTTTTTCTGGGCTTTTTTAATATAAAATACCGGATAAATCTGAAAATTTAGTTGCCGGCAGTTTCTTCAGCATCGGAGCGCCGTGACCGCAGTTAAAGCATGCACCCGCTCTCTGCAGCCGGATCAAAATTTCCTAAGATTCGGATTATAGGATGTTTTTACGTCGTCAAGTCATAGAAATCGGTATGCGTCCACCATCAATTATTTCTTTTAATTATGTAAAAAAACAATTTTTTAAATATTGACATATATTGATTTCGACTTTATACTTACTTTATTCCTTTAAAATGTTTTCACGGTTCAGGTTTCTGCAACGACCCATTGACAGCCCCTTGAATCATCTGAAAGATACATTTGGAAAGGAATTTTGAAAGATGCATTATAACGATGATACCATTTTCATTATCGGTGACTCGAAATCTTCGCAGAAGAATCCGATTACGATCCAGTTTCATCAGTTTTTTCTCGGGCTGGTCGTTGATCGGACGGACGGAAGAATTATCGATGCGGAATGTTCGGCGACGATAGAGCTGACCGTGCGTTTTGTCCGCTCTCTGCTTGTCGGGCGGTTTATAAACGATTCGTCTATTATCGATGAAATCCGCCTGCGCTATTTCGGTTCCTCGCAAAGGGCGCTCATTGTCGCTTTTAATGATGCGCTTAAGAAATATAATCAGGTCGTAGCCGCTTTGTCTACATAAACCTAGGCAAAATCCAGCCCGTGTTTTTCAGGGCTGGATTTTGTCGTTCAGGAAAACGTATCAGGCGTTTGGCAAGACTTCGTGGTATGTATCACCAATTATTTGAATATTGTGTTATCAGGCTATTTTACGAAGGGAGGCCGCCTTTTTGGCAAAGTTCATGATGAAAAGATTTATAGCGATGATTCTGACACTTTGGGTTATCACAACGCTGACCTTTATTCTGATGCACGCGATCCCCGGTTCCCCGTTCAACAGCAGCAGCGGGAAAACAATCAGCGGTGCCGCTTTGCAGAATATGGAGGCGCATTATCATATGGATCAGCCGCTTCCCGTTCAGTATTTGATCTATCTGAAGTCGGTTGCGACCTTCAATTTCGGCCCGTCGATCAAACAGCCCGACCAGACCGTCAACGATTTACTGGGCCGCGGTTTTCCGGTATCGTTCGAGCTCGGTATGTGGACGCTGATTGTCGCCGTCCTTTCAGGAATGCTGCTTGGCATCCTCGCGGCGTTAAAACATAACGGAATGGTTGATTATGCGGCGATGACGATCGCTGTCCTCGGCATTTCAATTCCGGATTTTGTGCTTGCCACTCTGCTGATTCAGGAATTTGCCGTCAATCTCCAGCTGCTTCCGGCCGGGACCTGGCAGGGGATCCGTTATATGATTCTGCCTATTATTGCGCTGGCAACGGGGCCGATGGCGATCATTGCCCGTCTGATCCGCTCCAGTATGCTGGAAGTTCTGACCCGCGATTATATTAGAACCGCACAGGCAAAAGGGCTTTCGCCGGCCCTGATTGTGTTCAAACATGCATTGAAGAATGCCCTTCTTCCCGTTGTCACGGTTCTCGGTACACTGGCGGCGGCCATTCTGACCGGGACCTTTGTTATTGAGAAAATCTTCGCTATTCCTGGTATGGGAAAATATTTTGTCGACAGCATTAATTCGCGCGATTATCCGGTCATCATGGGAACCACCGTTTTTTACAGCGCCATTCTGATTGTGATGCTTTTTCTGGTGGATATCGCTTACGGATGGCTCGATCCGAGAATAAAGATGGGCAGGGAGGCAAAATGATGGCAGCGGTGAAAGAAAAGTTTCAGCCGTCTCCGGAAAGGGTACCCGATACCTGGTTCCGGCCATTGAAGCGGAATCGGGCACAGCAGCGCGAGATGGTTCGTCCGAGCATTTCCTATTGGCAGGATGTCTGGTACCGGCTGCGAAAAAACAGGCTGGCGCTCGGAGGATTGACTTTTCTTGCTTTGCTTGTCTGTATGGCCGTATTCGGTCCGATGTTTTCGTCCCATTCTGTCACGGCACAGAATCTGGCCATGCAGAATCTTGAACCGTCCGCCGGCCACTGGTTCGGGACGGACAATCTTGGCCGGGATGTTTTTGCAAGGACATGGTACGGGGCACGGATTTCTTTATTTGTCGGGCTGGTTGCGGCACTGGTCGATCTGCTGATCGGAGTGGCATACGGCGGCCTCTCCGGCTACATCGGCGGCAGAACGGATCTTGTGATGATGCGGATCATTGAGATTTTGTACGGCCTGCCCTATCTGCTTGTCGTGATTCTTCTGATGGTCGTCATGGGGCCGAGTCTCCTGACAATCATCGTTGCTCTGACAGTGACAGGCTGGACGGGAATGGCGAGAATTGTCCGCGGCCAGGTTCTCCAGCTGAAAAATGATGAATTTGTTACCGCTTCGCAGTCATTCGGCAGCAAAGCATGGCGGATCATCCGCAAAGATCTGATCCCGAACACCATGGGCCCGATCATCGTTCAGGTGACCCTGACTGTGCCGTCGGCTATTTTTTCGGAAGCTTTCCTCAGTTTTCTCGGGCTGGGCGTTCAGGCGCCTTACGCCAGCTGGGGCGTCATGGCCAGCGACGGACTGACTCCGTTTCTTGAGGGACTTTGGTGGCAGCTGTTCTTCCCGGCGCTGTTTATCTCGCTGACTATGTTCGCATTCAATATTCTCGGCGACGGACTTCAGGATGCGATGGATCCGAAATTGAGGAGTTGAGGACAGTGGAACAGAATTTACTTGAAGTTGAGAATCTTCATGTCTCCTTTAAGACACGCGCAGGAGCCGTCCGCGCCGTCCGCGGTGTCAGTTTTTCATTAAAAAAGGGGGAAACGCTGGCGATTGTCGGCGAGTCCGGCTGCGGCAAAAGCACAGTGTCGCTGGCAGTCATGGGACTGATCCCGGAACCGTCCGGCACAATTACGGAAGGGGCTGTCGTCTTCAAGGGGCAGGATATGGTCAAAATGAGCCCGAAACAAAAACGCCGGATTCAAGGCGTGGATCTGTCGATGATTTTTCAGGATCCGATGACCGCCCTGAATCCGACGCTGACCATCGGCTCGCAGCTCACGGAGGGCATTGTGCATCAGAAAAGGGCAACAAGAGCGCAGGCCGGAATCCAGGCGATGAAAATGCTTGAGCGGGTCGGCATTTCCAATCCCGAAGAACGGATGAAACAGTATCCGCACCAGTTCAGCGGCGGCATGCGGCAGAGAATCGTGATTGCCATGGCCTTAATCTGCGGCCCCGACCTGATGATTGCCGATGAGCCGACCACCGCGCTTGACGTGACCATTCAGGCACAGATTCTTGAATTATTCGATAAAATCCAGAAAGAGACCGGTGTGGCGATGATCATGATCACCCATGATCTGGGGGTAGTCGCCAAAGTGGCCGATCGGATTGCCGTGATGTATGCAGGTAAAATCGTCGAACTGGGCGATAAACGCGATATTTTCTACCGGTCCCGGCATCCTTACACTCAGGCCCTGCTGCACTCCGTCGTCCGGCTTGATCTTCCTTCAGACTCGCTCAGGCCGATTGAAGGTGCGCCGCCGGATCTCTTTGCGCCTCCCCCGGGCTGTGCTTTCAGTCAGCGCTGCCCGTTCGCGATGGAAGTGTGCGAGCACGTGCAACCGCCGGCAACAACGCTTGATGCGCATCATGCCGTTGATTGCTGGCTTTTAGATAAAAGAGCCGATCAAAACCGGCAATGGGTTAAAAATCTATCGAATCAGGGGGAATCATTTTGAAAAAACGGCTGAGTATGACATTGCTGCTTGGGGCAGCAGTCCTTTTGATTTTGGCTTTCGGCGGCTGTACGGCCAGGCCGAACGCATCAAGCAGCGGCGGAAAAGCAATATTGAAACTGAACAACGGATCTGAGCCGACATCTCTCGATCCGCCTATGGGCTATGATCAGGTTTCATGGGATCCGCTGAACAATCTGATGGAAGGGCTGACGCGCCTTGGGAAGAACAATGAGCCGCAGCCGGCGATCGCACAGAAATGGGATGTTTCCGCGGACGGCAGGACGTACACGTTCCATATTCGTAAAAATGCGAAGTGGGACAATGGCGACGATCTGACGGCCGGCGATTTTGTCTACGCCTGGAAGCAGATGCTCGATCCGAAAAAGGCCGCTCCCGCCGCATTTCTTGCCTATCTGATCGCGGGCGGGGAAGCGTACAATACCGGAAAGGGTTCGGCCGGCGATGTACAGGTGAAAGCCGTCGATTCCAAAACATTCCGGGTCACTCTGACCTCGCCGCAGTCTTATTTTATCAGCATGGTTTCCAATCCGGCCTTCTTCCCGATCGATCAGAAAGTGGCCGAAAAAAATCCTAAATGGTATGCCGACGCGAGCACATTCGTCGGTGACGGACCGTTCAAACTGGCGTCCTGGAAACACGATTCCGAGATGGTGTTTAAAAAGAGCAGCACATACTGGGACAAAAACACTGTCAAGCTTGATGAAGTCGACTGGGCAATGGTCAGCGATTCGAATACTGAGTATCAGATGTATAAAACGGGCCAGCTTGATATGGCCGGCGTTCCGACGGACCTCTCCAACCAATTTTTCAAACAGGGAAAAGTTCACGTCGTGCCGCAGGCAGGAACCTACTTTTTCAGTATGAATGTCACTATGAAACCTTTCAATAACATCAATATTCGCCGCGCTTTTGCCATGGCCGTCGACAACCGGCAGATCACGGACTATGTGGTCAAACAGAAAAACGTTCCGGCGTACGGCTTTGTCTCGCCCGGATTTAAAGATCCGGGCGGTCAGGACTTCCGTACACATAACGGCAGCCTCTATGGCTACGATCCCGTACAGGCAAGAAAGCTTCTTGCCCAGGGAATGAAAGAGGAAGGATGGAAAACGCTCCCGCCAGTCGTTCTGACATATAATACGAGTGATAACAACAAGGCGATCGCAGAGGCGATTCAGGCGATGTACCAAAAAAATCTGGGCATCACGATCAAGCTGGCCAATATGGAATGGAACGTATACCAGTCGCAGCAAAAAGCGGGAAAATTCCAGTTTTCGCGCGGTTCATTCCTTGCCGATTACGGCGATCCGATCAACTTTCTCGAAAATTTCCAGACCGGAATGCCGATAAACAGCATGCAGTGGAGCAACAGCGAATATGATAGTCTGATCCGGCAGGCGAAGAATGAAAAAGACGACAGTAAACGCTACGCATTGATGTACAAAGCGGAAAAGCTGCTGTTTCAGCAAATGCCGCTCTTTACGACCTATTTTTATAATCAGACGTTCCTGCTGAACAGCCAGGTTCACGGACTCGTCTTCCATCCGGCCGCTTACATCGACTTGAAATGGGCGTCGAAAAACAATTAACTCAAAAGCGGCACAGATGGATGAAAAGATCCTGGCTGACATGTATTGCCACCCGTTTTCGGATATCGGGAAGCGGCTTTCGGCTAAATCAAGTCATCAGAAAGAGGGGGCGGCTATGATCATTCCGGAACGATTGCGCAAGGGCGATACAATCGGCGTGATCAGCCCTGCCGGACCGCCCGATCCGCAGAATCTGGAACGTGCCGTCGACTGGCTGAAACAGCTCGGCTTCCGGGTCAGGATCGGAAAATATGTGCAGAAAGCGAATGGATATCTGGCCGGCTCGGATCAAGAACGTCTGAGCGACTTTCACGAGATGTTTGCGGATGATACGATCCGCGCGGTTATTTGCTCCAGAGGCGGATATGGGAGCGCGCGCTTTGCCGATCGGATCAACTTCGATCTGATCCGCCGCCATCCGAAAATTTTCTGGGGATACAGCGACATCACTTACCTTCACACAGCCATCCGTCAGATAACGGGACTGGTGACCTTTCACGGACCGATGCTTGCCTCCGACTGGGGGGCGGAAGATGTGCCTTTGCTTTCCAGACAGCTATTTTTACAGCTTCTTCAGCCGGGCTGGCTGAGATATGACGAACAGGTATCCGATCTCAGTGTGCTTGCGGATGGAATTGCGGAAGGAACGCTTGTCGGCGGCAACCTCTCACTGCTGGTCAGTACACTGGGCACGCCGTTTGAAATCGATACAAAAAATAAACTGCTGCTGATTGAAGATGTCGATGAGGATCCCTACCGGGTGGACAGCATGCTGAATCAGCTGCGCCTTGCCGGGAAACTGAACCGGGCTTCCGGTTTTGTGATCGGAGATTTCCGTCTGAATCGGCCGAGGGAGCAGAATGACGTTCCGTCTTTTAGTGAAGTTTTCAAAACATATTTTGGTTCTTTGGGGAAACCGGCCGTGAGCGGCTTCCTGATCGGGCACTGCCGGCCGAATTTTTCCGTACCGCTTGGGACGGCGGCGCTTCTGGATGCGGGAAGAAAACGGTTGTGGATTCAGCCGGGAGTTTTCTAGAGAGCGGGAGAGAAGACAACCTATGAAAATCGTTGATGTTAAAACAAGGAGGCTTTCAATTCCCCTGAAAAAACCGTTCAGAACGGCGCTCCGAACGGTGAAGGAGGCAGAAAGCATTGTCGTCTATCTCTGCTGCGACGACGGAACCGTCGGTATTGGAGCAGCCCCGCCGACCCATGTCATAACCGGCGACAGTCTTGAAAGTATTAACTATGCCGTCATACACATTATCCGGCCGTCGATCATCGGGCTGGCTGTGGAGCAGAGAGAGAGAATCGAGGCGATTCTTGAAAAAACGCTTTTGAACAATTCCAGTGCAAAAGCCGCTGTCGACATTGCTGTTTACGATTGCCTCGGCAAGAAGGCGAACCTTCCTCTCTATCAGCTGCTGGGAGGCAACACGGACCGGCTGGAAACGGACTATACGGTCAGTGTAAGCCGAGCCGAAGAGATGATTGCTGATAGCAAGTCGCTTGTTGCAATGGGTTTCGACACATTGAAAATTAAAGTCGGCAATTCAACAATCGGAGAAGATATTGAACGTATTGCCGGCATTCGCCGGGCTGTCGGCAATCATGTGAAACTAAGGGTAGATGCCAATCAGGGGTGGGGTGTCAAGGAAGCTATTGCCGTGATTCATCGCTTGGAAAATATGGATCTCGGGATTGAACTCGTTGAGCAGCCGGTTCCGGCGTGGGATATTGAAGGAATGAAACGGGTAACGGAACATACAGAGATTCCGATCATGGCCGACGAGAGCGTCTTCAGTCCCCGTGATGCCGCACGCCTTCTGGCGATTCATGGCTGCGACCTGATCAACATCAAACTAATGAAAGCAGGCGGCATTTCAGGTGCGGAAAAAATTAATGCTCTGGCCGAGGCCTACGGCGTGGAGTGTATGGTCGGCTGTATGATTGAATCGAAAATTTCCGTGACCGCTGCCTGTCATTTTGCGGCGGGCAAGAAAAACGTCACGCGCTGCGATTTCGATGCGCCGCTCATGTTTGCCTCCGATCCGGTGATCGGCGGTGTGCGCTTTCACAAGAATCAAATTTTTCTCCCCAAGGACCCGGGCCTTGGAATAAAAAAACTGCTGATGGACGATCGATCATTGAAGGGAGAATGAGTTATTGTGGACTTGAGAAGGGCGGCCGTTCCCGTAGCAACCGTTTGGACAGATCCGTCGTCGGCCCGTCCCGTCGATGCCGCGGCGGTGTCTGAAGCAGCGGATATTGCCGAGTGGCTGACGGCAATGACCCGTGAAGAAAATATTGCCTTGTGTGAAGAGAAGAGGCTGCAGACTCAGGTCTTGTTCGGAGACGCAGTCATCATCGACGACATACAGGGCGGCTGGGCCAAAGTCGCGGTCCCGTCTCAGAAGTCGGCAAAGGACGCACGCGGTTACCCGGGCTGGATGCCGCTCGGCCAGCTTGCGGAAGGAGCGGCCGATCATCCCGTCGAAAAGGTAATGGTGCAAAGCAAAACCGCTCCGTTTATCCGAAGTGACGGACAACCGTCATTTGATCTGAGTTTTGCCACTTTTCTCCCGCTTGTCGATGAGGATGAATCGACGGTCAAAGTGGACAGTCCGGTCGGATTGGGACTGCTCAGCAGAAAAGCCGTCGTGTTCCCATCGCGGAGCCGACGTGCTTCGGGTAAACGGATCGTCCGAAATGCGCAGCGTTTTATCGGGCTTCCCTATCTCTGGTCGGGCATGAGCGCCTACGGCTATGATTGTTCAGGGTTCAGTTTTTCAATGCTGCGGGCCGGAGGGTATCTGATTCCCCGCGACGCGGACGATCAATCGGCCGGCGGCAGAAAAATCGACCCGCAGTCCATGGAACCCGGCGATTTGCTTTTTTTCGCCTACAATGAAGGGAAAGGCTATGTTCACCATGTCGGCATCTATGCGGGTGGCGGAAAGATGATTCATTCCCCGACGCCCGGTAAAAAAGTTGATCTCACTGTGCTGGCCGGAACGGTTTATGAGAAGGAACTTTGCGCGGTCAGACGTTACTGGAAGGGGTGAGAAGGATGGCAGAACATCCGCTCCTTAAAATTAAACATGTCAAAAAGTATTTCGAAATTGAACACCATCGGTTTCTGAAAGCGGTCGATGACGTCAGTCTGACGATCCTTCCCGGGGAGACATTGGGTATTGTCGGGGAATCCGGATGCGGAAAGTCGACACTCGCACGCACGATCATCGGCCTTTATAAAAAAACAGAAGGCGAAATTTTCTTTAATGGGGACAATGTCGATCAGATGGATCGCGATCAGCGTTTCCAATTTCACCGCAGGATGCAGATGATTTTTCAGGATCCCTATGCGTCATTGAATCCCCGTTCGACCGTTCTCGATCTGATTGCCGAACCGATGGATATTCACCGAACCTGCAGCAACAGCCGTGAGCGCAGGGAAAGAGTAGAAGGGCTGCTGGAAGAAGTCGGCCTGAGTAAAAGCTGCCTGAGCCGCTATCCTCACGAGTTCAGCGGCGGTCAGCGTCAGCGTATCGGCATCGCCAGAGCGCTCGCGCTCAATCCGGATTTCATCATTGCCGATGAGCCGATCTCCGCGCTTGATGTTTCCGTACAGGCCCAGGTCGTTGTTCTGCTAAAAAAACTTCAGGAAGAAAAGAGGTTGACGATGATGTTTATCGCGCACGATCTGTCGATGGTTAAATACATCAGCGACCGGGTCGGTGTGATGTATCTCGGCCATCTGATCGAATTAACTTCAAGCGAAGCACTTTATCGACGTCCGCTTCATCCTTACACTGAGGCGCTGCTTTCGGCGATCCCGATTCCCGACCCGGATGTGGAAGAGAGCCGTCAACGGATATTACTGAAAGGGGAACTGCCGAGTCCGATCGATCCGCCGAGCGGATGTGTCTTTCGGACGCGCTGTCCTTTTGCAATGGAGATCTGCGCAAAAGAAACGCCCCTTTTTCGGGAAATAGAGCGGGGGCACTTTGCGGCCTGCCATCTGCACCGGCCGAAAACGGCAGGCCCGGAAGTACATATCGGAAACAGAGGCGAGGCCGGGTGCCGGAATTAAATGAAAAACTGTCGAAAAAGATCGACGCTCTTTCCGCGCCGTTCAGAAGCCGGATCGGAATTAAGGCCGAGGGATCGGACGGTTTCTCTTTCTCTCTGAACGCATCTGTTCCAATGGCGGCGGCGAGTCTGATCAAGCTGCCGATCCTGCTGTACGTCTGCGACCGAGCTTTTTCAGACCCGTCGATTCTTAACCGGACAGTCTGGCTCGGGGACCGTGAAATCGTCGGCGGTTCGGGCGTCCTGCAAGTATTAAGCAGCCGTGCGTGGCCGATCCGCGATCTTCTGGCATTGATGATCAATGTCTCCGATAATACGGCGACCAATCTGCTTATTGACACATTCGGCATCGGCCGTATTCAGAAGTGGATCGGCGATCGGGGTTACGCCGAAACGCTGCTTGGACGTAAGCTGATGGATCAGGCAGCAAAATCGGCCGGGCTCGAGAACCTGATCAGCGCACGCGATGCCTGTCGAAGCATTCGCCGGATTTTCAGCGGTAAATCGCCTTATCCGGCGGAAGTCAAAAGATGGTTTTTATGCCAGCAGTTCCGCTATAAATTGCCGGGACTTTTTGATGAAATGCCGAATCCTGTTTCTGTGTATAACAAGACCGGAGAGATGGAGAAAATCGATCATGATGCTGCCTTTTTCTCATACCGCCGCCATGACGTATCGATAGCCGTTCTGACCCGCGATTTTGCCGACAGACAGAAAGCATTGGCTGTGATTCAGAACATTGGAAAAAGCATTTCGGACTATCTGATCGCTCGCGCAGCATTCGATCATTAAAATCAGACACTTCATGAGCCTGTCGTTTCAAATCGCCGTTTATAAAGCCGTATCGCTGCTCAGCCCGACAGGATCGTATTTGCACGGACAGTTCCCCCTTTGCGAAGGGATCCGTGCCGTTGACAAACAAAATGGCCCGCTTTAGAATGAACATAATTAATGGTTCTGTTTCCAAGCGGTTTATCCGTCTGTCATCTTCAAAAAACGCGTTCGCGCCTCTCTGGGAATGGGGAGGCTTTTTTTGCGGAGGCTGCGAAGAGGAGACGTGAGGACATTCTATAAAAAGAGAGAGATGAAATTCTTTCCGATATCGCTATGAAAAGGGGTTTCGCCATGCCATCCAATCATTTCATCAGAGTTGCGGCGGCTTGTCCGGTGACGCATGTAGGCGACATCGACTTCAATGTACTTCATATCAAGGCGTGTATTGACCGCGCTATCAGGGAAAAGGCAAAATTCATTGTATTTCCTGAACTCTGCATCACGTCTTATACTTGCGGCGATCTTTTTTTGCAGCAGCTGCTTCTTGATCAGGCCGAACGGGGGTTGCAGGAAATCTGCACTTATTCGGCTGACAAAGATACATTGATCGCGGTCGGCGCGCCGCTCAATCTGCATACCGCTGTTTATAATTGTGCCTATCTCGTTTTTAACGGCCGTATTCTCGGCATTGTTCCGAAAAGCTATATTCCCAACTATGAGGAGTATTATGAACGGCGCTGGTTTACGCCGGGCAGAGCAATCGTTGATCGGACGGTCGATCTGTCTTTCCAGAAAGCTGTCCCGTTCGGAGTCGACCTGCTGTTTGGAGACGGCCTGTTTCAGTTCGGGCTTGAAATCTGCGAGGATTTATGGAGTGTCGTGCCTCCGAGCAGTTATCTGAGCCTCGGAGGGGCCAACATTATCGGCAACCTGTCTGCCTCGAACGAGGTGGTCAGTAAGTCGGATTATCGGAAACAGCTCGTTGTTTCCCAAAGTGCTAAGTGTATGTCTTCCTATATCTATGCAGGGGCAGGGATTTACGAATCTTCGACGGATGTTGTTTTTGGCGGAGAACTGCTTATTTCCGAGAATGGCAACATGCTGCGGACGAATGCCCGTTTTCAGCGTGAAGATGAAGTGGTCACGTCGATTGTTGATGTTGACCGGCTCAATTTACAAAGGGTGAAAAATATCAGTTTTCGCGAGGCAACCCCGCTCGTTCCGTGGACGGTAAGGCAGATTGCTTTCTCGTTCAATGATACGGATTTCGGCCGCTTCGACCGGAACGTGGACAAACATCCGTTTGTTCCCGCCGATGAAAAACAGAGGCAGCAAAGATGCCGGGAAATATTCGCTATTCAGACAGCGGCCCTGGCGAAACGTGTTGAGCACACCGGCCTTAAGCGGGTGGTGGTCGGTATATCGGGAGGGCTGGATTCAACGCTGGCGCTGCTTGTTGCTGTAAAAACATTTGATCTGCTTGAACTGCCCCGCAAGAATATCGTCACCGTGACTCTGCCGGGGTTCGGCACGACGGATCGGACGTATCATAATGCAGTCGAACTTTGCCATCGGCTGGAGACCGATTTTCGTGAAATCAATATTGTTGCTGCATGTCTGCAGCATTTCAAGGATATCGGCCATGATCCCGCCGTTCACGACGTCACTTATGAGAATGTGCAGGCCCGGGAACGGACGCAGATTCTCATGGATATTGCCAACAAAGAAGCGGGTCTTGTGGTCGGCACGGGCGACTTGTCCGAGCTTGCCCTTGGCTGGAGTACGTATAACGGCGATCATATGTCGATGTATGCAGTTAACTGTTCGGTTCCGAAAACATTGGTCCGCTATTTGGTCGATTATGTTGCCCATGAACAGGCAACGTCAGAAATCGCCGAGATCCTGATCGACATTCTTGATACGCCGGTCACTCCGGAACTGCTCCCGAAAAGCAGCGAGGGACAGATCACACAGAAGACCGAAGAGATTGTCGGTCCTTATGAACTTCACGATTTCTTCCTTTATTATTTTGTCAGAAGCGAATTTGCTCCGGATCGGATCCTGTTTCTTGCGAAAATGGCCTTTGCGGACAGCTACAAGGAGGAAACGATCCGGAAATGGCTGAAAATTTTTGTCAAACGCTTTTTTACTCAGCAATTCAAACGTTCCGCGATTCCCGACGGTCCGAAGGTGGGGACGGTCAGCCTGTCGCCGCGCGGAGACTGGCGGATGCCTTCGGACGCAAGTTACAATCTTTGGCTGAATCAGCTGTAAGAGAATCAAAGCGTATGGTACTGATTGTTTTTTGAAGGGAAGCATTGACGCTGACTGGAAAAAACCGTTCTGTGTGAAAAGGACAAATGCTGCATAGTATCGAATCGTCTGTCGGACGAACTTCGCCCTGTCGAAAATGTATCGGTTCCAAAAATCTCAGCCATGTCCATTCGGACACGGCTGAGTACAAGAAAGCAGATTTTTTTATTAAACAGGCTGGATGCAGACAGACCTGCACCGCCACTTTGCCAACGGCCGGCCGTTCTTACCGAGCCGGCTCTGTTACAGGCCTATCATGAAATCCGTTCCGTGTTAATGAGCCGTTCCCGCTGAAGACAATTGAGGCTGTGCCTGGGCGGGTGCATACAGGTTGAGCATTTGCTGCATATCCTGCTGAGCGAGCTGAGGGACTTGATAATACTGATGTTTGTTCTGGTACAGCGAAAGCTCGTAGGCCATTTCGATACAGTTTGGAACGGATGCCGCAAGCACGCGGCGGACAACCGGATTGGTCGATTCGAGCGCCGCCATCGTTTTTGCCGATGCGGCGGATTTTGCGGCGCCGAGCAGGGAACCGGCAATGAACTCATCGGAAATTTCCGACGGGGATTGCCAGGGCTTTTTGGGCTGAGACGCTTTCAGACCGTATGTGAACTGGTTGTCCTGTTTCATCATATAAGGTTCCGTCCGTTTCGATGGTTTCTGCCCCGTCTTAAAACATTCGCAAGTCAGATTGTATTCATCAAGAATAAATCGATAGTGGCGGTCCATCATATCCTGCAGTTCCGGATCTTTTACATGCTGACGCAGCAGCATGTATAAATTCAATGTGCCGATCGTTCCCGACAGCACTTCATGAACATCGAAAACCTCATGTCCGCCGTGGTTCATCTGTTCGGTGCTTGGATTCGGATTGACTGATGTGCCCTGCATTATTTTCAATGCCTCCTGATTGTTGATAATTGGGTTTTAAACATATATTATTATGGATTAAGGAAAATGAATGATGCATGATCGCCGATAATTTGTCTGTAATTTTAGGACGCTTTTCGATGAGCGGATCCGCAAAAAAAGGGATCGGCGGGCTTGCCCGAACCTTCTCCTTGCATTCGGTCTGCCGAATCGCGTACACTAAGACTGTCCGGTGATTAGAGAAGGATAGACACCAAACGTATTTTTAATGGACAACAAGGGTAACGGGCTTGCGCCTTTACTGAGAGAGGAACGTGACAAAATGTCAAAACAGCAAATAGGCATAGTTGGACTTGCGGTCATGGGCAAAAATCTGGCTCTGAATATTGAGAGCCGCGGTTATTCCGTAGCGGTATTTAACCGGACGGCGAAACGCACGGACGATTTTATGGAAAATGAGGCGAAAGGAAAGAAAATCACGGCTGCGTACAGCCTGCGGGAGCTTGTCGATTCACTGGAATCACCGAAGAAGATCTGGCTGATGGTGAAAGCGGGCGACCCGACCGATGCAACGATTGCTCAGCTTAAACCGCTGCTGAAAAAGGGCGACATATTGATTGACGGCGGCAATACGTTTTTTAAAGATACGATCCGCCGCAATAAAGAGCTGAGCGAGGCGGGCATTCATTTTATCGGAACGGGGGTTTCCGGCGGCGAAGAGGGCGCGCTCAAGGGGCCGGCTATTATGCCCGGCGGCCAGAAAGAAGCCTACGATCTGGTTGAACCGATTCTGACGGCCATTTCAGCCAAAGTAAACGGCGAGCCGTGCTGTACATACATTGGTGAAAACGGCGCGGGCCATTATGTTAAAATGGTGCACAACGGTATTGAATACGGCGATATGCAGCTGATTTCCGAAGCCTACTTTATTTTGAAACATGTCCTGAACCTCGATGCCGGAGAGCTGCATCGCGTATTCTCCGAGTGGAACAAAGGGGAACTGGACAGTTATCTGATCGATATTACAAAAGACATTTTTACGAAGATAGATGAAAAAACCGGCAAGCCGCTTGTCGATATGATTCTTGATACAGCGGGTCAAAAGGGGACGGGAAAATGGACAAGCGAAAACGCGCTTGATCTCGGCGTGCCGCTGCCTCTGATTACCGAGTCGGTTTTCGCGCGTTTTATATCGGCGATGAAAGAAGAACGCGTGCAGGCCAGCCAAGTGCTGAAGGGACCCGAACTGAATCCGTTTGACGGAGATAAAGAGGCATATATTGAAAACGTCCGTCAGGCGCTCTATTTAAGCAAAATCATTTCATACGCACAGGGATTTGCCCAAATGCGCGTTGCATCGCGGGAGTACGGATGGGATCTCCAATACGGAAAGATCGCCGGCATTTTCCGCGGCGGCTGCATTATCCGCGCTCAGTTCCTCCAGAAAATTACCGATGCTTATGAAAGAAACAGCGAACTGGCGAATCTGCTGCTGGATCCGTACTTCCGCCGGATTGCCGATCAGTATCAGCATGCGCTCCGCCGCGTGGTTTCGATTGCCGTGACAGACGGTATTCCGGTTCCGGCATTTTCTTCCGCGATTGCTTATTATGACAGCTATCGCCGTGCACAGCTGCCGGCAAACCTGATTCAGGCCCAGCGCGATTATTTCGGCGCTCACACGTATCAGCGTGTCGATGAAGACGGTATTTTCCACACGGAGTGGCTTGAAAAATAAAGAAGAACGGTTATTGAGGACGAGCCAAAGAAAAGAGGCTGTCTCAAAAGCCCTGTTAAAACTCAAGAACCGGAGAGAAAATTTGTAAAAAAATTTCTCTCCGGTTCT
>NZ_JAUUBW010000035.1:0-33220 GCF_036598985.1 Sporolactobacillus sp. KGMB 08714
AAGAACCGGAGAGAAATTTTTTTACAAATTTTCTCTCCGGTTCTTGAGTTTTAACAGGGCTTTTGAGACAGCCTCTTCATATGGCGGTGTTCTGAATGATCAAACCTGAGGATTGAAAGCCCCGGCAAATCGCTGCGCTGTTTTGTTCATCTGCCGCATCGGCTGCCGGACCCACTGCGGCACATTGTTCTGACCATTTCTCAACCAAATAAAAGCTGCTGTAGCTGCTCCGCAAATTGCTAAAAACGGCCAAAAGTTATTGCCATTTCTCATGTTGATTCTCACCCCCGGAATTATTTTGGTTTATTGAACGAAAAAAATGCTATGCAAAAAAAGGAAACGGTGCATCATAAAATGTACGAAAAAAAACCGCTTGCGGAGATAGCCGGCAAAGTGGGGGGAGAAAGTGGACCGTTCACAGAAGAAGGAAAATGCTCAGTAGCTGTATCTTGAATCTTGAGCGTATGGATTCTGCGGCATATTGTGATCTTTCGGCAGCGGGTGTGAGTTTGATTTTTTTGGGCCGTAAATGTTTGACTGCAGACATTCATCAGTCGGTCCGATAACAATGGATGGTCCCTGCAAAGGGGCCAGGGCCTGCTTAAGCAGATGAGGATCCAGGCAGTACGTATGGGCGAGCACTTCAATCGGGGTCTTTGTTAAAAGGTCTGATCCGAATATATATTCCGGGTAAGGAGCATCAAAAATAGCGAGTAAATGGGTTTTATTTTGCGAAGCAATTTCCCAGTGCCACCAGCCTTGCGGGATATTTGCAACTTGACCGGGAGCGATGGGTATATTTGCGACTTGATTGGTAAAGGGATTAATCAACGACACGATGGCCGATCCGGAGATGCAATAGACAAGCTCCGACGCATTTTGATGATAGTGGGGTTCAATCACATGTCCCCGGCTTAGATAAATGTCAAGAAGCGATGTGTTGCCTAGCGTGTTAAGATTGTCCCGGCCCAAACGATTAATAAAATTCTCTGCGTTACGTGTATTAAGTCTGTTTCTATTAATGTCGAAAAAGTATTCGACATCAGGGGACGTATAGTCCATATAAGACGTTACCATAAGCATGACTCCATTTCCGGAATTTTTAACACAGAGTTATTGTATGATCGGCGGCCGCCATAGGTGTCTGACCTGCTTTGTTTAAACACTATTGATGACTATTATGCCTATTCAGGGCGGCATATCCTCCCTGCTCATCTGCTCTTAAAATTAGCTATGCTATCGGCGGCTGCGATTCCGCCATGCTGAAAAGCAGGATCCGGCATCGGAACGCGCCGGGTCTGAAATCTGTTTCGATGATACGCATATACGCAGCTGTTGGCTTTGCACTGTTTCCTGCCGATTTTTTAAGTGCTGCTGAAGGGTATGTTTACCGCACTGCGGCTTCCATCTTCTCACCGCACTGAAAGCGGACGCTGGCAGCCCGCCGCAGGACGGAAGAATCACGTGGGGATGGGGCTATCGCAGAATGAAAATTATTCATTTGAACGTATTTGCCAAAACGTTATTTAGATTGTGAAGATAGGGTTTAACGATAAAATCTCTGGCGCCGATGTTAATGGCTTGTATGATCGCTAAGCGGCTTCCTATGGATGAACACATGACAACGTTTGCTTTTGCGTCGAATGCGATTATTTTCTTCAGGGCTTCAATTCCGGTTAGGATCGGCATTGTCACATCCATTAAGACAACATCAGGACGGACTTTCATATATTGGCGAACGGCTTCACAGCCATTGGCGGCTTCACCGATCACACGGAAAGTGTCGCTGTTTAATATGTTTTTTAAATAATTTCTCATAAAATGGGAGTCATCGACAATGAGAACGGTTTTTTTCAATCTTGAATTTCCTCTCTCTAAATGTAAGGCAAATTAGAAAAGAGCATTCAGTTGATTGTGCAGGAAAAATTCCCGGCAGCCCGGCTGCCCTGGCAAAATACTACTTTAGGTCCGTGGCTTTGCGTCTTTTACTTTCGTAAAATTTGCCCTATAGGTATATTAGCACCTTAAAGACCTAGATAAATGTGCCTAATTGCCTACAAATTTGTTAAGAAACAATACCGATAATATGCTTGGAATAAAGTAAGTGAAGCGTGTGATGACTTGTTTATAATAAAATGAAGGTTCACTTTTTACAATGGACATTGATAAAGTGCTTAAAAGAACATATCAAGGAACTTTGTTTTCCCTGCAATGTCCGGAGCGTCGTCAGGCTTTCCGACGGTCGGATTTTTGATTTTCATCAGAAATTATCAGAAATTATAGGAATGAGAAAAGATTGATATAAAATGGCCGTTTTCGCTAAGCAGCGCATAAAACGGGCCGGACAGCGATATATTTTCTGGCTGATAAAGATCCGTGGATGCGGGTGAATGGCACTGAAAAACGGTATCCGGCGATGAAGGAAGGGAGCGGCTGATTGCGCGGATTTTTGATTGATCCATGTTGATGAAATAGAACAGGGCGTCCCATCAATCGATTTTTCGATGCTGAGATGCCCTGTTTGCCCAAAAGAAGGTGAATGGCTGAAAATGGGTTTGAATTTGTCGGCGTTCGTGGATTAATACCAGAACGAAGCGCCGATAATAATTAACAAAATAAACAGAACGATAAGCAGCGCGAATCCATTGCCGTAACCTCCGCCGTATCCGTATCCATCAGCAACAGGAGCCCCCATTAGCGACACCTCCTTCTCTTACATGTTGATGCAGTATATGAGCGGATGGACGGAAGCGGAACGGATTAAATGCCCATTTACAGGCGGATGATCGATTCAGCCTCCATTTGTCTAAGAAAATACGGCTCATGATAACAGGAGAGGCCGGACCATCGCCGAATGCCGAAACTTCCTGCCGGCACAGTCAAAAATGCCCGCCTGAATGGCTCTTTATGCATTGCAGGGACGGACAAACCGCCCCGTTCTCATTCTTCGGAGAAAGGATACAAACGGATCTGCCGCACG
The DNA here is from genome assembly GCF_036598985.1 of Sporolactobacillus sp. KGMB 08714. Lineage (NCBI taxonomy): Bacteria > Bacillati > Bacillota > Bacilli > Caryophanales > Sporolactobacillaceae > Sporolactobacillus > Sporolactobacillus sp. KGMB 08714. The sequence goes on from NZ_JAUUBW010000035.1 coordinate 2,981, forward strand.
GTTGCGGGGCAATGCCGGGGAGCCTGTAGAGATGGACAAACCGCCCCGGTCTCATTCTTCGGAGAAAGGATACAAACGGATCTGCCGCATGGTTACGAGGCAATGCCGGGGAGCCTGCAGGGACGGACAAACCGCCCCGGCCTCATCCTTCGGAGAAAGGATACAATGATCCCGCCGCATGGTTGCTGAACATCCCCGGAAAGCCTGTACAGAAAGTGTAATATAACAAAAAAAGCCCGGGTTTTCCGGGCAAATATAAATTCTTTCAGACCCAAAACGGGAACCAAAAAGGTGTAATGAATGGAAACCCGAAAAGGGGAAAGGGAACGCGAAAGGGAGAAAAACGGGCGAATCCGGGAAAGCGCCCGAACTGTCTGGTATCCTCCTCTTCCCTTTTGTGATTGTCTTTTTCGGCAACCAGGATGGTTACTGCTTCATGATCGACGCTGAGGATGATTCCTTCGATCACTCTTCCGTCTTTTAAATGGCCCATAACATAATAATTAATGTGTTTTTCGCACAAATCTTTTATCTGTTTGTGGTCATGAGGATGATGATGGCCCGTGTTTTCTCCCATCGGATAGTTTGTCGGATAATTGCCGGTCAAATTGCTGTTTACATCCCGATAATCATAAAACTGTCCGGCTTCTTCATTCATCTTCACATTCCTCCTTTGTCATGAACAGGGTATTCACCCAGGAAGAAATGTGTTCTTTAAAAAAAGCTTGCTTAAGGTTCGGAGCGTCAAGATGTTTTTCCATTCGCCGTCCGAACATCGGGAGGTCCGGCCGCCCCTCTTATTTCTGAGAAATTTGAACGCTCTTTCTCTTTTTTTGCTGCTTTTTTTTAAGTATTTTTTAAGAAAAGCGGATTATGCTAAAAGAGCCTGATAAGGCAAATCATGTCTCTTTTTATTTTAAGCCTCTTTTTTTAGCCCTCGCCTGGGGCTCTTTTTTTTTTGAAACGATGATTCTGCCGCGGATCGGCGGGTACTGTACGCTGCAGCATCGATCACCCGCGTGTTTTCCGGGTCAGTGTTTTATAGGCGATCATGAGCAGAAGGACGGCAGCGAGAATCAACCCGAGAACCATCATAGCTGCGTGGAAGAAAAAGGATTCAGGCAGAATGGTGATTACCGGATCCGTCGCCGCGTTAAAAATCCAGTAGTTATTTCTGAAAAACAGTTTGTGAAAGAGGATAAATGAATCGTTGAAATCAAGGAAAAAAGCGGTCAGCGGAACGATCGTAAAAAGGATCAGGGCAACCGCTGTCGTTTTTAAAAAGTGAAAGTCTTTATTTCTAATGTTGGAATAAAAGCCGGCGGCTCCGGCAATGCCTGTAACGAGCAGAAGAATATCGATCCCTGTAAAAATTCTTTTTACATCCTCAAAATGAATACGCCCGTGCTGCGAGTAGGAGAGTGACGGCAGATGGAAAGTCTGAGGCATCGGGTTCAGCAGATAATCGATCATATAATTATAGTTTTCAACGATTCTTACCCGGCTGAGATGCGACTGTACGGGGATATTTAAGTATTGAATGTCGAAATAGTAAAGCGGTTTGAACAGAAGGGTCAGCTGAACGGAAAGACAAATCAGAAACAAAGCGAGGAGCAGTGAAAGTCCGTTCTGAATGAATCGATAACTTGAAAAGGGCAATGGGCACACATCCAATGCTGATTTTTTGATCACGCATTCATTATAATAAATGCACGCAAAAAATGATAAAAATAGCCTGTAAAAGCGGCGAAAAAAACTGATCATCTCCTCAAACTCCGGGAGATGATCAGCCGCCGGCTGTTTTTAAAGTCATTCAGCTACTGTTTTTAGACTGTTGCGCCTGAATCGTTCCTGTTTTTTATTATCCGCGACAAATAGGCGATAATATCTCTTCTCTTGATAATCCCGATGAATATTCCGAAATCGTCCACAACGGGAACGAAATTCTGGGAAAGGGACGTATCGATCATATTCTCCATTTCGCCGTCCACAGATATAGTTTTTACATCGGTATATAATGGGACGTCTTTCAGCATAACGGATTCGGTATGCCTGAAATCAAGGTCACCGCTGTTTTTCAGCTTCCACAGGAGATCGCCTTCGGTCAGCGTACCGACGTAATGTCCTTTTTTGTTCAAAATCGGGACGGATGTGTAGCGGTAATGCTCCATTTTTTCCATAGCCTGTCTCATGGTCCAATAATCATATACATACTTGCATTCACTTTTTGGCGTGATGAAAAAAGCGACATTCATATTCCGAGCTCCTTTCAAGACTGCAATGTGATCGTTCATCCACGATAAAGTATACGAAATGTCCGGCGATAAAAAGGCCGCAGGAAAGCATTCCAGAGTCGTCTTTTTCTCCCTTTCCCGCAGAATTCAGTGAATCATTTATTTTCACGAAGCTATCGTACTCCTGAAATGCATCGCTGTAAAGGAAAAACAGCACCGGAAATCCGCAATGATTTTCCGGACTGAGCAGCCGTCATGACGGTTAATTTCGGCGGCGGGTTCCTGAAAGATGCACCGAAAAAATTCAAGTATATTATAATAAATGGGACAGGACCGTTTTGTTCCGGACCCTTTTCCTGAAAAAATTTTCTAAACTTTATGAGCGAGGCGATGGACTATGGATCATTTTGTTTATTACAATCCGACGAAGCTGATTTTCGGCAGGGGACAGCTCGAACAGCTGAAAACGGAGATTCCGAAATACGGCAAAAGAGTGCTGCTTGTTTATGGCGGCGGCAGCATCAAACGGACGGGCCTTTATGATCAGGTGAAACAGATTCTTGACGGGCTTCATGCCGAAGTGTCCGAACTGGCGGGCGTTGAACCGAATCCGCGGCTGACAACTGTAAAAAGAGGAATCGATATCTGTCTGACAAAGGATATCCAGTTTTTGCTGGCAGTCGGCGGCGGGAGCGTCATCGACTGTACGAAGGCGATTGCTGCGGGCACGAAGTTCGACGGCGATCCGTGGGAATTTGTAACGCGTAAAAAAACGGTGCATGATGCCCTTCCGTTTGGAACAGTGCTGACGTTGGCGGCAACCGGTTCCGAGATGAATCCCAATTCGGTGATCACCAACTGGGACACTCATGAAAAATATGGGTGGAGCTCTGCTTATTCTTATCCGTCTTTCTCCATTCTCGACCCGACCTTCACGTTTTCCGTGCCGAAAAATCAGACAATTTACGGCATGGTCGATATGATGGCACATGTTTTTGAACACTATTTTCATCAGACGACGCATACGCCGCTGCAGGACCGCCTGTGCGAATCCATTCTGCAGACGGTGATTGAGACGGCACCGAAGCTCGTAAACGATCTTGAAAATTATCAGCTTCGCGAGACGATTCTTTACTGCGGGACGATGGCGCTGAACGGCATGGTATCGATGGGATTTGCCGGCGACTGGGCGTCGCACAATATCGAACATGCCGTTTCCGCTGTCTATGACATTCCCCATGGCGGCGGGCTGGCCATTATCTTCCCGAACTGGATGAAGCACAATCTGGATGTTAATGTCGGCCGCTTCAAGCAGCTTGCCGAGCGCGTCTTCCATGTCGACCCGCAGGGGAAAACGGATCGTGAAATAGCTCTTGCCGGGATTGAAGCGCTGCGAGCATTCTGGACAGGCATCGGCGCGCCGAGCCGTCTCGCCGACTATTCAATCGACGGCAGCAAAGTGGATCTGATCGCCGAACGTGCGATGGCAAGAGGTGAATTCGGCCAGTTCAAAAAACTGAATAAAGAAGATACGCTGGATATTCTCCGCGCTTCGCTGTAAACATGAAGAGAAAAGCTCCGTCTGTCCGTGCCCGCAGAAGACAGACGGAGCTTTTTTTAGAAACGGTCCGGAGAAGTGCGTGCTGTCTGAATGGAGTTCCGTGTGTGTTGTATTCCATTTGAAAAAGGAACGGTTTGCATTTCCGATACGGTTCGGCCGGCTTTCATCATTTGTAGTGGCCGCCTATTTTGTCTGCGCGTGCCCGGAGCTGACTGGCCGGCATCAATGAGGGTCCCCGGAAAATGGCCGTTTTTCCGTATTTTCGATAAATGGCATCGACGGCGGCACTGAGTCTCTCTTTTTTCTCAAGACACGCGAACAGGTCAAGCTGATAGCTGCCTGCGGGCTGCAGATCGGAAAGAGTTACGGCGGCGCCGCGCACCGGCTGCCTGTCCCAGCTTTCGGTGAACAGGCGGTCGGCCGCCCGGTAAATGTCCATGCCGAAATGAGTCGCAAAGGGCAGCCTGATTTGCCGATGGAAACCGCTGTGCCGTTCAAAAACGCCGGATACAGCGACGGAAACGACGCGGCCTCTGTACTTTCTTGCCCGCGCCCGGTAGGCGACTTCCTCGCTGAGTTCCAGCAGAATGACACGGATGTCTTTAATATTTGCATAATCATACGGCAAAGTCATATGGTGGCCGATCTCTTTTTGTTCGCCGAATGTTCCTGGAGAGACCGGGGAGGTGTCGATGCCGCGGGCGGTCATCCAAAGCAGCTCGCCGTTCACGCCCCATTTTTTTCGCAGAAGGCCGATCGGAAAGTTGGCCAGATGGCTGATCCTGCGGATGCCCATACCGAGCAAGTGCTGTTCCATGCGATGACCGACACCGAACAATTCACCGATCGGCAGCGGCCAGAGACAGTGCTCGATGTTGCTGCGATTGAGTTCAAAGATACCGGCCTTGTTATGCTTTCCGAAATGATCGCAGGCCATTTTCGCCAGGACTTTATTAGGGCCGATACCGATTCTGGCACGCACACCTGTTTCTTTTGCTATCGACCGCTGAATCTGTTCGGCCATCGCAAGCGGGGATTTGTAGAAATGCAGGCTGCCTGTCATATCGACAAACTGTTCGTCGATAGAATAAGGTTCGACGAGATCCGTGAATTGCTTCAGAAGGCGGGTCACTCGAACGGAGACGTCTATATAATGCTGCATTCGCGGCCGCCGGATAACGGCGTGCGGGCACTTTTTCAGCGCCTGGCCAAGCGGCTCCGCCGTCGTGACGCCGAATTCCCTGGCCAGCGGACAGGCCGCGAGCACGATGCCGCTTCTTCGCTTCGGATCGCCGGCTACGATCAGCGGTTTGTCTCTGAACTCCGGGTGGTCGGCCTTTTCGCATGAAGCATAAAAGGTCTGCATGTCGATGAGAAAAATGATCCGCTCCATTGATGTCCCCCATTTCTAAGTCCAATTTTATTATACACGAACATACGTTTCTTTATTACTGGAAAATAAAACATATGTTCCCTTTTGCTTTTTGAAACGGCTGACGGAGTTTTTCAGCAATCGGTGAGACGAGTATAATGAAACGATCAGATGGGTCCGTGATGAAAAGGACAAAGAGAAAATCATGAGATCAGGACGCTGCATCGATGGGCACCGGGCTTTTTCACGAGGCAGTCATTTCACATGATCCGTGAGGCATGCTGCACGGGCACAGCGGCTTAAGGCGTTGCATCGGCCGCGCAGCTGCGGCGAAAGATCTTTTGTTTTGGTTCCAAACTGATCGAACGTCATTTTTATATCGGAGGGAAATATAATGAAAAAATTTGAGGAAGGGCTCAAAAGATTTGCTGAACTGGCGATCAAAACAGGCGTGAATCTGCAGAAAGGGCAGGGGCTTTTGCTAACCGCACCGGTCGAGGCTTCCCGATTCGCCGATCTTGTAGCGGAAGCGGCTTATAAAGCGGGTGCCAGGGACGTTTTTGTCGACTGGACGGACGATGCGACCTCGCTTCTTCGCTTCCGGTACGCGCCGCTTGACGCACTGGAGCATATCCCGTCGTGGAAATTTGCTGTGCGCAACGAATCAGTACAGGACAACTATGCCGTTCTGAATATTTACGGACCGAATCCGGATCTGCTGAAAGATGTGGACGGAACCCGGTCGGCCGCGTATATGAAGGCGGCGGGACAAGGGCTTTCTCGGTATCGGGAATTTCTGATGAAAGACAAAATACAATGGTCGCTCATTGCTTACCCGACGGTTGCCTGGTCGAAAAAAGTGTTTCCGGGAAAACCTGCCGCGGAGGCGCAGGAACGATTAATGGAGGAAATTCTGCGCATCAGCCGCGTCACAGGCCGTGACGATCCGGAAGCCGCATGGAAAGAGCATAATAAAGCGCTGCACGCTGTCCGGGATTTTTTAAACCGGCAGCAGTTTAAACAGCTTATTTACAGAGCGGAGGGCACGGATCTGACCATTGATCTGCCTGAAGGGCATATTTGGAACGGCGGTTCGAGCCCGGCCGAAACGGGCGTGGAGTTCAACGCAAACATTCCGACGGAGGAAGTGTTCACAATGCCGCATAAAAGAGGCGTGAACGGCACGGTTGCCGCGACAATGCCCTTAAATTATGACGGCCAGATCATTGATCATTTTTCGCTGACGTTCAAAGATGGAAAAGCCGTTGCTTTTAAAGCTGAAAAAGGGGAAGAAGCGCTGAGGCATCTTCTGGAATCCGATGCCGGGGCGCGGCGGCTCGGCGAAGTAGCCCTCGTGCCCCATCGGTCGCCGGTATCCGCATCCGGCCTTGTTTTTTACAATACCCTGTTCGACGAAAATGCTTCCTGCCATCTGGCACTTGGAAAGGCATACGCTTCCTGCATTGAAGGCGGAAGTAAGATGGACGGCGCGCAGCTGGATCACGCCGGCGTCAACGACAGCATCGTACATGAAGATTTTATGGTCGGATCGGCCGGACTGGACATCGACGGTGTGAAAAAAGACGGCACGAAAACAGCGGTTTTCCGCCGCGGAGAGTGGGCGTTTTCTTTTGATGAAGCCTAAAGGCCTATCGGTAAGGAAGCCGGTTCGGCGCAGGCCGTTATTCGGTGAATGCTGGATTGGTGCTGGATCGATGGCTCTGTTCGCTCCGTTGCGCCTATTAACAAACAGATCCGACAAAAAAGAGAGGCCGGGCTGTTCCGCAAAAAGCTTATAGACAGCCCGGCGCGTGCGGACTGCGGGGCCGGCCTGTGCCTATGTTCGCTTATCGTTGCTAAGCCGGGAGGAAACTGATATTCTAAGAGCAAAGACCAACGGAACGGGACGGGGAGAAATGAAGAGAAACGAAAAACCGGTTCGCCGAAGAGGGAAGGTAGTCATGCTTCCGGATCTGGAGAGCAGACTTCTGAATAAGGCGATGTCATTGGTCGATGAAAAACATTATGGCGAGGCCCGTCCCCTGTTTGGCAAACTGCTGGAACTGGATGCCGGCAATCTGAAAGGCCTGTACGGCTGGGCGATCTGTTCGGTTGAACTGGGCGATTATCGTCAGGCCGAAGAAGCTGTGACTCAGCTGCTGGAGGCAGGCGCCCCTCACTATGACGATGTGTTCCGTCTGTATTTGACCATATTGATCGAAAAAAAAGACTACCGGGGCGCACTCGACAAAATCAGCCAAATGGACAGGCGGAAAGATCTCGCTGCGGATACGAGAGAATTTCTCAGCCAGATGAGGCACTTTTGCGAAGTTCGCATCACCGAGCCGAAACAGGCCGCCGAAACGGATGCGGGCGAAGGGGAACGCCGGCCGGGCAGGGGCGGGATCCCGGAGAAACATCATCCGGCGGAACCGATCGACTGGCCGGCAATCGAACAGGCCGATCCGAAAACCCAGATGCTTCTGATCAGAAAACTGGCCGGCCGGCTGGACAATCGTTATTTACCGCAGATGAAGCGGTTTCTGCTTGATGAAAAGCAAAATCCGGAAGTTAAAACGATGCTGATGTGCGTCATTAAAGAAAACCGCCTGGCAGACCGTGTTCAGGTCAGCAAATTCGGAGAAGTCTACCAGGTGACATTCGACGGCCAGTTTCTTTATAAGACATTCGCCGATCAGATTGAAAGTCGGATCGAGGACGTACTCAGTTCCGAAAACCCGACCCTGGCGGATCTGGCCAAGGATGTCGGACGTTTCTTCACAATGAACGCTTATCCGAAGCCGCTTAATCCTCCATCCGCCAAGGTATGGGCCGCCGTTTTTTCCGCCCGTGCCGCCATGGCCGGCGACGGAGAATGGGAAAAGGGCCGGATTCTTGATCTGTTTGATGTTTCAGAAGAAGAATTTCAGGCTGCCAGCAGGACCGTCAGAGAAATCGAAAATGGGGAAACATGGGAAAACCCATAATAATTTGATTCAATACGTTTTTCATGAATGACTCTTATGTTATAATATGAGGGTTGTCATTGTTTTACAAGAAAAAGGCTGACGGGCATTCCCTGCCCGCGGGCAGGGATGGGTGCGCGAAAGCTGCACAGCAGACCGGATAAAAGCCGTGTTGCAAAAAGTATGAAGATAGATGTTGGAGGTAAGAATAAATGACTGTAGAAGCAAAATGGGAAAAAAAAGAGGGCAATACGGGTACACTGACCTTTGAAGTGGATGCCGACAGCTTTAACCAGGCGCTTGACAAGGCTTTTAAAAAAGTCGTTAAAAAAGTGAATGTGCCCGGGTTCCGCAAGGGCCGTGTGCCGCGGATGCTGTTTGAACAGCGCTTCGGTGCTGAGGCGCTGTATGAAGAGGCGATTAATTTTATTTTGCCGGATGCTTATTCCGCGGCAATTGATCAGACGGGCATTGAACCGGTGGATAAACCGCAGGTCGATGTGGAAGAGGTCGGCAAAGGAAAGAAACTCGTCCTTAAGGCAGATGTGACGGTAAAGCCGGAAGTCAAGCTCGGCAATTATAAAGGGCTTGAAGTCGAAGAAAAAGATACGGAAGTTACAGATGAAGACGTGGATCACGAGATCAAACATCTGCAGGAACGTTATGCCGAACTTGTTGTCAAGGAAGACGGCGAAGTCGAGCAGGGGGATACGGTTGTCATTGACTTTGACGGATATGTAGACGGCCAGCCTTTTGAAGGCGGAAAAGCCGAGAACTACTCTTTGGAGATCGGTTCAGGTTCGTTTATCCCAGGCTTTGAAGATCAGCTGGTCGGCCTGAAAGCAGGCGCTGAAAAGGATGTCGTTGTGACCTTTCCCGAGGAATATCATGCTGAAGAATTGAAGGGCAAGGAAGCCACTTTTAAAATTAAGGTTCACGAAATCAAATCAAAGCAGCTGCCTGAGCTGGATGATGAATTTGCCAAGGATGTCGACGATGATGTTGAGACCTTTGATGCATTGAAGGAAAAGATCAAGAAGCATCTGAAAGAACACAAAGAAGCGGACGCGGCAAGCAGCAAGCGCGACAGTGTCGTAACCCAGGCGGCCGACAATGCGGAAATTAATGTTCCCGAAGTGATGATTTCCAGCGAACAGGACCACATGCTCAGTGAATTTGAGCAGCGCCTGAAAGCACAGGGTATGACGATGGATATGTATACCGGCTTCTCAGGGCAGGACAAAGACGCGCTCCGCGATCAGATGAAAGACGACGCGGAAAAACGTGTGCGCGCCAACCTGACGCTTGAGGCGATTGCCGATGCTGAAAAAATCGAGCCGACGGATGAAGAAGTAGAAGAAGAACTGAAAAAAACAGCCGAAACGTACAAATTAAGCGTCGATCAGCTGAAATCGGTTTTCGGCAATGGAAACGTGATCAAGGACGATGTCCGGCTCCGGAAAACCGTTGATTTTCTTGTTGAAAACAGCCGTTCGAAAGCGGCAGAAGAAAGCGACAAAACGGAAGCAGAGAAAAAAGAATAAATCAGGCATACTGAAGATAAATAATCATAAGATGAGTGGACAGGCAAAATCACGGGTCTGTCCACTCATCATTAATACCCACGCTCCGTCCGTCATCCGGGATCATTTCCGCAGATGGCGCGTAATTGTTGGAAAGGGCATATAGTTTATCGGGAGAGCTTTTTTATGTTACAATGCCTACATAAGAAATTGCAATGGAAGGCCCGCCGATCGGCGGGCTGAAGACCGGAAACGCGGAGTGTCTGCCGGACTTTGAAGAAAGGTTCGGCCGCCTCCTGTTTCATATCAGGGCACGCAATTGCTGACCGGCAGGCAGAAGCATTCTCGGAAACCGAATGCGGCGGCCGGGACGGCAGAATGACGATAAACAAAATGGAGCGGACGGCATTATCCGACTGCCTATCCGTTCATCGGAAGGGCCCGGAGATGTCTGCCGGTTCATGGCGCGAAGAGGGAGTCATTCATGAGACGGTTAGTCTCTTTCGGGTGAATAATTTACACTCGACCGGGTGCTTCGCTCTTGCCTGGGGTTTCGATGAAAGATAGAATGAATAGGGGTGAAAACATGTTCAAATTTAACGAGGAAAAAGGACAGCTGAAATGTTCTTTTTGCGGGAAAACTCAGGATCAGGTCCGCAAGCTTGTTGCCGGACCGGGCGTCTACATTTGCGACGAATGTATTGAGCTGTGTACGGAAATTGTAGAAGAAGAACTGGGGACAGATGAGGAAGTTGAATTTAAGGATATTCCAAAGCCGCAGGAAATTTACGCCATTCTGGAAGATTATGTCATTGGGCAGAATGATGCCAAAAAGAATTTGTCTGTAGCTGTTTATAATCACTATAAAAGAATTAATTCAAAGCAAAAACCGGACGATGTCGAGCTCTCTAAAAGCAACATCATGATGATCGGCCCGACAGGAAGCGGGAAAACGCTGCTGGCCCAGACGCTTGCGCGCATTCTCAATGTGCCATTTGCGATTGCCGATGCCACCTCGCTGACGGAGGCAGGCTATGTAGGCGAAGACGTCGAGAATATTCTGCTGAAACTGATCCAGGCGGCAGATTATGATGTTGAAAAAGCGGAAAAGGGCATCATCTACATCGATGAAATAGATAAGATCGCCAGAAAATCGGAAAATCCATCAATTACCAGAGATGTATCCGGCGAGGGCGTTCAGCAGGCCCTGCTTAAAATTCTTGAAGGAACGGTGGCCAGTGTTCCGCCGCAGGGCGGGCGGAAACACCCGCATCAGGAATTTATTCAGATCGATACCACCAATATTCTGTTCATTTGCGGCGGTGCCTTTGACGGTATCGAGCAGATCATCAAACGCCGTCTGGGCAAGAAAGTGATCGGTTTCGGGACCGGCGCGAAGAATCAGGAAATGGAGCACGACGATGCCCTGAAACATGTGCTGCCGGAAGATCTGCTGAAGTTCGGCTTAATTCCTGAGTTTATCGGCCGTCTGCCGGTTATTTCGACGCTGAATCAGCTCGATGAAGATGCGCTGGTCGATATTTTAACCAAGCCGAAAAACGCGCTGGTTAAACAATATAAAAAACTGCTTGAGCTCGACGATGTTGAACTCGAATTTACAGACGATGCACTGCGGGCCATTGCCAAACTGGCTATTGAGCGCAAGACGGGGGCCCGCGGCCTGCGGTCGATTATTGAAAGCATGATGCTGGACGTCATGTACGAGCTGCCTTCCCGTGATGACATTGAAAAATGTGTCATCACGAAAGCGACTGTCGACGGCAAAGAACGGCCGACTCTGCTTTTAAGTGACGGTTCGACCGTTGCCAGAAACATCGAATCGCCGAAAGAAAGTGCCTGAACGTCTGACAAAAGCGAAAGTTTAACGGGACGTTTTCCGAAAGCCGGGAAAACGTCCCGTTTTTATTGTTTACTTTTGTTTATCACCCGCCGGGCTTGGAAATACTGGGCTATAAAAGAAGCGGGAACGGCTGTCGACCGGCGAGCGGCCGGACAGCGCTCTCCTGCCGGGAGGCTGGTAAACAAATGAATTGGATGGTTTTGCTGATCTTTACTCAAATTTTTTTCGGAGCCATTATTGGCATTTATTTTTGGAATTTACTGCACAATCAGCGTGTACAAAGAATTTCCATTGATAGAGAATCCAAAAAAGAGTTGGAACAACTTAGAAAAATGAACAGTCTGTCATTGTCCGAACCGCTGTCTGAACGTATACGGCCGAGAACGATGGAGGACGTGATCGGGCAGAGGGACGGAATTCAGGGGCTGAGGGCAGCCCTTTGCGGTGCGAATCCCCAGCATGTGATCATTTACGGGCCGCCCGGGATCGGCAAGACAGCTGCCGCGCGCCTTGTTCTCGAAGAAGCGAAACGGAATCCGGATTCCCCTTTTAAGAGCTCGGCGCCTTTTGTCGAACTGGACGGCGCAACGGCCAGATTCGATGAACGGGGCATTGCCGATCCGCTGATCGGTTCCGTGCATGACCCGATTTATCAAGGCGCAGGGGCGATGGGGCAGGCGGGTATTCCGCAGCCGAAGGAAGGAGCGGTCACCCATGCCCACGGCGGCATCCTTTTTATCGACGAGATCGGAGAACTTCATCCGATTCAGCTCAACAAACTGCTGAAAGTACTGGAAGATCGCAAAGTATTTCTTGAGAGCGCTTATTATAGCGAAGAAAACCGTCAGATTCCGGCCTACATCCATGAAATTTTTCAAAAGGGGCTTCCCGCCGATTTTCGGCTCGTCGGAGCGACCACTCGCCGTCCGGAAGAGATTCCGCCGGCCATTCGTTCGCGCTGCCTCGAGATTTTCTTTAATGAACTGAGCCATTCGGATATTCAGCTGATTGCCAAACGTGCGGCGGACAAACTCAATCTGGAGGTGCCGCAGGTTTGCCTTGAAAAAATAGCGGAGTACGCGAAAAACGGACGTGAAGCCGTCAATATGATGCAGATCGCAGCCGGAATGGCGACCGCTCATAATAAAAAGGCGCAAAGAATCGGTCTGGCCGAAATCGAATGGGTGATCAATGCCAGCCGGATGGTGCCGAAACCGAATCACAAGGTTCAGACGAAACCTCAGATCGGCTTGGTCAACGGTCTTGCGGTGTACGGTCCCGGGCGCGGCGTGCTTCTTGAAGTTGAGGCGGCTGCCGTGAAGAGCCGCCACGGCGGCAATCTGACTATTACAGGAATTGCCGAGGAGGAGACAATGGGTTCATCGGGACGGTCCGTTACACGAAAAAGCATGGCGCGCGGGTCTGTTGAAAATGTGCTGACGGTTTTAAACAGAATGGGGTTCTCGGCCTATAAATATCACATTCATGTCAATTTTCCCGGCGGAGCGCTGGTCGACGGTCCGTCCGCAGGCATTTCGATGGCGGTGGCCGTCTGCTCGGCTATTCTTCGGCGCAAGGTGGATTCCCGAACAGCGATGACGGGCGAACTGGGACTTCACGGACAGGTGAAACCTGTCGGCGGGGTGACGGCCAAAGTCGAGGCGGCTGCCGAAGCGGGCGCAAGACGCGTCATCATTCCGAGAGAAAATATGCAGGAGTCGCTGAAACATGATGATAAAGTCGAAGTAATCCCTGTCGATACATTGCGGGAAGTGCTTGAACTGGCCCTGCTTCCTCGGGAGAGTTCGGGGGACGGACAGGAGGATGCTTCCTTTTCGACACAGCTGCTTGACCGTTCGCTTTCGGCACGATCCGTCTCTTCAAGAGTCCGGAAAGACAGTTGACGGCTTTGCGGATAATCAAAATTAATACCGGACATTTCTCCCGCTTCATAGACAGCTGAAATCACTTGCGATAAAATGATTGCATGAGCAAAAGGATATCGGACGCGAGCAATCTGTTTCCGATAAAAGGGCGATGACTGCTGCTCATCGCCCTTTTTGGTACGGTGAAGAAAGCATCAACCGGATTATTGGGATAAGCGGCCGAACGGAAGCACCGCATCCCGCGGTCCGTTCGCCATGGGGCCGTCCGGACCCCGCAGCAAAGGCTCTGTCGGAACTAAAGGTTTGGCAAAGCCGGGTTTGCTAATATAAAAAAGAGATCGGCGCAAATAAGTGATTCGGCCGACTGAGACCGGGCTTCGCCCAAATTTTAATATTTTTTAAAAAGGGGAGACCGGCGGAAGGAGAAATGATCTTTGAAAATCGGACAGGCAGAATACGTGATCAGTGCGGTCGGACCGGCACAGTATCCGAAGGACGGACTGCCGGAAATTGCACTGGCAGGCCGTTCAAATGTCGGCAAATCTTCTTTTATCAACAAAATGCTCGGCCGGCGCAACTTGGTCAGAATTTCTGAGAAGCCGGGGAAAACACAGAAACTGAATTATTTTAAAATAAACGGCTCTTTTTATTTTGTCGATGTGCCGGGATACGGTTATGCAAAAGTGTCAAAAAAGGAAAAAGAAGCCTGGGGGAAGATGCTTGAGGCGTATTTTTCACAGCGAAACGAACTGAGTGCGGTCGTTCACCTTGTCGACCTGCGCCATCCGCCCTCCAAAGAAGACAGACAGATGCATGATTATCTCAGTTATTTCGGCCGCCCGATCGTCACGGTCGCGACAAAAGCGGATAAAGTATCGAAAAACCGGCATCGGCAGCAAAAGCAGCTGATCATTGATGATCTGGGCCTTGGAACTGACGAGCCTCTGCTTCTTTTTTCATCTGTGACCGGTGCGGGAAAAGACGATGCATGGCGTGCACTGGAGCCGTTTCTCAAATGAATGATTCTGTTTATCGGGTGTTGTTGCCGAACATATCGTCTCTATTTGAACTTTTTGTGAAAAATGCGGTAAAATGGAAGGATGTAAGCGCTGATCTTTGATTTTACAGTAATGAACTGCTATCTTAAGGTAAGATAAGTCGTATAACAATCTCAACCGGATGTTTCACCGCATCATCAGGAAGTAAAGGACAGCGGGGGGAGCTTGATGCATATTCTGGCAGTTGGGGTGAATCATCACCGTGCTCCGGTCAACGTCAGGGAAAAGCTGGCACTGACGGCTTCGGATCTTGAAAAAACTCTGACAAAACTGAGGCATACAAAAAGCATTTTTGAAGATGTGATCGTTTCAACTTGCAACCGGACGGAATTTTATGTAGTCAGCGATCAGCTGCATACCGGCCGTCATTATACGCAGCAATTCTTTGCGGACTGTTTTCATATTTCCCGTGAAGATATTTTGCCGTTTCTGTTTGTTAAGGAAGATCGAGAGGCCGTAAACCATTTGTTCCGGGTCGCGTGCGGACTGGACTCTATGGTGCTCGGCGAAACGCAGATTCTGGGACAGGTGAGGGACAGTTTTCTTACGGCGCAGAAGGCCGGAACGACGGGGACCTTTTTTAATGAATTATTTAAAGAAGCCGTAACGGTTGCAAAACATGCCCAGGCTGAGTCGCAGATCAACGATCATCCTGTCTCTGTGAGCTATGCGGCCGTAGAACTGATCAAGGATACGTTCGGACCGCTGGATGATAAGCGGATACTGTTAGTCGGGGCCGGTGAAATGAGCCAACTGGCATTGAAATATCTGACCGGCGGCACTTCGCAGATCATGATTGCGAACCGGACGGCGGAGAAGGCAGTCCGGCTGGCGGATCAATTCGGCGGTCGGGCGGTCCCCTTCGAATCGCTCAGCCGCTGTCTGGATCAGGCGGACATTCTGATTACCACGACATCTGCACCCGACTTTCTTTTGTCGCAGCGTGATGTCGCGGATGCCGTTGCCAGACGCGGAGAAAAACCGATTGTCATAGTTGATATTGCAGTTCCGCGCAATATCGATCCGGATGTCGCCCGGCTCGACGGTGTCTATCTCTATGACATTGACGATCTCGAGAATATCGTGGCGTCAAATCTAAAAGAGCGGGAAAAAGCCGCCTTGCTGATTGATCCGATGATTGACGAACAGCTGGACAAGTTCGCCGGCTGGCTGCGGACGCTGGGAGTTGTTCCCGTGATTACAGCTCTTCGGAACAAGGCGCTTTCCATCCACTCGGAAACGATGAAGAGCATAGAAAACAAGCTGCCCGAGATGACGCAGCATGAGCGCAAAGTAATCAGCAAACACGCGAAAAGCATTATCAATCAGCTGCTTCGCGATCCGATTAATAAAGTCAAGGAAATTGCCGGAGATAAAAACAGCAAGGAAGCGATGGACCTTTTCATTGACATTTTTAATATTGCCGATGAAGTGAGCGGTCAGCAGGAAAGGACACCCTTCACTGTATCTGTGCCCAAAAAAGAGCAGCAGATGGTTGAAACACACACATGAAAAACCGGAAGCAGCACCGGCGCTGCTTCCGGTTTCATTGCGCTGTCCGCTCTTCGGCGGGTGGCGCTATATTGCCGGATCTGCAGTTTCCGGTTTGCAGCAGAGAAAAATGGTATCCTGTCTGCTTATTTTCTGGAGAGAGAAATGGGGAATGGCAATGAGAACAATTCTGGTCGGATCAAGAAAAAGCAGACTGGCCCTCATTCAGAGCCGCTATGTGATCGAGAAGCTGTCGGACCGTTTTGCCGATTTGACTTTTCAGATCAGACATCTGGAGACGAAGGGCGATCAAGTATTGCATGTCACCCTGTCGAAGGTCGGCGGCAAGGGGCTGTTTGTCAAGGAAATCGAGCAGGCACTGCTTGACGGCACGATTGATTTTGCCGTCCACAGCATGAAGGATATGCCGGCGCAACTGCCGGACGGCCTTGAAATTGCTTCGGTTCCGGTACGCGAGGATGCTCATGACGTGCTTTTTTCGGCAAACGGTGCGTCTCTTGAAGGACTGGCCCAGGGCGCCGTTGTCGGGACGAGCAGTCTCCGCCGGGCGGCTCAGCTCCTTCATTATCGTCCCGACCTGCAGGTGCGGCCGGTGCGCGGCAACGTCGATACAAGGCTGGCCAAACTGAAAAAAGGAGAATTTGATGCGATTGTTCTTGCTGCGGCAGGAATGAAACGGATGGAATCTCCTAAATTGCAAACGGCCGAGTATCTTCCTTTTGAGATTTCATTGCCGGCGGTCGGCCAGGGCGCGCTCGCAGTCGAATGCCGATCGGAAGATGCGGAACTAAAGGCTCTTCTGAAAGAAATTAACGACGAGACGACAGCCGTCACCGTCCGGGCTGAACGTGCTTTTCTAAAAAAACTGAACGGCGACTGCCAGGTGCCGATCGCCGCCTTCTGCGAGCGCAAGGGGAATAAAGGGCTTACACTGACCGGACTGGTTGCTTCTCCGGATGGGTCAAGAGTTCTGAAAACGCGGTCGGAAGGCGCCGACCCGGATGTTATCGGCATTCAGGCCGCGAGCGAACTGCTTTCGCGCGGAGCGGGAGAAATTCTGGCTGAATTCCGCGGCTGAGCCCGCGGGAGATTGGGGGAAAAGAGCGATGGAATCGCAGCTTCAGGGCAGACGTGTGCTGGTCACGAGAGCGGTGCATCAGTCAGCTTCGATGTGCGCGCGGATCCGCCGTTTCGGAGGCGAACCAGTTGTCGTTCCGGTCATCAGCTATCGGAAAGCCGAGCTCACTGAAGAGGATAGGCGCGTCTGGCTCGACTCGGTCCGGATGGCCGACTGGATCGTTCTGACGAGTAAAAATGCGCTTGATTTTTTCATGGACACGCTGGATGATCCGGGCCGATTAAAGGGAGTCAGGCTGGCTGCTGTCGGAAAGAAAACCGGCCGGGCATTAGAAACCCGGGGATTAAAGGCGGACTTCGTTCCCGAGCGCTTTACCGTGCGCGGCGTGGCCGACGCTTTTAGAAACGGCCGGCTCAAGGCGGCGCGAATCGCCGTTCCGCTCGGTTCAATGGCGGATACATCGTGGTTTGCCGAACTGAGGAATTCCGGCATCGCGGTAACGGGCCAGGTCCTGTACGAGACCGTGCCGGATGTCTCTTCCGGGAAGCGCCTCGCGGATACGGTAGCAGCGCCCGGCGTTGATGCGGTCACCTTTGCAAGCCCCTCGGCCGTCCGTTTTTTCACTGAATTGCTGGATGAGCCTTTGTGGCGCAAAGTGCTGGAATCCTGTACGGTTGCGGCAATCGGGGCCGCAACGGCACGGGCACTGGAATCGCTGGGCTATCCGCCCGATGTTGTTCCCGAAAAATTTACCGCGCCTGATATGATCGATGCATTAGCCGACTATTATAAGAAAAAGGAAGGCATGAAAAGATGAATTCATTAAATTTTGATCGCCACCGCCGGCTTCGCCGGACAGATACTTTAAGGAAAATGGTTCGTGAAACATTTCTCAGACCATCTGATTTTATTTATCCGATTTTCGTAACGGCCGAAGGAACAGGCATAAAAAAAGAAATTCCCTCCATGCCCAATGTTTATCAATATTCTTTGGACCGGCTCGATGACGAACTGGCGGAAGTAGCCGGGCTCGGCATCCCTTCGGTGATTTTTTTCGGTATTCCGAAAGAAAAAGATGCCGTCGGCTCCGGGGCCTATGATGAACACGGGATTGTCCAGGAAGCGATCCGCCAGACTAAGAAAAGTTACCCGGAACTCGTTGTCATAGCCGATACATGCATGTGCGAATATACGGATCACGGGCATTGCGGCATTATTCGTGACGGAGATGTCGACAATGATCAAAGTCTGGAATATCTTGCCAAGACGGCAGTTTCCCAGGCCGAAGCCGGTGCCGATATTATCGCTCCCTCAAATATGATGGACGGATTCGTGACGGCGATCCGCCATGCACTTGATGAGGCGGGATTTGTCAATATTCCGATTATGTCTTATGCCGTTAAATATGCGTCGGCATTTTTCGGACCTTTCCGCGATGCTGCCGAGAGCGCACCGAAGTTCGGCAATCGGAAAACGTATCAGATGGATCCGGCGAACCGCAGGGAGGCGCTGAGAGAGGCCGCTTCGGATGTCGATGAAGGTGCCGATTTTATTATTGTGAAACCCGGACTGCCTTATCTGGATGTGCTCCGCGACGTACGCAATCATGTCAACCTGCCTTTAGTCGCCTACAATGTCAGCGGTGAATACGCGATGGTCAAAGCGGCGGCGCAGAACGGCTGGATCGACGAGAAAGCGGTGGTGCTGGAGTCGCTGACGGCGATGAAACGGGCCGGCGCCGACCTGATCATTACATATCACGCGAAAGACGCCGTTCGCTGGCTCGGGGAGGAAGTGTGAACGATGGAATTCAAAAAATCAATCGCGGCGTTCGAAGAGGCTAAACCTCTGATGCCGGGCGGAGTGAACAGTCCGGTCCGCTCCTTTCCGGCCGTGGATCTGGACCCGATCTACATGGACCATGGCAAGGGTTCGAAGGTCTATGATCTTGACGGCAATGAGTACATTGACTATGTCCTGAGCTGGGGGCCGCTGATTCTCGGACATGCCGATGAGAAAGTGATTGATTTTGTCAAGAAGACGGCCGAAAAAGGGACAAGTTTCGGAGCTCCTCATGTGCTTGAAACGAAGCTGGCCGAACTGGTGATCGATCGTGTTCCGTCTGTGGAGATGGTACGGATGGTAAACTCCGGGACTGAAGCGACAATGAGCGCGATCCGCCTTGCCAGAGGCTATACCGGACGTGAGAAGATTCTGAAATTCGAGGGAAGCTATCACGGGAGCTCCGATTCATTGCTGATAAAGGCCGGATCCGGTGTAGCCACGCTGGGCCTTCCGGACAGCCCGGGCGTTCCGGCCGAGCTGGCAAAAGAGACCCTGACCGTCCCTTACAATGATGTGGAGAGCGTTGCGGACGTGTTCAAACAGTATGGCCATGATATTGCCTGCGTCATCGTTGAACCGGTCGCGGGCAACATGGGCGTCGTTCCGCCGGTGCCCGGTTTTCTGCAGGCACTGCGCAAAATCACAAAAGAATACGGTTCACTTCTGATATTTGATGAAGTCATGACAGGCTTCCGCGTGGCTTATGACTGTGCTCAAGGTTATTACGGCGTCATGCCCGACCTGACGACACTCGGAAAAGTGATCGGCGGCGGCCTGCCGGTCGGCGCATACGGCGGACGGCGCGACATTATGAAACAGGTCGCGCCGGAAGGCCCTGTCTATCAGGCGGGCACATTGTCCGGAAATCCGCTTGCCATGGCGGCGGGCTACATGACGCTTTCGCAGCTGAAACCGGAGGATTATGCGGAATTCCGGAACAAGGCGGATCGTCTGTCAAAAGGATACAGGGCCGCTGCGGAGAAATACGGCATACCGCTTTCGGTCAATCAGGCCGGTGCAATGATGGGTTTCTTTTTCACTAATCAGGATGTGATTGATTACAAACGTTCGAAATCATCCGATCTTAATCACTTCAAAAAATATTTTGCGGCGATGATCGAGCAGGGGATCTCTCTGCCGCCGTCTCAGTTCGAAGGTGTATTCCTGTCAACGAAGCATACGGATGACGATATTGAAAAAACAATTGCCGCCGCAGAGAATGCTTTCAGACAGATTGCGGAATCGGAATAACGGCTGTTTTGAGAAAATAACAGTTGTTTTCTCGGATGAGAATCGGCTGTTCACCAAAAAATCGAAAGTAAAAATTCTCGCTTTTGCGCGGGAATTTTTTTTATTCCCGAAATCAGCTTTTATTTTCCGGGATGCATACGACAATTCCCGGCATCCGGTAAATATTTTTCGGAATTTGAATCACACTAATAAGGTGTCATTCAAAAAGTTTATTGAGGGTGAACGGTATGCATTTTTTATCGATCGCGTTTGAACTGGTGGTCGGCTTTGCGGCATTATTTATCATGACAAAAATACTGGGGAAGGCAACGCTCTCCCAAATCACGCCCTTTGATTTTATTTCCGCGATTGTGCTTGGGGAATTTGTCGGCAATGCACTTTACGATAAAGATATCAAAATCACCTCAATACTGTTTTCTATCGCTCTGTGGGGGATTCTGATCTATGTCGTGGAGTGGTGTACGCAAAAATTCAGGGGGACGAGAAGTTTCCTGGAGGGGAAGCCGTCGATTGTGATCCGGAACGGGCATCTCGACCGGACGACGCTGAAAAAAGAAAAACTGGATATAAACATGCTTCAGAATCTGCTCAGGCAGAAAAACGTATTTTCCATCAGAGAAGTGGCTTATGCTATTCTTGAAACCGACGGCACAGTCAGTGTTTTGAAAAAATCGAAATATGCGGCGCCGACCAATGCCGATATTGAGCAGCAGCTTCAGACCGAGCAGCAGCAGAAACCGGTCTATCTGCCCGTGACCTTAATCAGCGACGGGAAAGTTGACTGGGAAAATCTGAAAAAAGCGGGGCTGAATGAAGAGTGGCTGTTAAAAACCTTGCAAAGCCGTCATGTCGACCACTATAAAGACATCTTTTATTGTGAATGGAAGAAAGACGAAGGCGTTTATCTCGAAAAAATGTAAACAGGTGTCCGTCATCCGAATGCGGGACAGCGGCATGCGAGAAGCGTTCATGACATCGGAAAAAGTCCGGAAATGAAAACCGGATTGTCTTCTGATTATTCACACTTATTCAGACTGTTCCTGTTGGATATTTTGAACTTTAATGATGATTCTTTTGATATGACTGTCGATAATCTGCTGTTTGCTGATGGTTTCCTGAAAAGGCTGACGACTTTTTAATGAATTAACCGGTGCTTTCCGGCGGCCGATGTTCCGAAAGGATCCCGGTCGCTGCTATTTTCCGCAGAACAGCCGAAAATGCTCGGCAACCCATGCAGAAACATCCATCAGCGGTTCGATTCCTAGATCGTCATTTCCGGCACACGGGTCCTGCCGCCGTTCGGCAGGGTCAGCTGCTTAATTCGTAATTGAAAGAACGTCTTCGGAATTTCCGGCTTTGTCGGCATCGCCGGTACTTAGACGAGCCGAAAATCTTGAATGACAACCGGGCGGCGGATGGTGCACGATTCGAAAATATAAAATTCCCGCAGGTCCCGGCAGTTATCAGTATAAGCGGCCGAGCAAAAGCGCTGCGTCCCAAGGGCGGTTCGGCACTTGGCGCCCCTCCATGGCTGCCGCAGCCAAACTTTGTCCATTAGCTTGCCAATCGGCAAGTTTTCTTTATTTGACATCTTTTGCGCTGAGCATAAATCCTGTCTCGATGCATAGATCTGTAATAAGAACGGATGAGAGGGTGTAAAGGATGTCTCAATCTTCGAGCGAAAGTCTGCAGTTTTCAATAAATGAATCGGTATGGCTGAGGAACGACGCACCTGCCGAAGAAATACTGTCCATGGCTCTGGAGCCGGACATCACGGTTGAAGAAAATTGGAACGATGTGACCATTAAGGGGTTTCTCAGACTGACCGGAGAATACAAGCCGGCGAACAGTCCGGCGGATGCTGTTGAGGACAAGACCGCCCCTTTCCGAACAATTGATGAAATCATCGAAACGACGTCCGGGACGGCGGTTCTGGAACATCATTTTCCGATTGATATCACGATTCCGGCAGATCGAGTGCCGAACCTGGAAGAACTTTTCGTCGTGATTGAGTCCTTTGATTATGAACTGTCCGAGCACCGTCATATTCAGCTTCAGGCCGATATCGCCATCACCGGACTGACCGGATCGAACCGCAGCGAAAAAAAAGCACAGCCCCCGCAAAAACCTGCTGCCGTGATTCCGCCTGCTCCTGTGCCGGAAAAGCCTGCCGCCAAAAAGAAACCCGCCGCCGAATCCAATAAAATAAAGAAAAGCGAAAAAATCCCGAATAAGCCGGAAAAAGCAGAGAATCCACCGGAAAATATTCCGGAAAAAGCGGAGAAGGCTGCAAAGAGCGCACCGGAAAAGGCCGGGGAGGCAAAGAAAAAGGAAAAAGGCACAGCGGAAAATGCTGTAGAAGCAAAGCAAAAGGCAAAAAGCAAACCGGAAAATGTTTCGGAAGTAAAGAAAAAAGCCAAGAAGGAAGCTCCCAAGGCTTCGGCACCCGCAGAGAAAGCCGGGAAAAAGACGAAAAAAGCGCCGAAGCGGTTCGGCGATCAGGAGACAGATGACGCCTTGCTGCAGCTTCCCGAAGAAATTGACGAAGTGGCGGACGATTTTGATCCGATGCCGACAGACCGCGAATTTGATTATGACGAGGATCAGGAAGCGGAAGAATTTCAATACGAAGCTTTCCGCAAACCCGAGCCCGCCGGGGAAGAGAACACGCCTCAGGTCGCTTTCGGGCGCCCGGGCAGCGGGGCGCCCGTCGGCGATGGTTCGGGCCGCTATGCCCCGGAAACGGGCCGGGACAGGGAGAACGACTTGCAGGATGAAAAGCAATCGTCAAGGCCGGAAGAAGCAAACAGCCTCTATCTGACTAAAGTGCTTGCCGGGAACGATGCCGAACAGCAGACTCAAATGAAGATCTGCATTGTCCAGGCGGGAGAATCGCTTGAGAACATTTCCGAGCGCTATCAGGTTCCCGTAACCAGCCTGCTGAGGAGAAATGCGCTGTCTTCGGCAGATATTGAGGCCGGGCAGATTCTTTATATTCCCGTAATCGTCAAAGGAAACAGGAATGAACGATAATCTGCAGATTCTGCTTTCTGCCCTGCAGACAAACTATCATTTCCGCCGGCTGAAGCTGATTAAAGATCGGCCGCTGATCGTCGAAACGGAAAGAGGGCCGAAGAAAATACGTATCTGGAATGATGAACGGCTGCTGAGGAAACATGTCGGCTGGCGCATGAAGCTGATTAGTGATCGCTTTTTTATTGACCGTATGTATGTGACGCAATCCGGAAATCCGTTTATCAGAATCGGACGCTTTGCGGTTACCTGTCATGACGCTCCGCCGGACAGAGCCGCTCTGTCCGGAAATGAACCGATCTGGGCGGAAACGGTCTCTGCACTGATAGCCAAAAGCAGGGATTCGATTGATGGTCACGGGAAACCCGTCCGTGTTCGGCAGCGTGCGGAAACTATTTTTGAACAGTGCAGGCAGTCGGGATTATTTTCCGGGAGTGACGGAGAACTTGCATCGGCATGCTATCCGTCGGTCCGGGAAAGGGCAGAGCAGGCCGATCTTCTGAGAAGCCATTACAGCCGCCGCAGCCGGTCGGTCATTCTGCCGGATACATTTTCGCTCGGGGACAGCCGATCGCTGCTTGATACACTTTTTATCGAGCTGGGCCAGTCGGTGCCCGGCAACGGCTACCGGGGACTTGCCCGCTTTTTTTTTGATGGGATCAGGGAAGGCGGAGAAGAAAGCCTCCGCAGCCTTTTTTTGTATTTGCAGGAAAAAGGGGTGCCCGATCAGGAAACAGCCGACCTGATCCGCGCCGAATGGTTCGACCCGTCCGAGTGGTTTCAACTCGTCGATTCCCTGCCCCTTGTTTCGGAAAGCGGTCAGAGAGATCGGGATCTGAAGGCTTTCAAATCGACCTGGGATTACAAAACCCGGCTGATCGGACTGTTTGATTCTGTTTTTTCACGGCCCGTTTGACGGGGAAAGCGAGTGAACAGCCATGGCGGCGGGAGAGAACCTGCGTTTCAATCGAATACTTTTCCAGTATGATCTCATTCCACTGAAAATGGATCCGTTCGGAAACGTGATTAAAGTGGAAACGGCGAACGGTACATTCGCACTGAAGCAGAAAAAACTGACGGACCGGCAGATCAGGCATCTGCACAGGGCCTATTCTCTGAGCGGACGGATGATTATCGACGCTGTCGGCCCGCTTCCTTCCAAATACGGAGATCTTGTTATCCGCGGCGAAGAGAACAGTTTTTATTTAATGCCCTGGTTTGAGGAAACCGTATCCGATTCGGATCTGCCCGAACGCTATCGCCATTTGTTTGTACGGGCCGCCCAGCTGCACCGGCAGACGCTTCAGGAGGAAAAGGAAGCAGCCGATCTGTTTGCCGCGGCGGCTCAAACGGTCGGTGCCGGGCAGGTTCAATGGGAACGCTTCCTGAACAAGGCGGAGCATCATGTCTATCCTTCCCCGTTCGAACAGTGCGTTCTTAATTTTGCCGCCGCCGGTCTCAATAATATGCAGCGGGCATTTGATTATTTTTCCAAAGGGCAGGAAAAAAATGAAGACGGATCGGGGAAAAAACTGCGGCGTGCGCTCTGCCACGGCCGCCTGAGCCCGCTTCATCTGTTGATTGAAGGGGAAAAGAGCTTTTTATGCAATTTTGAAGAGTGCGAAGAAGATTTTTTTATCGTGGAAACAGCCGCTTTATTTGAGCAGACGAGCGTGATGCTTTCTCCCGCCGGCGAGTCCTGGGACCGGCTGCTGCGTTCTTATTTTTCAGAATGCCCGCTGAACGGAGAAGAGCCGGACTTTCTGTTTCATTCGCTGCTCTGTCCGAGAGCTCCGCTTGCCCTGATCGGAGAATATCAGGAAAACAGGGATCACAGCGAACAATGGTATACAAAGAGATGGATGAGGCTGAGCCGTGCTTATATGGAAATGATCGGCCGGCTGCAAAAGTTCCTCGATCAGAAAAAAGAAGAGGAGACGGCAAAAGAAGAAGAACAGGGGGAAAAAGAATAGCCGCTACAGCCATTTTTTCAGAAAAGCGATGTAAATGAAAAAAAGAATGGCGGCAATCAGCACATCGAAAGTTGTCGGGATGAAAATGGCCCGTATCAACTGAAAGATGGCCAATGGAAGAACAATGACGCCCAGGCCTTCACGGATTTTTTTGAAAACGGGAGGAAAATGATTTTTTTTGAACAAGAGATGTCCTCCTTTCTTTGATCGGGTCTTTGCTTCAGTCTATGAAAAACAACGGGCCCCGGTGCAGCACCGCCCTGTACAGTAAAATGTATGAATGATTGACGAAACGAGAATAAAATATATATAATAATAATTACAAAACTTAAATGCTGAGACAGGGAGTAGTACATGTCTTTATGCTGGAAGCGAGCGGATGAACGGTCCGCTCGCTGTGAGAGAGGGAAACCGGTGCGCTGAGAGGTTTCTCCTGCTGCCGGAGTGGAAGTTGCCCTTGAGCAGTCCTGCTGAAACGCACCATTCAGGCGGAGTAGGGAGGTCCGGGAACCCGTTATCAATTATGAAGTGTGCACGGCTGTGCAAATAAAGGTGGTACCACGGAGCTTTCTTCGTCCTTGCGATGAAGAGGGCTTTTTTAGTTTAACGGAATATAAGGGAGCTGTAAAAATGGCGGAAAACGAAATGGCAACGAAATACGATCCAAGTCTGACCGAAGAAAAGTGGTATAAGACATGGCGGGAAAGAGGGTACTTTAAGGCGGACGGGGATCCGGCAAAGAAACCGTATTCGATCGTCATCCCGCCTCCCAATGTGACGGGCAAACTGCACCTCGGGCATGCGTGGGACACGACGATGCAGGATCTGTTAATACGGTTCAAAAGAATGCAGGGCTATGATGCGCTTTATCTTCCGGGCATGGACCATGCGGGCATTGCCACACAGGCAAAGGTTGATGCCAAGCTGAGAAAAGAAGGCAAATCGCGTTACGACCTCGGGCGCGAGAAGTTTCTCAAGGTGGCCTGGGACTGGAAGGAAGAATATGCTTCTTTTATCCGCAAACAATGGGCAAAGCTCGGCCTTTCTCTCGATTACTCAAGGGAAAGGTTTACGCTCGACGAGGGATTGTCGCGTGCCGTCCGCAAAGTATTTGTCTCGCTTTATGAAAAAGGCCTGATTTACAGGGGCGCGTATATCATCAACTGGGATCCGGCTGCGCGGACGGCGCTGTCCGATATCGAAGTCATATACAAGGAGATACCCGGTTTTCTCTGGCATATCAACTATCCTCTGTCCGACGGTTCGGGCTCGATTCAGATTGCGACGACACGGCCGGAAACGATGCTCGGCGATACGGCGATCGCTGTTCATCCGGATGATGAACGTTATCGGGACGTTGTCGGAAAAACCGCCATTCTGCCTATTGTCGGCAGGAAAATTCCGATCATTGCCGACAGTTACGTCGACCGTTCTTTCGGGACCGGAGCCGTAAAAATAACGCCGGCCCATGATCCGAATGACTTTGAAGTCGGCAACCGCCATGATCTTCCCAGAATTCTCGTTATTGACGAGTCCGGCAAAATGAATGAAAATGCCGGCAAATATCAGGGACTGGACCGCGATGAATGCCGGAAACGGATCGTCAGCGATCTGGAGAAAAGCGGTGCGCTGGCTTATACGGAAGAACATGCCCACGCCGTCGGGCACTCGGAACGCACCGGCGTCGTTGTCGAACCGATTCTATCGACGCAATGGTTCGTCAAAATGAAACCGCTGGCCGAGGCATCGCTGGATATGCAGAAAACCGACGGCAAGGTCCATTTTGTTCCGGAACGATTTGAAGGAACGTACAGGCACTGGATGGAAAATATCCGCGACTGGTGCATTTCCCGGCAGCTGTGGTGGGGGCACCGGATACCGGCATGGTACCATAAACAGACCGGCGAAGTGTATGTCGGGATGGAAGCGCCGAAAGATATCGAAAACTGGAAACAGGATGAGGACGTGCTTGACACATGGTTCAGTTCCGCCCTTTGGCCGTTCTCAACGATGGGCTGGCCGGACGAAGAAAACCCTGATTTCAAGCGGTATTTTCCAACCGATGCGTTGGTAACCGGCTACGACATCATCTTCTTCTGGGTGGCGCGCATGATGTTCCAGTCTACCGAGTTTACGGGAAAAAGCCCGTTCCGCGACGTCCTGATCCATGGCCTTGTACGCGATGAACAAGGACGGAAGATGAGCAAATCGCTCGGGAACGGCATTGACCCGATGGATGTTATTAAACGTTACGGAGCAGACGCACTGCGCTATACACTGGCGACGGGAACGACTCCGGGTCAGGACCTGACTTTTCAGTGGAGCAAAGTCGAGGCGAACTGGAATTTTGCCAATAAGATCTGGAATGCGTCGCGCTTTGCAATCATGAACCTGGACGGCTTTTCGTTTGACGACATCGATCTGACCGGCGGCAAATCCGTCGCCGACCGCTGGATTTTAGCGCGGCTGAACCTGACGATTGAAAAAGTGACCGCGCTCTATGAGAGTTATGATTTCGGCGACGCCGGGCATTATCTCTATCAGTTCATCTGGGACGATTTCTGCGACTGGTATATCGAGATGGCCAAGCTGCCGCTCTATGGAGCAGACGGGCCGGCCAAGAATACCGCCAGATCGGTTCTGACCTATGTACTTGACAAAGTACTGAAGCTGCTTCATCCGATCATGCCTTTTATTACCGAGGAAATCTGGCAGCACCTGCCGCACAGCGGCGAAACGATCATGCGCAGCGAATGGCCGGACAGCGCAGCGGAATGGACCGACCCGGCTGCGGAAGAGGAAATGGCGCTTTTGCAGAATATTATCCGCTCCGTACGCAACATCCGCTCGGATAATCATGTCGCGCCTAAAAAACCGGTCGCAATACTGATCCGGAGCGCTTCCGAAAAAGAGACAGGTATTCTGAATCGGAACAGGATCTACATTGAACGCTTCTGCAATCCCTCCTCTCTTGAGATCGGGACAGACGTCCGCTCTCCGGAGAAAGCAGTGTCCGCCGTTGTAACCGGGGCAGATGTCTATCTTCCGCTTGAAGGACTGATTAATCTTGATGACGAAATACAAAGGCTGGGCAAGGAACTGGATAAAATGAATGCGGAAGTGGACCGGGTCCGGAAGAAACTGGGCAATCCGCGTTTCGTCGATCAGGCTCCGGAGCAAGTGGTCGGCAGGGAACGTGAGAAAGAAAAAGATTATTTGCAGAAACGGGATAAAATTCAGGCGAGAATGGCTGAGTTAAAAGCCTGACAGTGGACATTTGACGTCCGGTGCCGGAAAATGAACGGTGATGGGAAGCGGTTTCCACTGCCGTTTATTGATCATATGGGGGTTATGCCATGTTTACAACAATTGAAGAGACACTTCAGTGGATTCACGGGCTGATTCCGCATGGAATTAAACCCGGCACAAAGAGGATGGAATGGATGCTGGCCAGAATCGGCCGCCCTGAGCGGAAGATCCGGGCTGTGCATGTCGGAGGAACGAACGGCAAAGGATCGACGGTCTGTTACCTGTGGCATATTTACCAGGAGGCCGGCCTCAAGGTCGGCACATTTATCTCGCCTTATATTACGTTTTTTAATGAACGGATCATGGTAAACGGCCGGCCGATCAGCGATCAGGATCTGATCGAAGCTGCCAATATTGTCTATCCGCTGACTCAGGCGGTCAATGCCGAGACGGATCTGGGCGAGCCGACTGAATTTGAAGTCGTGACGATGCTTAGTTTTGTCTATTTCGGGAAACTGAATAAATGCGATCTGGTGATTTATGAGGTCGGTCTCGGCGGCCGTCTTGACTCCACGAATGTGATTCATCCGCTTGTTTCTGTGATTACGAACGTTGCCATGGATCATATGAAACAGCTGGGCAATACGATCACCGGCATTGCCCAGGAGAAGGCGGGAATCATCAAGAACGGCGTCGGTATTGTCACGACCGCGGAAGATCCTGATGCGCTGGCGGTCATCCGTCAGACGGCCGAAGCCAAAAAGGCGAATCTGTATGTTCTTGGCGAAGCGTTTCGGGTCAAATCGCTCGGCCATGATGAAACAGGGGAACATTTCAGCTTTGACGCTTTCTATCTGCATGAACCGGATCTGGCCATTCGCATGAAAGGCGAGCATCAGCTGAAAAATGCCGCAGCTGCATTAATGGTTGTCGAGTATCTGCAGACCTTTTATAACATTTTAGTACAAAAAGACGAAATCAGATCGGGACTGCAGAAAACGATCTGGCCGGGGCGCTTTGAGCGCGTGTCGGAAAAACCTCTGATCATTATCGACGGCGCCCACAATGTCCAGGGCACCGAAGCGCTTGTCAAAACCGTGATGCGCTATTATCCGAACCGTCAAGTTCATGTGCTCTATGCGGCGCTTAAGGACAAGCAATACAGGCAGATGGTTCAGATCATCGGGAGGGCGGCCGCAGATCTCACATTGACGACATTCGCCTATCCCCGTGCGGCGGGGAGCGAACTGCTCTACGCGGCATCCGGGCACGACAGAAAAA
The DNA here is from genome assembly GCF_036598985.1 of Sporolactobacillus sp. KGMB 08714. Classification (NCBI taxonomy): domain Bacteria; kingdom Bacillati; phylum Bacillota; class Bacilli; order Caryophanales; family Sporolactobacillaceae; genus Sporolactobacillus; species Sporolactobacillus sp. KGMB 08714. The sequence goes on from NZ_JAUUBW010000035.1 coordinate 32,664, forward strand.
GGGAGATTGCGGACTGGAAGGAAGCGCTGAATCGGCTGATCCGCGAAACGGGAGAAAACGATATGCTGCTGATCTGCGGATCGCTCTATTTCGTTTCTGAGGTACGGCACTATCTGCTGGATCCAGTATACAGCCGGATGCGTTAATCATAAAAAAGGTCTTTTTTACCTGTTCGTTCGATTGAAACATTCACGTCCTGCCCGCCTGCCGTTGCCGGAATCCGTGATTATCAATCGTTGCGTGCGGTTTTATCGACCGCCGCAGGTTATCGGCCGTTATGCAAAGCTTATCGACTGATAGACCCGCTGATCCGGCTGGAAGGAGAGCCCATTTGGCCGGAAGACCCGCTGATCCGGCCGGAAGGAGAGCCCATTTGGCCGATAGACTTGCTGATCCGGCCGGAAGGAGGGCCCATTTGGCCGGAAGACCCACTGATCTGGCCGGAAGGAGGGCCTATTTGGCCGGAAGACCCACTGATCTGGCCGGAAGGAGGGCCTATTTGGCCGGAAGACCCGCTGATCCGGCCGGAAGGAGAGCCCATTTGGCCGATAGACTTG
>NZ_JAUUBW010000036.1:0-32559 GCF_036598985.1 Sporolactobacillus sp. KGMB 08714
GCCCGGCCGTCGGTCAGCACGACGCCGGCGACGTCGGTGAAGTCCGTGTCTTCGATCCGGACCTTCTCCCGCGTGGTCGAAAAATAGTGTTCTGCTTCGGGATCATACGCAATTTTAAGATGTTCCATTTACCGATTAAACCCCCATACTATAAAAGCCTTTTTGTAACCGCTTGCATTTTCAGCAACTTTTGTTATTGACGCTTGCTCTCTTTGACTGATTCATTTTCTGCGACTCTTTAATCTTGATGTTTAAAAAGAGCTCGTTAACATCGCACTCAAGCAGTGAAGATAATCGAAACGCTGTCGATAAACTGGGATTGGAGACCCCGTTCTCCCAATTACTAATCGTAGATTTTTCACAGGATATAAGCCGCGACAGCTCTTCCTGCGTCCATCCCTTCCGCCTCCTCGCTCTGATTAATTTATCATTTCTCATAAACCCACCTCCTTTATATCCAAGTATCTTGTATCTACAGTTCTAGTATATATCCAATAAACTTGTATAACAATTAAATAAATATGATATTTTTGGATATTATGTGAAATAATCAACCGATCGCAGCAGAACGATCGGCTCCATCCTGAATATAAATAATATCCATTTGCGAACATTATTTATTGGAATACAGATGTTTTCGGCTGCGGCCTATTTATTACTCTTCAGGTTATGCAAGAGGCAGTTGACTGACATGACAATCCGGCGGGGATTTCAGGGATATTTCCGGAAGAATTTCTTTAAAAATAGTCATGATTTGATGAAACAGATTTTATCTTTCCGGGGGAGTCTATTGTTTCGAATATTTTTAACTGACGGCTAGAGGGCACCTTTTCTAATTGGTAGAGTCATGTCGCGACAATCACGATACCAAAAAGTGGGGTGTCTTTTGCGTTGTCAAGAAACTTGGTTAATTGATTTAAGAATTAAAAAACATGTTATATGACACGCGGCCATTTTCACTTTGCAAGAGTTTGGTAAGAAAATATTAACTATTAATGAGTGATGTTATTGGCTCATTATAAGTTATCGTTTCTATGACTGTGCAGCAAAAAGGGGGTGATTGAAAAGTTTATCCTGAAGATGGCGGCGGTTGCATCAGCCTTTTATGGTCTGAAGATATTTTTGGCTTGAGCTGCGAGACATGCTGAACGCTTTAGTTATGGAGACAAATTCATTGTGTATGGCTTGTGCGGATGATTCAGATGTTTCCATGTTTTTCCCCAGGGCATGTCGGGACTGCCGCCCATTTTCCAAGAGCCGGCCGATGTCGGACCATTCGGGATACGAGGTATTGTGTGAACGATGCCATTCGGCTGACAACAGGGTAAAAAGGCCGCATTTATTTTTGCCGGTTATTGATTCGGCTCCAAATCGTTTGCTCAAATCGGCACGGTTCATTGCCGGTATGGATTGTGGAAGGTTGTACGCTTTCGTTGTATAAAAACGTGCGGCTGCCATTAGGAGGAGCGCAATCATTGTGCTCTCTCATGACACATCTGCCTGCCGAAAAGATGTTATTGAAACACGGGAAACATGTTTTTTTTTTGCGTAACCATCCGATTATATGCAAACGTGCATTCGTGAATCTGCTTAGTATAACTAATCTGTATTCGCTATTAAAGAAAGCTGTGAGTCAAAGGGTATATTCATTAAATATTAAAAACAGGGATCAATGATTATGACTGACTATGTCGACCGTACAGTAGAACAACTGATAAAAAGATTTCACACCAATGATCCGTTCTATATTGCTCGAAGGCTCAATATTTATGTACATCTTGCCAGTATGGATGCCAGCATAGGCGGATTTTACAGATATTTAAAGAGGAATAAGTTCATCATAATCAATAACAAACTTCAATCGTCAATGAGAGTCTTTGTAACAGCTCATGAACTGGGACATGCAGTTCTGCATCCTAAAACAAGTACCTATTTTTTGAAAAATTACACTTCCTGCTCGGCTAGCGAAATTGAAGACGATGCTAATGAATTCGCGACTAAATTATTAATAAACCCTAATAAAAATAATACGGAAATGACCAGGGAGAAATTATTAGAAAAATACGGAATTCCTTCTGAAATGAAGAGATTTATTTAAATAAGAATTTCCATATATTTACTGACAATGGTTGTAAATTATGTTAATTTGGATGATTGCTGAATTTTTCCAACGTCTGAAGAACCGCGTCCCCGCTCAGAAAAGAGTCATATTGTTGTAATAAAGATAACCAGTTGCTTTTAATTTATATGCTATACTTTGGATAGGGAAACGGTTACAAAGATTCAGGCGTTTCCCAACAAGGAGGAATTGTTATGGTACATTGGTTACGCAACAGCAAAACGGCTTCTTTCATTCTTTTAGTCCTGCGGGTATGGCTCGGATGGCAATGGATGGTAGACGGATTTAAAAAATTAACCGGACCGGAACCTTTCGATGCATCGGGCTTCATGAAGGGTGCTATCGCCCATCCTGTTGCCGGACCGGCCGGCAATGTGCTCTACGGCCCGTATAATGCCTTTCTTCAGCATATTGCCTTGCCGGGCTCGGGTTTCTTCAGCTTTTTAGTAAAATGGGGCGAATTTCTCGTCGGCCTCGGACTCATTCTCGGTACGCTGACTACTGCCGCTGCATTCTTTGCTCTGCTAATGAACTTTATGTACTTATTTGCCGGAACCGTATCAACGAATCCTCTTGATGTCCTGATTGGCGTCCTGATTCTGTTTGCCGGATTTAACGCCGGCAAATGGGGCGGGGATTACTGGGTTGTTCCGTGGATACGCCGGACTGTCCGCGGGTGGTTCGGAAAATCGAAGGGCGGAACTGAGCTTAAATCCTGAGCTTGTGTCAGAGCTGTATTAAGACAGCGCCCAAAGCGGAAAACCAAAAACAGGCTTCCTCGGTGAAGGGGGCCTGTTTGTTTAATAGTATAAAAATATAAAGCTTTTAGGACAAGCGGCCGGCCGTAAGCGCCGCGTCCGGAGGCCTGTTCAATATGAGGCGGCCCTGTCTCCTGTAACGAGGGCTTTGTTCGCACCGGCTGCCTGGGCGCAGGGTTAAGTTTTTCTAATGAATGTTTTCAGGCCGTTTTTAAAAACCGACGCATGCGGCTGTCTCCCGGCATTTAGAGAAACGGCCGATCCGGCCGTTTGAAATGGCGTTATCATCATTTTTCCGGCCATCCGGCCGATTTATCGCAGTGATCCGGAAGAATCCGTGTATCTGCGCGCCGATCGGCCGTCTTATTTTCTCAACCGGCCAGTCGATGGTTGGCGGCATCAGACTGTTTTTCTGCCCGAATCCAGATGGTTAATGTCTTTATCTTTTTGCTGCTTATGCAAAATGTGTTTCACGCCCCATTCATGCATCGCTTCTAATATCGGCTGCAAGGTCCTTCCATACTGGGTCACGGAATATTCTACTCTTGGCGGTACCTGCGGGTAGATGACACGCTTGACAATATCCTCTTCTTCCAGTTCCCGCAGCTGTTTGGTCAGCATTTTCTGGGTAATGCCCGGTATATTTCGCTTAAGTTCACTGAATCTCTGCGTGCCGTCCCGTAATAAATACAGTAAGATAATAGGTTTCCATTTGCCCACCAGAATATTTAAAGCATTTTCCACACGGCATAGGTCGGGTTCGATCTTCATTTTTGATGCCTCCAATAGTATCCTTTTGTATACTATACCACTTTTAAGTACGTACTTACATTAAACGCTGTCGTCTTCTATAATAACATTTAGTTGCGAAACGGCAACAACAAGTATCAAAAAAAGAAGGCCGATAAAAAATGGAAAAATATCGCATCGATCCGGATAAAGGACTTGAATTCGGTATTTATACACTCGGCGATCATTTGCCGGACCCTGTGACAGGAGAACGGATTTCTGCAGAGCAGCGCATTCGTGAAATCATTGACTATGCTAAACTGGCAGACGAAGCGGGCATTGATTTTTTCAGCGTCGGAGAAAGCCATCAGGAGTACTTTGCCACCCAGGCGCACGCCGTCGTGCTTGCGGCCATTGCCGAGGCAACGAAAAACATACGGATCGGCAGTTCCTCCACAATTATCAGCACGTCGGATCCGGTGCGCGTTTATGAAAACTTTGCGACGATTGACTTAATATCCGGAGGCCGGGCGGAGATTATTGCCGGCCGCGCATCAAGAACGGGACTCTTTGATTTATTGGGATACGATCTGCGCGATTATGAAGAATTATTCGAAGAAAAATTTGATCTGCTCTTAAAAATTAATAAAGAAGATGAGGTGGATTGGAGCGGCAAATTCCGTGCGCCTTTACACCATGCCAAGGTGCTTCCCCGGCCGCAAAACGGTTCGATGCCGATATGGAGAGCTGTCGGCGGCGCGCCCGCCAGTGCCGTTAAAGCAGGCTATGCCGGCGTTCCGATGTTTATGGCTCATTTAGGCGGACCCGCGTCCATTTTTAAACGCACGATTGATGCTTATCGCGAAGCGGCACAAATGAACGGTTTTGATCCGGCACAGCTTCCTGTCGCCACAGCCGGTTTTTTCTATGCGGCCGAAAGCAGCCGCCAGGCGCTTCGTGAACTGTACCCCCGCATTAACGAAGGGATGAGACGGACGAACGGGCAAGGATTTTCCAAGCAGCTTTTTGCACAAGGTGCAGATCCTCATAATATCATGAATGTCGGGACCCCGCAGCAAATCATTGAAAAGATTCTCTATCAGTATGAAGTATTCGGCCATCAGCGTTACATTGCTCAGATCGATTTCGGCGGCATGCCGTTTGACAAAGTGATGAAAAACGTAGAAGTGATCGGTACAGAAATTCTGCCGGCGATCAGAAAATATACGAAAAAAAATAGAAGGTGAAATAATGAAGATTGTCGGATTGTCCGGTTCAAAAATCGGCAATAAAACAAGAACGGCTATGGACTGTGCACTGAAGGTACTAAAAGAAAACTATCCGGATGTCGACGCATCCTTGATCGACCTCGCTGAATACGAGGTCCAGTTCAGCGACGGCCGCAATTATCTGGAATATGAGGGTGATACGCGATATGTTGCACAGAGCCTGATGGAAGCAGATGCTCTGATAATCGGAACCCCCGTTTTTCAAGCCTCTATACCTGCCACGTTGAAAAACGTCTTCGATCTGCTTCCTGTCAACGCTTTTCGTGAAAAAGTGGCTGCCATGATTGTAACCGCCGGTTCGCCGAAACACTATCTTGTCGCGGAACAGCAGCTAAAGCCCATCCTAGCTTATATGAAGGCGCAAATTGTTCAGACCTATGTATTCATTGAAGAAAAGGATTTTTACCGGAAAGAGATTAAAAATGATGACATCTTATATCGGATAAACCGGCTGGCAGAGGATACCGTCTTATTGACAAAAACTTATGGAAGGCTTCGCAAAGAACGAGAAAAACAATATGGATTTTAAAGGCTCCGGAAAGCGGATTCCGGACAAACTGCGATGATCATGAAAGCTGCAGCATTCCCGGTCTGTCGGCGATACCCGGCAGTTTCGCACACGGCCGCCGTTTTTGCCGATAAAATTCATTCCATACTATTAGAAAGCCCGAAAACCCGGATGATTAAGGCTTTCGAGCTTTCTTTTTTGGCCGGCTCTGAACGATTGGCGCCTTTTTAAACAAGAATAGCAAAACCGGATCGTTTTTCAGCTATTAAACTTTGAGTCGCAAGATTTCGGGATGATTGGAAAAACGAAAATTTTTAGTACCTCTCATTGGATCGATACGAAATACCGGGGAATAGCAGTTCGACAGACTTTCCGGAGATATTGCCCACCCGTACAGACCGAATCGATTTGCCCTTCTGCCGCCGGTTAAAGGACAGCCGTTTTTTCCGCTGTAATCGATCCTTCATCGGCTCCGGCAGTCGTTCAATTGACTTTCACCTGATGATTCACGAGATTTGCCGGCCGCAGGTTTTTACTGAGGCGCTGAACAAGCTGCTCCAGGGCAATCCTGCGGGCGGCATAATAAGAATCTTCCGAGATGAAGGCAGCGTGCGGGGTGATCACGGTATTTTCCAATCCGAACAGAGCGCTCTGTTCAGTCGTCTCATCTTCAATCACATCTACAGCCGCCGCCTGAATCTCGCCTGCTTTCAGAGCGCGGACGAGGGCGGCCTCATCGACGACTCGTCCGCGGGCGCTATTGATTAAAAAAGCACTTTTTTTCATCATTTTTAACTCGCGGTCCGAGATCAGATGTACGGTCGATTCGATCAGCGGGCAATGCAGCGACAGAATATCCGAACGGCGCAGTAATTCGTCGAAACTTTCCGCTTTTTCCGCTCCGTATCCTGCCAGAAAGCGGGCGGATTTCGTCGGCGCATAAACGAGTACTTTGAGGTTCAATGCTTTAAGCAGCGGCATCATCATTTTCGGAATGCTTCCGAAAAAATAAAGACCGATTGTCCGGCCGCTCAGCCGATGCGTCCGATAGCCGTACAGCGGATCCCAGCCGCCCGATCGGACGGTGCGGTCAAGCAGCGTAATTTTGCGTGCCAGGTCGATGATCAGGCCGACGGTATGCAGGGCCACTTCTTCCGAACAGAAACCCGGGCAATTGGTGACACAAATTCCATGCTCCGTTGCCGCCTGCAAATCGATGTTGTCTACGCCGATTGCCTGCAGTGAAATGATTTTCAGCCGCGGAAGCCGCCCAATGATTTCACGGCTGATTGGCTGATATTCGACGACCAGTCCATCGGCATCCCGGGCGGCTTCAATCATATTGTTCGTCGTCTTCTCCGCTTCTACCAGATCAATATCCGCAACGCCCCATTTTCTGAGCAGCGCATTCTCGAAATCGAGATGACCGTCAATGTGATAATATAAAACTTTCTTTTTTGCCACGGCATCGGCCTCATTTCCTTAATTTTACACCTGTGTCATCCGATCGGCCGGCTGTTCTTGAACAGCCGGCCCTTCATTGATTTCCGCCCGAGTGGCGTTCAGCGGTGCCGCCCAACCCCAGATGTCATCTCGGTCGCTTTTGCAAGAGCCGGACTTAAATAAGGCTGATAATCCGTAAAATTTCGTGATCCCTGCGCTTTGCCGAATAAGCGAACGTTCCGTGTTATAGGTATATACGCGAAACCGGGCGAAATAATACAGCAAAAAATCGGCCTGCACAGAGGCAGTTCCGATTCGGGATGCCCGGAAAATCGTTTGCAAGTCAGGCTCCGTAATTAATGTTTGACATCGTTCACTATTGTAACTATAATTGTTACAACAGTGGTGATCCAATTGAAACAAATTAGTACACGTTTTTCTATAGCCGTGCATATTCTTTCCCTGATTGCCGTGAGCTCGAACGATTACGAATGCACCGGCGATTTTATCGCAGACAGCGTGAATACAAATCCTGTTATTATCCGGAGAATCATGAGCAATTTAAAGAAGGCAGGATTTGTGCGTGTCCGTCCGGGAGCGGGCGGCGCTTCCCTGCTGAAAGATCCCGGAGAGATTACACTCTTCGATATTTACCGGGCTGTGGACGTCACCGAAGAACACCATCTGTTTCGTATACACGAAAACTGCAATATTCATTGCCCGGTGGGGCGGAACATTGAGCGGGTGCTTCAGGCGGAGCTGAACGACGCGCAATCGGCGATGGAACATAGACTGGCACAAACAACGCTGGAGCAGTTGGTTCAAAATTTTAAATAAAACTCTTTTTTAAAAGAGTTTTTATTTATACATTTGTTGTAACTATACTTGTTATAACAAAAAATAAAATAAACGGAGGACAGGTCAATGAAACGATTAGTGACTGGGGCAACAGGAAAATTGGGTGGCAAAATTGTTGCCTCATTATTGAAAAAAGTAGCGGCCGATCAGCTGGCGGTCAGTGTCCGCCATCCTGAAAAGGCGGAAGAACTGCGGGCCGCCGGAGTTGAAGTACGCCAGGGAGATTTTGATCGGCCGGAAACGCTGGATTCTGCATTTGCAGGCATTGACAGATTGCTGATTGTTTCCACGGACGGTGACAATGAGACGAGAATAAAGCAGCATAAAAATGCGGTAGCCGCGGCGAAGCGTGCCGGGGTTAAATTTATTGCCTATACAAGTATCGTAAACGCGCAAAAAAGCAAAAACATCTTCGCTCCGACCCATCAAGCAACGGAAGAGTCAATTGTAAAGGCAGGCATTCCTTATTCTTTTCTGCGCAATAATTGGTATCTGGAAAACGAGATTTCCAATATTCAGGGCGTTCTGGCAGGAGCTCCCTGGATCACATCGGCAAAAGACGGCAAAGTGGGCTGGGCATTGAAGCAGGATTACGCAGAAGCAGCCGCCGCAGTGCTGTCCGGCGACGGGCACGAAAATACCGTCTATGAGCTTTCCGGGCAGTTATTAACACAGGAAGAACTGGCGGCTGCTGTCGGCGAGGTGCTGGGGAAAAAAGTATCTGTTCAGCAGGTTGACGACGCGACATATGCTGATGCGGTCAAAAAAGCCGGAGTACCCGATTTTCTGATTCCTATGCTGGTCGGCATTCAAAAGAGCATTCGCGAAAAGACGCTGGAAGTCGAGAGCGATGATTTTGAAAAAGTGCTGGGCCGTCCTGCTACACCGATCAAGGCAGCATTGACACAAATCATAAAGGAAATTTCCGAAAGCAAATAAATAATAAGGGTTATCCTCTCAACTCATGTATCAAGCCGGGCCGCGGTGCGAAAACGCCGGCGATTCTTCTGAAAAGCGATTACTCGGCACGGGCAGCAGCCTATTCTTTTGAATGTTCCTGCGGACGGCGGTTTATTCCGCTGAAAAAGAGGGCTATCCTGTACGAACAGGGGTTACTGAGCGGTAAAAACGTCTGATTTTTTCTTCAGTCCGCTGCAGAGTTCTGTGAATTGTGGCGAAAATCGCCGGGAAACGATGGATATCAGCAGTAAATCACTGCTTATCATCAGTAAAGTGCATAATATCGACAATAACGTGCTTAATATCAACATTATCGGCCAAAAAATTGACAGTAAATGGACTGGAATCAATAAGCGCGAATAATCAGAACAGTAAGATCGTTCCTGATTGATGACGCAGCCGCGTCCGAAGCTTTATCAACGGATATGCCCGTTTTATCGGTCGATAATCCGCCTCAGGGCGATGGTATCGACCGCTCCTGGCAGTTTATCGGTCGTTAGGCGGAGTTTATCGATCGCCGCGCCCGTTTTATCGATCATCGCCGGCAGTTTATCGGTCTCGGGCGATGGTATCGACCATTCCGGGGAGTTTATCGGTCTTGGCTGAGAGTTTATCGGTCGCCGCGCCCGTTTTATCGATCATCGCCGGCAGTTTATCGGTCTCGGGCAATGGTATCGACCATTCCGGGGAGTTTATCGGTCATGGCAGTGAGTTTATCGGTCGTTAGGCAGAGTTTATCGATCGCCGCACCCGTTTTATCGGTCGCCGCCGGCAGTTTATCGGTCTCGGGCGATGGTATCGACCATTCCGGGGAGTTTATCGGTCTTCAGCAGGTACACCCGGTTCATCAACCGCGACAGGCGTTTTATCGATTGCGGAAACGTTCTCCGATTGACGGTCTCGGGAAAGGTTGATCGTCATCTGACGGCACAGCAGGAAAATGAGCAATTACTCATATAAATGATAACATTCATAAAACCGGTTTCTGAACGATCAGAGGCCGGTTTTAATTTTGCTTCTAAACTTAATTCGGTTTCAAATGTTTTCCAAGATATTTAAAATCCTTATGAAACTTGCGAATCTCTTCTTAAGGGTGTACCGGGAACGAATAACTTTTCAACAATTGTGAGGCACTTGCTCATTTACATTGAATTTCATTGATTTTAAAGAGGAGATCTGATAGATTAAAACCGTAGACTTAATTTGATGGGTAAACAAAGATGGAGGCTGGGTGCAACATTTTATTAATTTTTGTTGTTAGGGAAACAGAGGACAGGAGAGTCAAGCAAAGTTGCTTGAAAGAAAGACTGTCCGATGCTTTTGTAAAGGGAGATGAAAACGGATTCTGCTGTCTGAAATGTTTTATCGGGCAATAGCGGTTTAGAATCGACCTTTGCTGTGTGGATTGTTAAAGGAAGAGGATGTGAAAGTACAGCCAATAAGAAAAGGCATGGGAGGAAAATCAGATGAGTGACTTAAAAGTGAAAATATATGCGGACGGGGCGGTACTGGATGATATGATCTCGGCCTACAAATCGGGGATCGTGGTCGGATTTACAACCAATCCTTCCTTGATGAAGAAGGCGGGAATTCAGGATTACAATCAGTTTGCCAAAACAGTGCTCAAGGCAATACCGGATCTGCCGATTTCATTTGAAGTGTTTGCCGATGATTTCGAAACAATGGAAAAAGAAGCGAAGAAGATCAGCAGTTTCGGCAAAAATGTTTTTGTCAAAATACCGATTACGAACTCAAGGGGAGAATCGTCTATTCCGTTAATTAAAAAGCTGTCGGCAGAGGGCCTTTCGTTAAATGTGACGGCGATTTTCACCGTGGACCAGGTCAGAAAGACGGTCGATGCGCTGACGGAGGGAACGGCGGCTATCGTTTCCGTCTTTGCCGGAAGAATCGCCGACTCCGGACGTGATCCACTCCCGTATATGCGCGAAGATGCGGCTATTTGTCATGAAAAAAAGGGTGCGGAACTGCTCTGGGCCAGCTCGCGCGAACTGTATAATGTCTATGAAGCCGATGAAGTGGGCGTTGACATCATTACCTGTACACCGGCGATTATCGAAAAGCTTCAGAAGGCCGGCAGATCGCTCGAAGAACTTTCGCTGAACACGGTCAGGACCTTTAATCAAGATATAAAATCGCTCGGCTATTCGATTTTATAATCGGCGGGCATCCATGCACAAACCGACGGCGGCCTTTTTCCATTTGAACGCCAGGCGATGGGCGCGGGGGAAGGGACCCATCCGCTAAAGTGATTGCTTCCTTAGTAGACGGCCTTTATCTGAAAGGATGATTAGAATGACAGAATCTATTGAACAGCTGGCGATCAACACGATCCGCACACTATCGATCGACGCCATTGAAAAGGCAAATTCCGGGCATCCCGGGCTGCCGATGGGTGCGGCTCCTATGGCCTACACGCTCTGGGTGAAAGTGATGCGGCACAATCCCCACGATCCGAAATGGTTTGACAGGGACCGCTTCGTTTTGTCGGCAGGGCACGGTTCCATGCTTCTATACAGCTTGCTGCACTTGTTTGGCTATGGACTGACCGTCGATGATTTGAAACAATTCAGGCAGTGGCAAAGCAAAACGCCGGGCCATCCGGAATATGGACACACGCTCGGCGTTGAAGCGACGACGGGCCCCCTCGGACAGGGGATTGCCATGGCCGTGGGCATGGCAATGGCCGAGGCGCATCTTTCCGCTGTTTATAACCGTCCAGGTTACGATGTCGTTCATCACCGGACATTCGCACTTTGCGGCGACGGCGATCTGATGGAAGGGGTGTCGTCCGAAGCGGCTTCTCTGGCCGGACATCTGAAATTAGGGCGTTTGATCGTGCTCTACGATTCGAACAATATATCGCTTGACGGAAATTTGAACATGTCTTTCTCTGAAAATGTCCGAAAGAGGTTTGAAGCCTACGGCTGGCAGACATCGCTCGTTGAAGACGGCAACGATACGGATAGCATGAAACAGGCGCTCGATGAAGCTGAAAGTGATGAAACTCGTCCGACATTGATTGAGGTTAAGACCGTGATCGGCTATGGCGCTCCGACGAAGGGCGGAACGAATCAGGTACACGGCAGTCCGTTAGGCAAGGAGGAAGCCCTCGGCGCCAAGAAATCTTACGGCTGGTCGTATGAACCGTTCACTGTTCCGCAAGAAGTTAAAGCCCATTTTCAATCGCTGGTCCTTGAAAAAGAGAAAGAGGAAAAACGATGGAAAAGCTTATTTTCGGATTACCAAAAGGCTTATCCTAAGCTCGCCGATCGCCTTCAGCAGGTTATTGCCGGTGAACTGGACCCGGATTACGCCGGGCGGCTGCCGCAGTATGAGGAAGGAAAGAAACTGGCGACACGGCAAAGCTCCGGCGAGGTCATTAATGCTCTTGCGGAAACGGTGCCGCAGCTGTTCGGCGGAGCGGCCGATCTGTCCTCATCAACCAAGACGACGATGAAAAAAGAGAAAAATTTTACATCCGACAGTTATGACGGCAGGAACATCTGGTTCGGTGTCCGTGAATTTGCGATGGCGGCTGCCGTCAACGGCATGGCGCTGCACGGCGGTGTGATTCCGTTCGGATCCACGTTCTTCACCTTTTCGGATTACGCCAAGCCGGCACTGCGGCTTGCCGCTCTGATGAACATTCCTTCGATTTTTGTCTTTACTCATGACAGTATTGCAGTCGGAGAAGACGGACCGACGCATGAGCCGATTGAACAATTGGCCGGTTTGCGGGCGATTCCGGGGCTGTGCGTGCTCCGTCCTGCTGATGGCAATGAGACTAGAGAAGCTTGGAAACTGGCCGTTGAGAGTGCCGATCATCCAACGGCTCTTGTTCTGACCCGCCAGGCACTGGAAACGACGGCGGGCGAAGCAGCGGGCGCTGCAGCAGGCGTCAGGCGGGGCGGATACGTTGCGGCGGATGGCGGATCGGATCCGGCCGGTATCCTGATCGCAACCGGATCGGAAGTTCCGCTCGCTGTCAAGGCCCGCGAGCTTTTGAAACAGGAAGGCGTGCATGTCCGGGTCGTCAGCCTGCCTTCATGGGATCTGTTCAACCAGCAACCGAAGGCTTACCGGAATGAAATACTCCCGCCTGATCTGACGAAACGGGTCGGCATTGAAATGGGTGCTTCGCTCGGCTGGCGGCAGTTTGTCGGCGATGAGGGCGTCCTTGTCACTGTGGATCGTTTCGGCGCTTCTGCTCCCGGTGATCGCGTCGTATCCGAATACGGCTTCACCCCGGAGCATATTGCCCAAACGATGAAAGATCTGCTAAAAAAATAAAAGATTAAAGAAAATTTTTCAAAATTAAATGAAAACCATCTTGGACAGGGCCGCGGGAAGCGCCCTTGTCTCCAAAATGAATTGAAAGCGGTTTATTTATATTTAAGAAAATGATGCTTCTGTTTGCTTATCATTCATTGATCTGCGCCCGCTTCAGAGCCCGCAAGCAGGTGATGGAAAAATTCGGCGCCGCTTCAGGCTCAGAGATTGTCGCCTTGAACGTAAGCATTGTTTTTCGCCAGACGCTCGACAAATGCTATTCTTCGCATGAGCCACAAAGGGGATACTCATATAAAAAAAACATTCATTGCCAAGGCAGGACGGGCAATCGCACCGCTTTTTCGGATTTTATAAATAAATAACATGATAGGGGGAGGAGTACGATGCAAGATAAAATCAATACGGCTGAGGGATCTGTTGAACAGACAGGCTACAACGGCCTGCCGGCGCTTAAGCTGCAAAAAGGTACGCTGGAGGCCATACTCTTGCCAAGGAATGGGGGACAGCTGATCGCTTTTCGCGACCGAGTCAAAAACTTTCACTTTCTGCGTGAACCCCTAAAAAACAACATGGAGGATTACAGGGCCAATCCCTTTCTCTACGGAGTTCCCGTTCTCTTTCCCCCGAACCGTTATGAAGACGGCCGGTTTACGATCAATGGAAAAACCTATCGGTTTCCGCTCAATGAACCGGAAACTCACAATCATTTACACGGTTTTCTTTACAGCGCACCCTGGGAAGTAACCGGTTCGGATTCCGGAAGGGAGTCGTGCTCCGTCCGGATCAGCTATCGCCTGGACGAACGGTCTGCGAATTTCCGCTATTTCCCCCATCATGCCGTCTTTTCGCTGCGCTATACGCTGACAGAGTCGGGACTTGCTCAGGAAGTGACGGTGGAGAACAACGGCAGCGAACCGATGCCGGTCATGCTCGGATTTCATACGACGCTTTGCGCTCCTTTTGCAGAAGAAAGCACTCGGGAAGACTGTCAATTTCATCTGACGATCGGGGAGCGGTTTGAATTGGATGAGCGTTCTCTGCCGACCGGAAATAAATTACCATTGACGGATGTGGAAAAAGCGATAAAGAAGGGCATAGGATCTCCCTATGCGGTTCGGATGGACAATCATTATACCGCTGCACCTCAGAATGGCAGAAATCAGGCAACGATTACGGATCGCAAAGCGCATGTCCGCTTCATTTATGATGCGGGGACAGATTATAAATTCTGGATGCTTTACAACAATGATGCGAAAAGCGGCTTTGTCTGCCCGGAACCGCAGACATCAATGGTGAATGCTCCGAATGTTCATCTGTCCGGCCAATCGAACGGTCTTTTTATGCTTGATCCCGGCGAACATTGGTCCGGACATTCCCGATTTTACTATGAACCGATTGGATAAACGCCGACAAAAACGTTTGTAGAAAAGAGCGGGGAAATCGAAGGCTGTATAAAAATAGAGTGTTCTACTATTCATGAAGGTTTCAACGTATTGAGAAAAAAAGATGAAGCGGACTGCCCGATCCCGGCGGCAGTCCGCTTTTTTTCCTTTCTTGTTCTAAGGCTTTTCAGCAAAGTCATGGTTTCGATTCCGGAGGACATGAATTATTTTAAAGCGTGCTTCCTCCTGATCAGAGAGAGGTCTCCCTGTTTTCAAAAAATTCCTCGATGGCAAAGGAGGCCCCGCCGATCGCCGTCGCTTCCCGGCCCAGTTCAGACACGGTGATCCTGCAACGGCTCTCAACATGTTTAAAAGCACGCTCTGCAACCGTTTTTTTGACGGTACTCATCACCAGGGGACTGCTTTCCACTAAATTTCCATTTAGGATCACCAGTTCAGGGTCAAAGATATTGATGATGTTGGTCACACCCAGTCCAAGATAATAGGCGATCTGATCCAGACAGTTCAAAGCGTTGACGTCATTGTTCCGGATAAGGTCGAGAGCTTCGCGGATATCATTTAGTGTTCTCCCTTTAAGCCGCGACAGTTGGCGGAGAAATGTTCGTTCGGAGACATATAATTCCCAGCAGCCTCTGTTTCCGCAATGGCATTTTTTACCGGCCAGATCAATCGTCATGTGCCCCAGCTCTCCTGAAAAGCCATGAGTGCCGTTATACATTTCCCCGTTGAGAATCAGCCCGACCCCGAGGCCGATCCCGAGGCTGACAAACACGCCGTTCTGACAGTCTCTGAGTGTCCCGAACAATTTTTCGCCGTATGCGCCGGCATTCGCTTCGTTAGTCAGCAAAATAGGAAAGTTAAAATCTTTTTGCAGGAAGCTTCTGAGGTCGACGTGATCCCATTTGGAATTAGGGGTGAACAGGATTTTTTGCTCTTCATCGACGAAGCCTTGTATCCCGATGCCGATGCCGATAATTCCGTAGGGGGATTCAGGAGCATGGTGCATCACATAATGGAGCCGATCTGTTAAAAGCGGGCCAACCGCCGCAAATGAAGGGTCCGCAAGTGTGACGAAATCTTCGAAAACGATGTTTCCACTCAAATTCGTCAGCACCGTGCGAATATAATTGACCCCCAGGTCGACTCCGATCGCATATCCGGCATCCTTATTAAAAACAAGGAGGACAGGACGCCTTCCCCCGCTCGATTGTCCCTGACCGATTTCAAAGACGAGCTTGCTTTCAATTAGTGCGGCTACCTGAGACGAAACCGTTGCCTTGTTTAGATGGGTGAGTTCGGACAGCTTGGCACGGGAAATCGGCGATCGCTTGATAATCTCGCTTAACAGGATATTCTGATTATGCTTTTTTACAAAAGCCTGATCTGCAGTAGTCATTTTATCATCTCTTTGTTTACATAGTTAATAAACTTATGATGTTTTCTTAGACATCGGCATTTTTTAAACCGAAAAAACAATATTATTATTGTAAATGATTTTGCCGAATAAATAAAATGCTTTTTTACATGAAAGGGGTTGCACAAAATGAACCGACCTGCTATATTATAACTGCGAGTTAGTTTATTGAGTCAATAAACTAACTTAGGCAAAGATGATTATTTTTGGCCGGCACCAGATGTATTGGCTTACAGATCATCCCGATCGTTTACTGGTACTGATAAGTGTCCGCCCGACCTTTTCAGAGCTTTGCCGTGTTCAATCATTTAATTTAGGAGGGGCTTACCATGGCGTATTTTCCGGAAATTAAAAAAATCGAGTTTGTCGGGAAACAAAAAAAGAGTGGATTGGGCTTTAACTATTATAACCCTGATGAGACAGTTGCAGGAAAGCCGATGAAAGATCAGCTGCGTTTTTCGGTGGCGTACTGGCACACCTTTGTTCAGGAAGGCGTCGATCCGTTCGGCGTCGGGACAGCCATTCGTCCCTGGCAGAAATTTAAAGGAATGGATCTGGCTAAGGCACGTGCGGAGGCGGCCTTTGAATTTTTCGAAAAGCTGGGCAACCCGTTCTTCTGCTTCCATGACCGGGACGTAGCTCCGGAAGGCGATACGCTTCGTGAAACGAATAAGAATCTGGATGTCATTGTTTCGCTCTTTAAAGATTATATGAAACAAACCGGTGTCAAACTGCTCTGGAACACGGCGAACATGTTCACCAATCCCCGTTTTGTTCACGGCGTCGCTTCTTCATGCAATGCGAACGTCTTCGCTTATGCGGCGGCACAGGTCAAAAAGGGACTGGAAATTGCCAAAGAACTGGGCGCCGAGAACTATGTATTCTGGGGCGGGCGCGAAGGTTATGAATCGCTGCTGAATACGGATTACAAGCTGGAGCAGGACAATATGGGACGCTTCTTCCACATGGTTGTCGATTATGCAAAGAAAATCGGTTTCAAAGGACAGCTGCTGCTTGAACCGAAGCCGAAGGAACCGATGACCCATCAATATGATTTTGATGCGGCGACGGCCATCAATTTTCTGAGGACGTATGATCTGGACAAGGACTTTAAACTGAATCTGGAAGCCAATCACGCAATGCTCGCCGGCCATACGTATGAACATGAAATTCGTGTGGCACGGACGGCCGGTCTGCTCGGTTCACTGGATGCGAACCAGGGCAACGGTCTGCTCGGCTGGGATATCGATGAATTCCCGACAGATCTCTACACAACGACGCTTGCGATGTATGAAGTGCTGAAGAACGGCGGCCCTCATAAGGGCGGATTGAACTTCGATGCTAAAGTCAGACGTTCTTCCTTTGAACCGGATGATCTCTTCTATTCACACATCGTCGGAATGGATAGTTTCGCCCTCGGTCTGAAAGCTGCCAGCCGTCTGATTGAAGACCATGTCTTTGACGACTTCATCGACAAACGCTACAGCAGCTACAAAGAAGGAATCGGCGCAGATATTGTTTCCGGCAAAGCGGATTTTGAATCCCTTGAGAAATATATCATCGACAAACCTGAATCTGAAATCGGCGGCAAGAACAGATCCGGACGTCTTGAACTTCTTAAAGATACGCTGAATCATTATATCGGCCTGGAGGCTTGATAGCCGTTTAGAATCAGTTAAGTCATTGGCAGACAAGGAACGAGAAACTTGACAACGTGCCGTTTAGTGAAACAGATGACAGCAGCGCCGCGCTTTCCGTTCCTTGTTTTTTAATATTTTCCGGCACAAAAAGACGATTAATGTAAGCGCTTGATTCATGGAGCTGTTTATATATCCGATTGTAAAGGGGTAAGCATGATGAAATATGTAATTGGCGTTGACCTGGGAACCAGCTCGGTCAAAGTGCTTCTTGTCGACCAAACCGGGCGTGTTGCCGCAGAAGCAACAAAAAGCTATCCGCTGATACAGAAGGCTCCGGGCTGCAATGAGCAGGATCCTGAAGAATGGTTTGACAAAACCAAGCAGGCACTCCGTCAGCTGGTTAATGGGTCGGGTATCGATTCTAACGACATCGAAGGGCTGAGTTTTTCGGGGCAGATGCACGGGCTTGTCCTGCTGGACAGCAATCACAGGATTGTCAGGCCGGCCATTCTCTGGAATGATACCCGGACGACTGAGCAATGCTGTGAAATCCGGGAGATACTCGGCGATAAGCTGCTCAGCATTACTAAAAATCAGGCGCTGGAAGGGTTTACGCTGCCGAAGATTCTTTGGGTGAAGGAACATGAGCCCGAAAATTTTAAAAAGAGTGAAATGTTTCTTTTGCCGAAGGATTATGTCCGCTATCGGATGACGGGAGAGCTGAACTGCGAATATTCCGATGCAGCCGGTACGATCCTGCTGGATGTGGTCGCGAAAAAATGGAGCACGGAAATCTGCAAAGCGTTCAGCCTGCCTGAGACCCTCTGTCCGCCTCTCGTCGAATCGACAGCTTTTACCGGCCGCCTGCTTCCTCAGGTAGCTGCAGCTACCGGGCTTTCCGAAACGACCCGAGTATTCGCGGGAGGAGCCGACAACGCCTGCGGTGCGGTCGGTGCAGGCGTTCTGACGGAAGGGAAAGCCCTGTGCAGTATCGGTACATCCGGTGTTTTTCTTTCCTATGAAAAAGATAAACATAAAGATTTTGCGGGACGCGTGCATTTTTTTAATCATGCACAAAAAGATGCTTATTATACCATGGGCGTTACGCTTGCCGCGGGTTACAGCCTGAACTGGTTTAAAAACGTTTTTGCGCCGGATGAAAGTTTCGATGCACTGGTAGAAGAAGCGGGGAGATCTTCGATTGGTGCGAACGGGCTGCTTTTTACACCGTACATTGTCGGAGAGCGGACGCCTTATGTGGATGCCAGGATCCGCGGCACCTTCACCGGCATTGACAGCGGCCATAACCGCGGAGACTTTGCACGGGCAGTCATGGAAGGGATTACATTTTCGATCAATGATACAGTCACGATTTTTAGAAAGAATCAAAAAAAGGTCGACACGATTGTATCCATAGGCGGTGGGGCCAAGAGCGAGCTCTGGCTGCAAATGCAGGCAGATATTTTTAATGCGACGGTCGTCAGCCTGACCAATGAACAGGGACCGGGGATGGGGGCGGCCATGCTGGCAGCCGTCGGACTCGGGTGGTTTACGACACCGGAGCAATGTGCTGACAAGTTTCTTAACATTGGAGAAACCTATCGTCCGATTAAAGAAAATGTTTTGAAATATCGGGAACTGTATCGAATTTATGTACAAATTTATTCGCAGACCAAAGAAATCAGCCATCGCTTGTTTGCATTTAAAACTCAGACAGGTGCAGACAAATGATGCCATTCATAAATGGAAAGGTTCAACAAATAAATTAATTAACGATTCAGGAGTGAGACAGATGCACAAAATCAGTAATGGGCTCATTTACTTTTTTGGTGCTTTGGGCGGACTGCTCTTCGGGTACGATACCGGGGTTATTTCGGGAGCAATTCTGTTCATTGATAAAGAACTTAAATTAAACTCGCTTACAACCGGTATCGTTGTTAGTGCAATCCTATTCGGAGCAATGATCGGAGCGGCAGTCGGCGGGACATTGGCCGATAGATACGGACGGAGAAGAATAGTTCTGGCTGCAGCGGCAACATTCTGCGTGGGGGCTCTGGGATGCGCCGCTTCCTGGAATGTCGGCTCCCTGGTTATCTTCAGAATTATTTTGGGGACTGCGGTCGGCGGAGCTTCAACCTTAGTGCCGATGTATCTTTCCGAGCTGGCTCCTGCGAAGATCAGAGGCGCTCTGTCTACTTTGAACCAGCTTATGGTTATGAGCGGTATCCTTCTGGCATATATTATTGATTTTCTCTTTGCCAATGTAGCCGGAGACTGGCGCTGGATGCTGGGTTTCGCCTTTGTTCCCGGCGCCCTTTTGTTTCTCGGCATGCTGCTGGCACCGGAAAGTCCGAGATGGCTCGTCGAGAAAGGGTTTGAGAAAAGGGCTGCAGAGATCTTGAATCAGCTTCGGCACGGCATCGGCGTCGACGATGAGATCAGCGATATCAAACTGACAAATGATCAGCCTCACGGGGGATACAGGGATCTGTTCTCGGACTGGGCACGGCCGTCGCTGATCATCGGTATCGGACTGGCCGTTTTCCAGCAGATTATCGGATGTAACACCGTCCTTTATTATGCGCCGACCACTTTTACAAAAGTAGGCCTGGGTTCTTCAGCGGCCTTGCTCGGCACCATAGGCATCGGCATTGTAAACGTGCTGGTGACGGTACTGGCCGTATGGATGATGGACAGAGTGGGCAGACGAAAGCTGCTCCTGATCGGTAACGTCGGGATGTCTCTGAGCCTGTTTGTCATGGCCTTCGCCAGTGTCGGCGGCGGCACGGCTACCGCGATGATGACTGTGATCAGTCTTGCCGTCTACGTCATGTTCTTCTCGCTGACATGGGGACCGGTCATGTGGGTTCTTCTGGGCGAAATTTTCCCGCTGCGCATTCGGGGACTGGGAGTCGGCATCAGCGGTGTCGCCAACTGGTTTGCCAATCTGGTTGTATCACTGACTTTTCCAAGCCTATTTGCCAGCTTCGGTACGGCGCTGTTCGGTGCGTACGCTGTCATGGGCGTTATTGCCTTTATCTTTGTCTATCGTCTGGTTCCCGAAACGGCCGGCAGGAGTTTGGAACAGATCGAAGCTTCGCTGCGATCAAAGAGTCTTCAGGAAGCAAATAACGGCTGACATATTTTAAGGAACGAAGAGTCAAGATAAGAACAATCATGCACGTGCCATCGTGAGCTGCTGAAACCATCCGGTGCTTAATCTTTTTGGAAGGGCCTTAAACCCGTTTACAGTCTTTTAGCATTGAAGAGTGCTAGTCTTTAAGCTGTTTTATTACTTAACAGACTGACTTTTAAAAAAATCCTGCCTTTATCAAGAAAGCGGTTCGCGGCTCATCCGCAGCGGACCGCTTCTTTGTCATTAGAGACGAGTGGCGGAGGCCGTTTGCACTGTTTCGGTTTGTCTATCACCGTTGACATTTTATTTTCGACAGCTTTTGATCTCTGACGATACTTTAAAAGAGCGATTTCTGACGATCTTTGCCGAATCATAATATTGCCGGAGAAATAATCATTGTGTGGGAAAATATTTCAATGCCTGAAGCGGCAGACCGGAATGCCGATGAAACGTCCTCATTTTGTATCGAGATCAAAAAATTTGTTCTGCCCGGGACCGACTTTCCGCCGGAACGATGTTGATGGGTCTCGGGTATTCCCGCATCGGTTATAATAAAGTTATCGGATGAATGAATCGAAACCGGTCGGGCCGATCCATGATCCATGAGCCCTTAGGAAATTGATTCTAACGATACGGACAGAGAAACGGGCCGCTAAAAAAATGTCTTGCCGCAGTTGCTGATGCCTGGTCTGATTCTTTTAGAATTTCCGCCGAAATCACATAGATGGGAGGCCATCATCATCGAACAGGAATCGTTATTTGACAATCCGGCCTTTTCACGGCCGCTGGCTGAACGGGTCCGCCCGCAAAGTTTAGAAGAGTTTGTCGGGCAGCAAAAGTTATTGGGGGAAGGGAAGGTTCTTCGCAAACTGATCGATCAGGATGAAGTTCCGTCCATGATTTTCTGGGGCCCTCCGGGTGTCGGAAAGACGACGCTGGCCCGGATTATCGCCCGCAAGACTCAGGCAAATTTTATTAACTTTAGCGCGGTAACGAGCGGTATCAAGGATATTAAAAAAGTGATGAATGAAGCGGAGAAGAATCGGACGTTCGGATCCAAAACGATTTTGTTCGTCGATGAAATCCACCGATTCAATAAAGCACAGCAGGATGCCTTTTTACCGTTTGTCGAGAAGGGCAGTATTACGCTCATCGGGGCGACAACGGAGAACCCGTCTTTTGAAGTCAATGCCGCGCTGCTCTCCCGCTGTAAAGTCTTTGTTTTGCAGCCGTTGACGCAGGCGGATGTCCGCCGGCTCTTGCAAAATGCCTTGCATGATTCAAGAGGGTTCGGCGAGGAGAAGATCTCAATCCGCCCGCAGGCATTGGACATGATTTCCGGATTCGCCAACGGAGATGCCCGTGTAGCGCTTAACACACTGGAAATGGCCGTGATGAACGGAACGAGGGATCACGATCGTATTACGGTCGATCAGGAGACGCTTGAACAGATCACCTCTCAAAAATCGCTGTTGTATGATAAAAAAGGCGAGGAACATTACAATCTCATTTCCGCCCTCCATAAGTCGATGCGCAACAGCGATGTGGATGCGGCCTTGTACTGGCTCGCCCGCATGCTGGAAGCGGGCGAAAATCCGCTCTATGTCGCCAGGCGCTTAATCAGATTTGCCAGTGAAGACGTCGGAATGGCGGACAGCCGCGCCGTAGAAATAACCGTCGCGGTCTATCAGGCATGCCATTTCATCGGGATGCCGGAATGCAGTGTCCATCTGGCTCATGCCGTCACTTACCTGTCGCTTGCTCCTAAATCGAACGCGATTTATGCCGCCTATGAATCGGCGAAAGCCGATGCCAGGAACAGTATTGATGAACCCGTGCCTCTTGTCCTCCGCAATGCACCGACAAAGTTAATGAAGGAATTGCATTACGGAGCAGACTATCAGTATGCCCATGACAGTGAAGACAAACTGACCAATATGCAGACGATGCCGTCCAATCTGACAGGGCGCCGTTATTACTACCCGACCACTCAGGGATCCGAGGCAAAAGTCGGGCAGCGGTTAAAACAGATTCAGGACTGGCACCAAAAGCATGATGCGGACCGCGACTAACAGAATGAATGAAAAGTCGGATGCCTAAAGTTATGTCCTGGCTCATGCCGTGGTAAAGCCCAACTGAGTTGAAAGCCTCGTATTTATCCTATTTGCGAGACGATCGACAGGAAGGGTAAAGGAGTTGATCGTGGAAAATGCGTGACGCCATCCTGCTTAAATAGGAAAAGGAGCAAAAACATCGAACATTATTTTGCATCGAATTTGGCAGATTTGAATGCTTGGTTTAGGGACGGTTGGAAAGAAATTAAGAAAAGAAAAGGGTGAAAAGCAGACCGAAGGAGTATCCAGTGCCAGGATGCTCCTTGAAGGAGATCTGTATGGGTGCCTATGGATGTGGCGATTTGTTTTTAATAACGAAAAAAAGCTCCGACAATAATTAACAGAATGAACAGCACAACTATCAGAACAGAGTTGTGCCAAATCCGTAGCTGCCACTGTATTCACCATCATATCCCCAGAGAAGCACCCCCATCACGTGATAAGACACTGTATCAGCGGAAGGCAGTCATAAAGGGGACAAATGGTTGAATGATATAGCTGTTTTATCAGTGGGATGTGCATCGTTCAGGATCCGACAACAAACGGCCAAAGTGATTCTGCCAGGCAATGACATAGACTGAACTGAAAAAATGACATACGAAAAGCCCGTGTGCGGGGCGTACATAACTGATGGAATCATGGATTTTTCTCTATATGATAAGACAGTCTACTCTAAGGATGTATCGATTACATAATTTAAATTGAGGTGACATTAAAAAATTAAAAAGGGATGATAAAATTAAATGGAACATTTGATGTGCTATCAGGGACATCCAGTTGAAGTTTGCTGCCACGACGGAAGGTCTTACCAGGGAGTAATAGATGGCATGGATCCGCGGGGTGGAATAATTCTTCGAGATCGCTTCTTTAGACGGATATTCATTCCGATTTTCCTAATTGCTGCTATTTTTCTCCTAAGCAACAGGAGACGTATTTTTTAAAGAAGGATTGAGAGATTATACCGCCAACCTGTGGCGGACTTTCACCGCTTGGTTCTGTGCAGGTGCGCTAATAAAAGCCGGTCATTGACCGCTGGGCATAAAAAATATCCCCATGCATCGCATGAGGATGGAGAGGATCATTTATGATCTACCCGTCGCTGTGCTGATTGAAACAAAAAATTATCCCTGCAGCGAAGCGCAGGGATTTGGCTTAAGGAATAGAAGATGGGTTTGTGACAGTATGCGCATTATCAGCGGTTAGAATACTCTTTAATCCGTTCATTTATCCGGTCAGCCGCAATCGTTTTGTGACATTGAATCGGGTATACACGGCACCTGACATCAAACTTCATAGCTGAGCCCGTTCTTTTTTATCATTCAGATATGATGGTTGAATACAGCGTCCGTATTTTTCCTCATGTCTAAGGCAAGGCGATGGATGGTTTCGTCAATGTTCGCTATATAAAGATCCTTGAATTTCGTATTTGTGACGTTTATGATTTTCCTGCCGCCCCGCAGGACCAATTTTATCAGCGTAAGGAAGATGTACTCACGGATAATCTGCTTTTCTTCGTCGCAGTTGATTGTCCGTCAGCATACACTTCACGGATATTATACACGAACATATGATCTTTTAATGCTAGAAAGAAAAACGTATGTTCGATTAATATATGAAAAAAGTGCCTCTGCAAAGAGGCACTTTTCATGACCGCAAAATGACCGCACGCTTTTAAATTGTCAGAACTACATGAGAATATATATTCTCATTTTTGGGTTCATTTTTTTATCAATCATATCGCTGAGCGACACCGGTTAATTCATTGGGTTGGGCTATATCAAACATCCTGTATCCTTCCGGCCGCGGCATGGCTGCATCAATCGCTTCTTCTGAAAAACGATTATCATTTGCAGAGAAGCGCTAAACTCCGGAAACGTCCGCTATGCTTCAGTCTGCCGAATCATTCGACCGCGCCTGCCCCGGTCTGACAAAGCTATTCCGTTTACTGATCCCGTCATTTTGTCTATTTGCTTCTTCCTTTTGGGCTGGCTTGGGAATCTTATCTCCTTCAATAAGCCGTTTCGGCTGACAGGGACCGTTTTGAATTTTTCCGAGGGGTGCCGGCTGTTATAAGAATTTCCGGGCAGTTGTGGTATACTGGCATAATCGGGAGTCGGAAAAAAGATCAGTATCAGGGAGTTTATTTATGCGCGATAAATTGATTGCGATTGTCGGCCCGACAGGAGTCGGCAAAACAAAGTTAAGCATTATAGCAGCAAAGCATTTTGACGGCGAAGTGATTAATGGGGATGCTTCACAGGTATACCGCGGGCTGGATATCGGTACGGCCAAGATTACTGCACAGGAAGCGGAGGGCGTGCCCCATCATCTGATCGATATATGCGATCCTGAAGAAGCGTATACAGCAGCGGACTTTCAGGGCGATGCGCGCCGGGCTATCGCTGAAATCTCAAGCCGCGGCAAGCTTCCGATCTTAGTAGGGGGAACCGGTTTCTATGTGAAAGCGGCGCTGTTTGATTACCGTTTTTCGTCGGTCGGAGCCAATCCGGCGTATCGGAAGAAAATGGAGGCTTTCGCGGAGCAGGCTGGAAGAGAAGCGCTGCATGAACGGCTTCGGGCAGTCGATCCGGACGCAGCCGTACGGATTCATCCCCATAACGTGGTGCGCGTGATAAGGGCTCTGGAAGTCTATCATGAAACAGGACGGACTTTCAGCGGCCGGCAGCAGGCGGTTTCCGAAAATGCGCTTTTCGACGCGGTTTTAATCGGGCTGACCATGGAGCGTGATCGGCTTTATCGGCGGATTAATCAGCGTGTCGATCGAATGATTGAAAACGGCCTGCTTGATGAAGTGCGCGGCCTTTATGAACGGCGTGCACTTCGGGAATCCAGGGCTCTTCAGGCGATCGGCTATAAGGAATTTTTCCCGTACTTTGAGGGGCGTATTTCTTTAGATGAGGCGATTGCGCGGCTGAAACAGAATTCGCGCCGCTATGCGAAGCGGCAATTTACCTGGTTCAGGGGACAGATGAACAGCATTCACTGGTTTGAACTGGACGGCTCTGTTTCGGGTTATTCGAACGCGGCCGATCAGGTTCTCAGTTTTGCTGAAAAAGGGCTGAAAAAATAGAAACTGCCGGCGAAAACGATATAGACCCCCGAGCTAGAACTTCGCGAGTATTTAAAAAGTTATTTTTTTGTCATTTTATAAACGGCGGCTTCAGGATGCTTTGCAAATGATGGAAAATTAAAATATAATTAATATGAGATCTTTCTGTGGCTGGATTAGTTTTCTTCCTTCTCAGGGAAAAGATCATGCAAAAATAATTAATTATTGCAGGAAAGTTCACCATGGAGTCGAAATACCTTTACTAGAGAGAAAAGAGGAGGAATAAAATGAAGCAGTCGATTAATATCCAGGACACGTTTCTTAATCAATTACGTAAAGAAGGGACCTTTGTAACCGTTTTTCTTGTCAGCGGTTTTCAGCTGAAAGGCAAAGTAAAGGGTTTTGATAATTTTACAGTCCTTTTGGATAGCGATGGCAAGCAGCAATTAATTTTTAAACACGCCATTTCTACTTTTACTCCGTCAAAACCCGTGAATTGGACAAGTCAGGAAGAGTCTTAATAGATAACGGAGAGGCAGCGATCGGTGCTGCCTTTCTTGCTGCTTTTCGTACGTCCTTGTTTTTTTCCGCCTTCTGAATGCCGTCCGTTCATCATAAAATGATTTAGCCCTCTTTTTCCCAGAATTAACTTCTGAGAAACGGGCGATTGTCACGGAGCAGTCACAACCGGCGTATACATAATCGAACGCAGGCATTAACGTCCGGACTTGCGCCGAAAAACAGCGAGGTGATCGGAATCGTGCGGGAGGCCTATACATTTACGCAGAAAAGCCAGATTAATGTCATATTCAATCAAAAAAATGAGAGAAATACTGTCGCGCCTTTTCCTATCGAAGAAAAGGTGAGCCATGCACCGCTTGAGAAGCTGGAAGAGAAACTGGACCGGCTTGTTGGCATGGATGAAGTGAAGCATATGGTAAAAGAGCTTTATGCGTGGCTTTACATCTACAGAAAGCGGGAAGAAGCGCAATTAAAAGTAGAGAAACAGTCTTTTCATATGCTTTTTAAAGGCAATCCGGGAACCGGGAAGACGACGGTCGCCAGGCTGCTCGGAGAATTGTTCAATGAAATGGGGATACTTTCTAAGGGCCAGCTGATTGAGGCGGAACGTGCGGATCTGGTCGGTGAATACATCGGACAGACCGCGCAGAAGACAAGGGAACTGGTCAGAAAGGCACTCGGGGGCGTCCTTTTCATTGATGAAGCTTATTCGCTGGCACGAGGCGGCGATAAGGATTTCGGAAAGGAAGCCATTGATACGCTCGTTAAACAGATGGAGGATCACAAAGACGAATTCGTTCTCATTCTGGCCGGCTATTCCGATGAAATGGATGATTTTCTGCAAATGAATCCGGGGCTGCCTTCCCGTTTTCCAATGATTTTTTCTTTTCCGGATTTCAGCGGCGGAGAGCTCCTGGCCATTTCTCTTCAGATGGTCGGGGAACGTGAATATCGGCTGACAGCGGAAGCACAGAAAAGGCTGTCCCGCCATCTGCATCAAAAAGTCAGCGATCATGAAAAACAGTTCAGCAACGGACGCTATATCCGCAATCTTGTCGAAAAGATGATCCGCCAGCAGGCTGTCCGTCTGGTCAGGGAAGGAAACTATGATCGGGAATCGCTTCTGACCATTCGGGCGTGCGATCTTGTCTTTGATGACGTGAGACCGGTTTCCGGAGCGGATGAAGCATAGAAAAGCATCTGGGAAGAGGTCGTTTATGGAAAATGTGATACTTGTCGGCTGCCAGCTGCCGCATCAGTCCGATGATCGGTTCGACTCATCGCTTCAGGAACTTGAGGCACTGGTGAAAACAGCCGGAGGCGAGGTCGTTGCTGTATCGACGCAAAAACGGCAGCAAATCGATTCCGCCACGTATATCGGAAAGGGGAAGCTTGAAGAAGTCGAAGCCCTGGAGAAGCAGCTTGGAGCGGATGCCGTCATTTTTAACGGTGAACTTTCTCCGGGGCAGCAGAGCAGGCTGAATACGTCGCTTTTTTCCAAGGTTCTGGACCGGACGCAGCTTATTCTCGATATCTTCGCGATGAGGGCGCGTTCACGTGAAGGGAAGCTCCAGGTAGAGCTGGCGCAGCTGAATTATCTGCTTCCCCGGCTCAGCGGCATGGGCGATTCCCTCTCACGGCTGGGGGGCGGGATCGGTACGCGCGGTCCGGGCGAGACAAAGCTCGAAACCGACCGGCGTTATATCAGAAACAGAATGAAGGACATCGGCAATCAGTTGAAGACGGTGGCGGGGCACCGGAAACGTTACCGCGACCGGCGTACGGCCAATGATCAATGCCTTGTGGTACTGGTCGGATACACAAACGCGGGTAAATCCACTCTGTTCAATAGGCTGACGTCCGCTCATACTTATGTCGAAAATCAATTGTTTGCGACCCTTGATCCTCTGACTCGAAAAATGAAACTTCCGAACGGATTGATTTGTCTGCTTTCCGATACGGTTGGATTTATCCAGGATCTTCCGACGCAACTTGTCGCCGCTTTTCGTTCAACACTTGAAGAGATAACCGGCGCCCGATTGATTATTCATGTTGTCGACGCTTCGGATCCCGATTTGATCGCACAGGAGCGGACAGTTGCTGCCTTAATGTCCGAACTGGGCGCCGATGATCTTCCGGTTTTGAAACTATATAATAAAAGGGATCTTTTACAAACCGCATTTATCGCGCCGAAGGAAGCGCTGCTTATATCCGCACGCAGCATTGAGGACGGCGATCGTGTGTTACAGGCCGTTCAAAATGAGCTGATCAAACAAATGGTGCCGTTCAAGTGCCGGATTCCGGCCGATGAAGGCAGGCTTCTGAATGAAATCATGACGCATGCGGTGCTTGAAAGAAGAACATTTATCGAGGAAGCGCAAAGTTATGAAGTTGAAGGCTTTGTTTTTCCTGAAACGCCGCTTGCTTCAAAATTGATCAAGCATGCGGTTTTAAAAGACGGGGAGTAATAGAATGTACGGTGAATTGACTTATGGAAAAGAGCTGCAGCGGCTTGTTGAAGTCGTCGACCGGCAGATTGAGGAGAAAACAGGAACGATTGACCGGATTGCTCAGGAGAACCAGTTTCGTGTGCTCTCCAGTTTCCGAAAAAATAAAATCAGCGATGCTCATTTCAGCGGGACAACCGGTTACGGCTATGATGATTTCGGCCGAGACGGCATTGAAGCGGTTTACGCGGATTGTTTCGGCGCCGAAGCGGGACTTGTCCGGATGCAGATGGTTTCCGGAACCCACGCCATTACAACGGCGCTTTTCGGCGTGCTCAGGCCCGGCGATGAACTCATGTACATTACCGGGAGCCCTTATGATACACTTGAGAGCGTGATCGGTATTGCCGAAGGCGGGCACGGGTCACTGAAAGACTTCGGCATCGGCTATAGAATGATGCCGCTTAAAAACGGCTGTATTGACACGGAGGCTGTTAACCGCGCAATCGGGCCGAATACAAAAATGATTGCTGTTCAGCGTTCCTGCGGCTATGGTAATCGTCCGTCGCTATCCGTTCATCAGATCGGTGAAGCCATTTCAGCCATCAAAAGCGTCCATCCGCGGATCATTGTATTTGTAGACAACTGTTACGGGGAGTTTACCGAAACCGCAGAGCCCTGTCATGTCGGAGCCGACCTGATGGCCGGTTCGCTGATTAAAAATCCGGGAGGAGGTCTTGCTAAAGTCGGCGGATACATAGTTGGACGTTCCAATCTTGTTTCCATGTGTGCGGAACGCCTGACCGCTCCGGGTCTGGGACGGGAAGTGGGCCCGACTCTCGGCGGTCTGGCCGATCAATATCAAGGCTTTTTCCTTGCGCCGCATACCGTCGCTCAGGCGCTGAAAGGGGCTGTTTTTACAGCGGCGCTTATGGAGCGGCTGGGGATGGAAACATCGCCTTCATGGGAGTCCGTAAGAACCGATCTGATTCAGAGCATTACTTTTCGCGATCCGGATCAGATGACCGCCTTCTGTCAGGCTGTGCAGATGGCCTCCCCGATTAATTCGCATGTCCTGCCCTTTGCCAGCCCGATGCCGGGGTACCGGAGCAAAGTAATTATGGCTGCCGGCACTTTTGTTCAGGGAGCAAGCCTTGAGCTGACGGCGGACGGTCCGCTTCGCCCCCCCTATAAGCTTTATGTTCAGGGAGGACTGACACTGGAACACGTTAAAGCCGCCATGATCATTGCCGTCAATCATCTTGCTGAAAAACAGCTGATTGATGTGGTACATGCCCAATTGTGACAAGTCTATTAAAAGTATGCCATTATCTGTTAGGTAAACTAACATTGTTTGACAACATTTGTGCCGAACGTTATAATGTCTTTAAGAAGGGGGCGTCAGGCGATATGGACAACAATGTACGCCGCTCAATGCCTTTGTTTTCAATGGGAATTGTTCAAAAACTGACAAGTTTAACCGCACGGCAGATCCGCTATTATGAGGAAAATGAATTGATCCATCCGGAGCGTACAGCGGGCAATCGTCGTGTTTTTTCATTTAATGATGTCGATCGGCTGCTGGATATTAAATCCCTTCTGGATGAAGGGGTCAATCTGGCCGGCATCCGTCGTGTTCTGAGCGAGAAGCCTGTTGAGGCGAACCGTCCTGTTGAAGAGAAAAAAGAAATTTCGGATGCCGAACTCATGAAGTTTCTGAAAACGGAATTGGTCGGTGCCGGTAAATATGGCAAATCTTCGTTGATACAAGGGGAACTCTCACGGTTTTTCAAGTGAGGCGGTTTCCTGTGTATATAAATTTTTTTGAAAATAGAAACTTATTTTGGGGAGGATCTCGAATGGCAAAGTTTACGAAAGAGGACATCATTTCTAAGGTAAATGAAGCAAACGTCAAATTTATTCGTTTGCAGTTCACTGACTTGCTCGGAATCATTAAAAATGTGGAAATTCCGGTCAGCCAGCTGGAGAAAGCGCTGAACAACAAGATTATGTTCGACGGTTCTTCAATCGAGGGCTTTGTAAGGATTGAAGAATCCGACATGCTTTTGTATCCGGACTACGATAGCTTTGTCGTATTTCCCTGGACTGCAGAAAAGGGCAAGGTCGCCCGAATGATTTGTGATATCCATAAGCCGGATGGCACGCCATTCCCAGGGGATCCTCGCAGTGTGCTTAAGGTTCAGCTTGAAGAAATGAAGAAGCTCGGCTTCACGGCATTTAACATCGGCCCGGAACCTGAATTCTTCCTGTTCAAGATGGATGATGAAGGAAAGCCGACACTTGATCTGAATGACAACGGCGGTTATTTCGATCTGGCTCCGACGGATCTCGGCGAAAACTGTCGCCGCGATATTGTCCTGGAACTTGAAGACATGGGTTTTGAAATCGAAGCATCGCACCACGAAGTTGCTCCGGGTCAGCACGAAATCGACTTTAAGTATGCCGATGCGGTGACAACCTGCGACAACATCCAGACATTCAAGCTTGTCGTTAAAACAATTGCCCGTCAGCATAATCTGCATGCAACCTTCATGCCGAAGCCGTTGTTTGGCGTCAACGGCTCAGGCATGCATTCCAATATGTCCCTGTTCAAAGGCAAGGAAAATGCTTTTTATGATGAATCTTCCGAGGACGGGCTCAGTGAAACGGCAAAGGCCTTCATCGCCGGCGTTTTGAAACATGCCCGTGCATTTACAGCGATTACCAACCCGACCGTCAACTCGTACAAACGGCTGGTTCCCGGATATGAGGCACCGAGCTATGTGGCCTGGTCGCTGAGCAACCGCAGTGCGCTGATTCGTATTCCGGCTTCCCGCGGGCTGAGCACACGTATTGAAGTCAGAAGCGTCGATCCGGTTACGAATCCTTACCTCGGCATGGCTGCCATGCTTGCCGCCGGTCTCGATGGCGTCAAAGAAAAACTGACGCCCGCGGATCCGGTAGACCGCAGCATCTATGTCATGGACGATGAAGAACGTGAAAAACTCGGCATTCATGAACTTCCTTCCGATCTGAAAGAAGCATTGGCCATCTTTAATGCGGATTCGGTCATCACCGGGGCTCTCGGCGAGCACACCGTTTCCCGCTTCAATGATGCAAAAGAAATTGAGTGGGATATGTTTAGAACCCAAGTTCATCAGTGGGAACGCGATCAATATCTCGAACAGTATTAATCTGGCAGACTTGCCGAACCCCTTGGCACTATTGGTGCTGAGGGGTTTTCTCTTTGCCCCTTTTTTTGACCGCCGGTTTAAAATGCCGTATGTTTTTCAAATTTCGAGATACGATCTGTTTGAAGAATACTGCTTGTGTGCGTGTACACTTCGTCTGTGATCCGCTCATTCGCGTGCTCAAGGCCGTTCGGACACAGCTCCAGACTCGATCATCAGAGCTGCGCAGGTATGGCGTAGAGGGCGTACTGATTGAAATGGTGCCGGTTTTCCCAAACCGTGCGTCGATGTCGGCGTGTGTACAGCGAAGTGCTGATTCACGCCTAAGTGGAAGGATCTTCGAAGATATTCAGAGAACGATGGTTATGTGTTTTTATGTCAGAGTTCTAGAGACGATATCTATGAAAAAGTGTTAGAAAATGGGGACGTTTTTCGAGTAAGGGTGTCAAAAGGGAGCGGTGAAATCGGCAAAGGGTTGTTCTCACGAATAGTAAAACAAGAACTTCATGTGAGTAAAGAATATTCCAATGAACGATCGAGTAAAAAAAACAAATAATTTGTAGGTAAGACAAGAGGCTGTCTCAAAAGGTCAGTCTGTAGTGAAAAACGAGAGGGACATTTTTTCCCTCTCGTTTTTCGCTCATCCT
>NZ_JAUUBW010000037.1:0-31211 GCF_036598985.1 Sporolactobacillus sp. KGMB 08714
GGTGCGACTTAGACTTGATTCGGTGCGACCGCTCTGGTTTGGTGCGACTTCCTGACGATTGGGTGCGACATTTGGGCGGTTCGGTGCGACTTAGGCCGCATTCGGTGCGACTGATCAGGTTCGGCTCAACTATGTTTCAGCGCAATCTTCTCTGGCTTGGTTTCAGCTATTCTAAATCTGATCGGACTGCTGCACAGTATCCGTCAATTGCACTTTTTCTAACAGTTTATCACAGAGCGGGAAAGGACATTTTTTGTCATGAAACGTCAGACTGAATCACGGAACGACTGGAACGGCGAGTCAACGGCTATTTTTTACATGGCAAATTCAACAGAAGCGTGCTGCCTGTGCTGCTTCGTGTAAACAACTTTTTTGTATTTATCAATCTGCACAAAAAAAGAGCGGCTCCCGGACGAGAGCCGCTTCATTAAAATTTTTCATGGATCACAGGCGGCAAATGTTCATTGGACAGCGATCTTCACAATGACAGATCGCTTTAATGTAATTTACATCCTTGATCACAATTGATCCGTGATAATAGCCGATAGCCCCGTCATTTTTCCATGACTGAAGCATACGGTTGACGGTTTCCCGGGTGGAACCGATCAATTGAGCCAGGTCGGAGTTCGTCAGGCCGATGGTGTAGTGAATGCCATCTGCCTCCTTTTTCCCGAACCCATGAGCCATTCGAATCAGTGTAGAGGCCAGTGCCCCGTTTTTCCCGTAAAAAAGCAGGTCGCGCATCTTGATCTCCGTATATTGGTTCATCAGCCCGATCCATTTCATGAACTCAAAGGAGAGGCCGATATTTCCTGTCAGCAGCGCCTCGACTTCTTTCTCGGCAATCACACCGATCGTACAGTCTGTGACACAGTTAGCGGTAAACGAATATTCGTCGTATCCGAAACAGCCGAGTTCTCCGAACAAATCATCCGGAGTAAAATAGTGCAGGACGAGATCTTTTCCATCGTATGCAGATTTAAAAACCTTCACGCGGCCTTTAATGACATAATAGAGCTTGTCGGAAGGATCACCTTCCCAGTAAATGCTCATGCCCTTTTTGAATTCGGTCTCGACCATTACGTTTTTCAACGCTTCCAGACTCTGTTCCGAAAACATGGCCGTATTGCTCATCTGTTCCTGTAAGGCAAATGCCGCACTTTCCATACGGATCACACCCTTGCCAATCAATGAATTTTCTTGTCTTCATTATACAAGATAAATTCCATTAATTTAACTGCTTGTGTGACAAAAATCATACAAATTTGCTAATTCGGCAAACTTATCCCTCAAGCAGCAATGTCTCGGGATCTTCCAGCAAAGTTTTGACCTTAACAAGGAATTGCACTGCTTCACTTCCGTCGACGATCCGGTGATCATAGGAAAGTGCGATATACATCATCGGCCGAATTTCAATTTTATCTCCTTCCGGCGTTGCGACAGCCACGGGGCGTTTTTTGATCCCGTGCATGCCGAGGATGCCGACCTGCGGAGCATTGATAATCGGAGTGGACATCAGAGAACCGAATGTTCCGCCGTTCGTAATCGTGAACGTCCCTCCCTGAAGATCGCCCAGTGTCAGGCGGTTCGTTCTGGCTCTGGTCGCCAGATCCTTGATCGAGCGTTCGATTTCGGCAAATGTCAGGCGGTCCGCCTCGCGGACAACCGGGACGACAAGCCCCTGATCCGTTGCAACGGCAATGCCTATATCGTAATATTTTTTGACGAGTATGTCCGTTCCGTCGATTTCCGCGTTCAGGAGCGGGAAACTTTTCAATGCGCCGACCACGGCTTTTGTAAAGAAGGACATGAAGCCAAGTTTTACGTCATGTTCTTTGATAAAAACTTCCTTGCGGCGCTTTCTGATTTTCATAATAGCCGTCAGATCCACTTCGTTGAAAGTAGTCAGCATGGCCGCCTCGTGCTGGACAGAGACAAGCCGGGAAGCAATGGTCTGCCTTCTGCGCGACATTTTCACACGGTCAACCGGTTTCGTCGGATCTCCGGCCGGGGATAGTGATTGTTCGGCAGGCTGCCGGACCTTATTTTCGGAAGCGCTCTGCCGTGCGACGTCATCGAGTCTGACACGTCCGAGCGGATCACTGGTCGGAACGGCGTTCAGATCGATTCCTTTCTCCCTGGCCAGTTTCCGCGCAGCCGGAGAAGCCGGACGCAGATCGGCGCCGCTCTTCCGGGCAGGCTGCTGCTCTTCCTTGGCCGGGGCAGGTGTTTCTGCAGGAGCCGGCGTTTCTGTCAGAGTCGGTTTCTCTTCCGGAGCCGGCTTCTCTTCGCTCTTCGCTCCCGAAGCCTGGCCTGCCGGTTTCCCCGTTCCGGAACTTTCATTTTCATCAAGCAGTGCAATGACCTCACCGACTTCAACCGTATCGTCCACGTCCTTCTCAATTTTTTTCAGGACTCCGGAGTGTTCCGCGCTGATCTGTATGTTGACTTTGTCGGTTTCAATCTCAGCGATGTCGTCCCCCTGGTTGACTTTGCTGCCGACATTTACCAGCCACCTCACGATCGTTCCTTCCGTAATGGACTCGGCAAGTTCCGGTACTTTAACTTCGATCAATCTGATCCCCTCCAAATGAGCACAATGTTAATTTAATGTTTTTTGCAAAGTTTCTGAGATGATGCGTCGCTGTTCCTGTTTATGAAATTCGGGTTCGCCGGTCGCCGTGCTGGAACGTTGCGGGCGGCCGATATAGCTTAAATCAATTCCTGCCGGTAAAATGCTGCGCAGCCGCGGTTCAATATAACTCCAGGCGCCCATATTCTTCGGTTCTTCCTGGAGCCAGACAATTTCTCTCAGTCCAGGATATTTGCCGAAAAACTTCTTCAATGTTTCCCCGGGAAACGGATAAAGCTCTTCTACGCGCAAAATGTGGAGCCATTCAAGGTTGGCCGAGCCGGCTGCGATCTCAACCTCAAGATCGACCGCGACCTTTCCGCTGCAAAGCGCCAGCCGCCGCACTTTTGCAGGATCGCCGCCTGTCAGCGGCTCTTCAACGATGCTGCGGAAGTGGCCTTCAGACAGATCTTCCGGAGAAGAAGTGGCTTTCGGATGGCGGAGGAGGCTTTTCGGCGTCATGATCACGAGCGGACGGACCACGTCGCTGTTCAGAATCGAAGCCTGCCGGCGCAGAATGTGAAAGTACTGGGCGGGCGTCGTTAAGTTGGCAACGACCCAGTTATTCTCCGCCGACAGCTGCAGGAATCTTTCCAGACGTCCGCTGGAGTGTTCCGGCCCCATTCCCTCATAGCCGTGAGGCAGCAGGATGACCAGCCCGGATTTCTGGCCCCATTTCGCTCTTCCGGCAGTGACAAACTGGTCGAACATTACCTGCCCGACATTGGCAAAATCTCCGAACTGCGCCTCCCAGATGTCCAGAGTCTCGGGAGCGAACACATTGTAGCCGTATTCGAAACCGATAACGGCCGTTTCCGACAGCGGACTGTTACGAATATCAAACGAGGTGCGGACGCCATTAAGATAATGGTAAGGCGAATAGGAAATGCCTGAATCGACATCGTGAAGCACGGCATGGCGGTGGGCGAACGTGCCGCGTTCAACATCCTGGCCCGTAAACCGGATCGGTGTTCCGTCCTTGAGGATCGAGGCGAAAGCGAGCGATTCACCGAGTCCCCAGTCAATTTTCCGCCCGCCGTTGAGAGCTGTTTCACGGCGCTTCAGGATTCTGGCAAGTTTCGGATAAACGTGCAGTTCTTCCGGCCAGTCAAGCAGCTGCCTGTTCAGATCCTTCAATTCGTCAATCGGCACTTTTGTCTGGATATGGTCGAGCGGCTCCGCCAGTTTTTTCGGAAAAGGCGTTTCCTTCAATCCCTTTTTCTGTTCTTCACGTGATTTGTTGTAAATGAGCTGCAGTTTGTCCACGAGATGTTTTCTGTACTTTTTCAGTTCTTCCCCATTGACGACGTTTTCGTCTTCCAGTCTTTTTTCGTAAAGGCTGCATACGGTCGGATGATTGTGGATCGCATGGTAAAGGAGAGGCTGCGTTGCTTCGGGATCATCGGATTCATTGTGCCCATAGCGTCTGTAGCCGCACAGATCGATCAGAAAATCTTTCCGGAATGTCTTGCGGTACTGATAGGCCAGACGGATCGCGCTCAGGCAGGCTTCCGGATCATCGGCATTGACGTGCACGATCGGTACTTCAAATCCTTTGGCCAGATCGCTGGCATAGGCCGTCGACCGCCCGTCCTCCTGATCCGTCGTGAATCCGAGCTGGTTATTGGCAATAATGTGGATTGTCCCGCCGGTGTTAAAACCTTTCAGCCGGCTCAGATTGAACGTCTCCGCAACGACGCCTTCGCCCGGGAATGCGGCATCGCCATGGATCATAATCGTAAATGCCTTCTCGGTATCCTGATCCGGATACCCTTCTTTCTCGCGATTATCCTGTGCGGCGCGTGCATAGCCTTCGATTACCGGATCGACAACCTCCAGATGGCTCGGATTGTTTGCCAGGGTGA
Source organism: Sporolactobacillus sp. KGMB 08714 (assembly GCF_036598985.1). Taxonomy (NCBI): domain Bacteria; kingdom Bacillati; phylum Bacillota; class Bacilli; order Caryophanales; family Sporolactobacillaceae; genus Sporolactobacillus; species Sporolactobacillus sp. KGMB 08714. The sequence goes on from NZ_JAUUBW010000037.1 coordinate 4,498, forward strand.
CCTTCACCTGAAACGGACCCTGGGCCGCATTTCCATCTCCCGTATACTGAAGCAGGTACTTTTTGTTTCCTTCCTCAATCGACCGGGCCGCACCCAGGTGGTATTTCACGTCGCCGGTCCAGCCGTAGTTGATCCCTTTTGATCCTTCCGAAGGAACCATACTTTTGATCGGCGCATGGACAAATTCCGCCAGAATTTTTTCATAAGGTTTGCCGAGAATGTGAGCCAGCACACTCAGGCGTCCGCGGTGCGCCATACTAATCATAATCTGCTTCGTTCCGTCGGCGACGCCGCACTGGATCAGTTTGTCAAGCATCGGTACGAGCACATCCAGCCCTTCAATCGAGAACCGCTTCTGCCCGACGAATGTTTTATGGAGAAAATGTTCAAATGTTTCAACCTTGCCTAATTGCTTCAGTAAAATTCTCTTTTCGATATCGCTCATTTTCGATTGAAAGCGTTTTCTTTCAATGGCTTCATTCAGCCACTTTTTTTCCTTTAAATCCTGAACGTGGCTGAACTCGTAGGCAAGCGAACGGGAATAAAGATCACGCAGATAATTGACGACGTCCAGTGCATTGCGGACTTCATCAGGTGCCTCGGCCCAGACAACGCGAGAGGGAATCGCTTTCAATTTTTTTGGCGATAAATTAAACGCGGCCAGGTCCATCAGGTGCGTTTCGACAATATGATGTTCACCGAGCGGATTGACATGGGCCAGCAAGTGGCCGTAAGTCCGGATCCGTTCGGCAAGCCGGACGGCCCCCACCGCCTGATCTAGATCAAAGCTGTTTTCAGCCGCACCGTATTCAGGGTTGGGATGAACTTTAAACGGGTTCTCAGCGATGCTCTTCGGTCTTCCCCATTTATCGAACAGATCGCGCAGTGTAGGATCGACCGTATCGGGATCTTCGAGAAATTTATCATACTGTTCATCGACATAACCCAGATTGAGACCGGAAAAACTCTGCCACGGGTTTGTCTTGGCTAACGTTTCATTAACGGACACTTTGCATCGCTCCTCATTATGATGATTCCAAATAATTCTTAATTCTGAGATTTTAAAAAAACAACCGATCCTCATCCCAAAGCGTCTGCTGTTCCCTCTAAAAAATACTTGTTCTTTTCTTGCAAACTCATTTTAGCACATTGAATTTGAAGTTTAAATTGTTACGATATAGTGAAATGATGATTTTTTGTAATCGTTTCTATGCATTTTCTCAGTTCGGGGTCTTGACATATTTTATCCTATGTGGGTAAAAATAACCTGAATGGGACAGCCGCCTTGATGCTTTCTTTTTTTGAAACGGCCTGTCATGTTATAATAGATAGTTGAATGCCCCGGCTGTCCGCGTGCGAAAACGGACAGAATACGGTACATGTTTTGAAGAAAGAGGGTCGGGATTTTGGAAGCACTGAAAGCAGGGACGGTCGTCACTCTCGAGATTGCCCACAAATCGCCGTTCGGTTATTTTCTGACCGACGGCGCTCTCCAAGTACTGCTTCACGAAAACGATATAGTTCAGCCGTTTGACGAGCACGTGCCGCAACAAGTTTTTCTCTACCAGGATCATCAGGGGAGACTGGCTGCGACAATGCATATTCCGGATATCCGGCTGGGCGTTTACAACTGGGCAGCGGTTTCCGGCATGCACAAGAAATACGGTGTGTTCGTCGACATCGGCATCAACAAGGATATTCTTCTGTCAAAAGACGACCTGCCGGACGAATGGCAGGATTGGCCCGCCGCAGGCGATCATGTGTACTGCAGCCTGAAGCTCGATAAAAAGGACCGGCTGTTTGCCAAACTTGCCGATGATCCGATCATGCACATGCTGTCCGTTGCTGCTCCCGAGGATCTTTTTAATCAGGAACTCGATGCCGACGTATACCGGCTTCTGCTTGAAGGAGCCCGCGTGATCACGGATAAAGGCTACCTTGGTTTTATTCATAAAAACGAGACAGAAGGCAGGCTACGTCTCGGACAAAACGTCCATTGCCGGGTGATCGATGTCAAGGAAGACGGGACAATCAATCTCTCGATGCGCCAGAGAAGCTATGAATCGATCGACCAGCATGCCGCGGCGATTCTCCGGTACATGGACGGCCGGGGGGGCGCCATGCCCTATTCGGACAAAAGCCTGCCCGAAGATATCCGCAGCAAGTTTTCAATCAGCAAGGGCGACTTTAAAAAAGCGCTCGGTAAATTGATGAAGGAAAATAAGATCTACCAGAAAGAAGGCTGGAGCTACATCCGGGGAGCTGAAAAGGAATGAATCGCTGCGCCTGTGCCAGGCTGAAAGAGGGCGGACAAAAAAAGGCCTGTTCGGAAGATACGAACAGGACCGGACCCGGACGTTGAGGCTATCGATTGAGACAGTTCAAAAATTGCCGGACGATACTTTGCGGATCCGGGCTTCTCGAAATGACAGAAATGACGGCAACTCCGTCGGCGCCCGCCGATAGGATCGCGGGTACATCGGCCGGAGTAATGCCGCCGATCGCGACAATCGGCAGCGGATAACGAGCAGCGCCGAGCCGCCGGATCAGCGCGGTGCCGATCGGCGATTCAGCGTCCGGCTTCGACTGTGTGGGTTTGTATGGACCGACGCCGATGTAGTCCGCACCTTGCTCACGTGCACGTTCTGCCTCTTCAAACGAATGTGCGGAAACGCCCAGCCACATTTTGCCGCCGATTTCCCGGCGGACGGCCCGAGCGCTTCCGTCTTTCTGCCCAATATGGACACCGTCCGCTTGCAATCGAACGGCCAGATTTACATCGTCATCTACGAAAAAAGGCACATGATAGGAACGGCACAGATTGAGTGCATTTTTTGCGAAATCAATCCGTTCCTGTCCCTTTAACGACCGGGGTCCCTTTTCACGCCACTGAAAGCAGGTAACGCCGGCTTCCAATGCCAGATTGATTGTTTTTAAAGGATCCTCTCCGCACCCGTCCTGAGAACCCATGATGAAGTAAAGAGACAGGGCTCTTCTTAATGCTTCCCGTTCTTTCGTCATGATGACACCCCTTTTCTCTGCGCCGGCCGATATCCTGGTTTCATGGAACCGCGACCTCCTCCAGGTCAGCGTATTTTTGAATTTTTTCTTCGCTAAGCGTGTACAGCTCATCCATCAGCAGCTGGCGGAAAGTTCCCGGCCCCCCGCTTTTTTCACCGGCAATCTGGCCGGCGATCGCATAATTGGCCGAACCGGCAACCGATGCTTCCAGAAAATCGCCTGAAACTGCGGCATAGCCCGCCTGAATCACACCGTTCAGACAGCCTGATCCCGTCATAACGGGAAAGAGCGGATGGCCGTTGTGAACGAGACAGGCCTTTGCCCCGTCCGTGATCGTGTCGGTCTTTCCGGATACGGCAACGACAGTGTGATAGCGCCGGGCCACGCGGACGGCAAGCGGCAGGATATCGCCGCCCGTATCTCCGGCGTCGACGCCCTTCGCTCCCCAGTCTTCCCCGGCAATGGCGGCAATTTCACCGGCATTGCCGCGGAGAATGGCAATGTCCAGCTCATCGAAAAAGTTCCTGACCGTACTCAGGCGAAACGAAGTCGCGCCCGCCCCGACCGGATCAAGGACAATCGGAACGCCGGCCCGGTTCGCTGCATGCCCGGAGATCATCATACTTTCTATTGAATAGGGTGTTAAATTGCCGATGTTCAGTTCAAGTGCATTGCTGCCCGCTGCGATTTCGGCGACCTCCTCATGAGCTTCGGCCATAATCGGCGAAGCGCCGATAGCCAGCGCGCCGTTGGCCGAATCGTTGATCGCCACCCGGTTTGTGATCACATGCAATAACGGATTCTGCCTGCGGACCGCGTTCATTTTTTCAATCAATAAGTCAGGTTCGATCATGAATATCCCCCTCCGTACATCGTTGTTGTTATTTCCGATTCCAATCATCCATGCCGTAGCTCATATCCCAGAAGTTCAGTTCGTAATAACTGCTCTGATAAAAAATATGAAGCATACGCTCCTTCTCATGATCATCCGCGCCGCGGCTTAACTTGTCCCAGATTTTTCTTTCAACCGCCACATTTTTTTCCAGAGCGTCGGAGCTGTATTCCGCAATCCAGTTTTGAAAAATTTCCCGCTTCGGTGCGGCATTTTTCAATCTCTGTCCGATCTCGGAATAAAGCCAGGGGCAAGGCAGCAAAGCAGCCATGGTGCGGCAAAGCCTGCCCTGGCAGACCACACAGTACAAGTGGGCAATATACGCATAAGCAGCAGGTGCGGGACGAAAAGCCGCCCACTCCTCGCCGCCGACTTGCAGATCCGCAAAGAAGCGGCGATGCATCTGCAGCTCCCCTTCCGCCAATCCGACGGCGATATCGGAAAGCGCCGCCACAATCTTCGGATCATCTGCCTGCGCTGCCGCCAGTCCGTGGATCTTGGCAAATTCCCTGACATAATACGCATCCTGTTTCACATAAAAGCGGAATTTATCAAGCGCCAGCGATCCATCCCGAATCTCCTGGACAAAAGGATGGTTGAAGCTTTGTTCCCACAAAGACTGATTGGCCAGTCTTGCTCTTTCTGAAATCTCCACTCTCTAACCTCCCGACTTCAAAATAAGAAACCTGAGTTTAATTGAACGGCATCGTCCGGAGAAGGGGCCGCTCGGCTTTGCTGTTTCGGTCCCGGCGATTTTCGGGCGCAGAAAAAAACCGCTTTCTGACGAAAGCGGCGGATAGATCTATGTAGTTAAATCAAGCATTCTTTATAGATCAAATCGAAACCACTTTCCTACGCCAGCATCGCCTGGATCAGGTTCAAAGGGTCTTGACATTGTCAATCTCAGCAAAAAAGCTCCCCCAGTGGACAACATTATTCAATTAACTTCACCCTATCACAGATGTTTTCACCTGACAAGATTTTAGCTTCCCGCAGGCAGCATAACACATATTTTGTTTCCGGCGGTCAGGCCGCTTCCCTGCGGACCATGAATCTTTGAAATCCCATACCGATAAAATAGACGGCAGATTCAAAACTTGTGATAAAAAAGCTGACCGGCGCGTTCGTATAGTAACCGAGCACCAGTCCGACCCACACCCCGGCAACGGCAAGCAGCGAGGACAAGAGGATCATGCCGAAAATAGACTGCGTATAAAAACGGGCGGCTGCGGCGGGGACCGTCATCAGTGAAAAAACGAGCAGGGCGCCGACGATCTGAACCGTCACGCTGACGGCAATGGACATCAGCAGAAGAAATCCGATTGAAATCCAGCGGATCGGGAGTCCGGCTGCCTGCGCGCCTGTCTGATCAAAAGAATCAAATTTCAGCCAGCGGTAGCCGGCGGCCATCACAAAAATAACCAGTACGGTCAGAGCGATGATCAGCCATACATCCCGCATGTCGATACCTACGACACTCCCGAATAAAATGGTCTGCAAAAAACCCGATTGCGCATTTGAAAGCGACAGGAACAAAATGCCGATCCCAAGAAAGAAACTGAGCACAACGCTGACAGAAGCGTCGCGCCGAAAGATCCTGACGCCAAGCTGCCCGATGCCGAATGCACTGAGCAGCGTGAAGAGCAGCAGCCCGGCAAGCGGGTCGATACCTGTATATACAGCAAAAGAGGCGCCGGCAAAACCAATATGCGAGAACGTGTGCGCAATGAAGGAGAGGTTCCTCGCAATGACAAAGACACCGATCGTTCCGCACATGATCGCAATCAGAGTTCCCGCTATGAACGCATGCTGCATAAAATCATACTGAAACATCGTCGGACCTCCCGAATACATGACAAATTTTCATAGTACAGTCTTCTCCATCCCTGTTTTTCTGAAAGAGGGCTCCGTTTATACAGGCTGCTTTCCCAACCGTTTTTTCCGGTCTCCGGACGGATGAATACCGGCAGGCAAACGATAGACGGAGTTCAGCGTCTGCGCGTCCGGCAGTTCATCCGCACTCACGATGTCGTAGCTCTCGGGAGAGAGAATCATGATCCGGTCCGCGTATTTCTTCACAAGGTGAAGATCATGGCTGATAAAAATGACGGTCAGCTTTTGATCCCGGTTGATTTTCCTGACAAGCTGCATCATCTTTTCCTGCGCGTACGGATCAAGATTGGCCGTTGATTCATCAAGCAGCAGAAGATCAGGATCGCGGATAAGTGCCTGTGCAAGAAAGGCCCGCTGCCTTTCACCCCCGGACAGCCTGCCGACCGTTTTTCCGGCGATCCGCTGCGTATCTGTCAGCATCATGACCTGCTTCAGGTGCTCCCTTTCTTTTTTCAGAAGCCACGGAAAAATGCCGGACAACTGGCCAAGTGAGATGAAATCCCTTGTTTCGATCGGCGTTTCTTCATCAATGGTCCTGGACTGCGGCACGTAGCCGATCACCGCTTTCCGCCTGTCTGTCTCCAAAACAATCCTGCCGTCCTGAGGCGCGATCAACCCGAGAATCGCCTTAAGCAATGTCGTTTTTCCCGCACCGTTCGGACCGATTATCGCCAGCATTTCCCCGGCGGAAACATTAAAGGACAGATTGTTGAGAACGTGTTGCCCGTTAAAGCTGACTTGCAGATTGCTGATCCGGACATCGCGAAGCACATAGATGACCCCCCGCAGATTATAGATTAATAGTTTCAATGATTCTCAATTTCCTTCAGTTCACCGATTATCCGGCATTTGAACCCTCTCCGTGGGGCGGCTTCACCATAATCCCGACGGCCGGCTGTTTGATCTTTCGGCAGACAGACGATTGCGGAGCTGCACGCCGGAGTCTACTTTCCACTTCTGCCGCAAATAAGTGAATACTTTAAATCGTAATTATTACGGTTTAGGCACTTAAAAAGTGTACCCGCTGTTTATTATTTTGTCAAGTCCTTACCCTGTTGACGCAGGCAAATAAAGTTTGCTTACAAAAAAGGTGCTTACTGAGAATAGGCTGTTGCACAGCCGCAGCGAACCGTTCCTTAAATTGATAGGAATGAAATAAGGAGCCAACAAAATAGCGGATGGAGAATTTTTTTCATGCTGACCTCAGCCAAGTGCAACTTGAATTTAGGAGCGGCCTGGCCCGATTCGGTGCGAGTTTTCAGTGATTCGGTGCATCTTAGGCCTGGTTCGGTGCGACCGCCCAGGTTCGGTGCAACCGCCCGGGTCCGTGCGACTTCTCAACGATTCGGTGCGGCTTAGGCCTGGTTCGGTGCAACATTTGGGCGTTTCGGTGCGACCGCTTTTTTTGGTGCAACTTTTCAACGATTCGGTGCGACTTAGGCTTGGTTCGGTGCGACATTTGGGCGTTTCGGTGCGACTGTTGCTCGATTCGGTGCGACCGCCCAGGTTCGGTGCAACTTCTCAACGATTCGGTGCGGCTTAGGCCTGGTTCGGTGCAACATTTGGGCGTTTCGGTGCGACTGTTGCTCGATTCGGTGCGACCGCCCAGGCTTCCAATTCAATCGGATCGGATTGTTTGCGCAATCCGTCAGCTGCACTATAGTCCCTTTCTTAAGCAGAAAAATATTTTCAGATTAAATGCATGAGTAAACAACTTTTCTACACGGAAACGATAATTCAATGAAAATATGCTGCCTGCGTTGCTCCGTATGGACGACTTTATTTTCATTTATCACTGAAATGCATCTTATGATGATTCTTCCATTTATCTAAGCCGGCAGAATACGTCTCTCATTTTTTGAAAATCGCCGGCTGAAGTGCAGCAGCAGCCGAAATAAGGTATTTTTTTGATAAAAAGAGGCACTCGGCACCGTTATGAAATTCATTCACGCATCCAGCGGAGCCGAACATGGCGGAATAAAAGAAGACGTTTCAACAATCGATTTTTCGACCGTGAGACGCCCCTTGCCTTTATAATGAATCCAGAGATTTGAATATGGCGCTGGCGCAATAACGACTCCGCCGGAACAGACGCGCTTTAAACTGTCGGTTTTTTTAATTTCCGAACGGCAAAATTCGAGTGAACGGCTGCCGAAGAGCCGACCTTCCGGAACTGTTACCGCGGCAGGCCGGCGCCGATCATCGGCCGGCTGTCTTTTGGCCTAACCTTTATAAACATAGAGCGTCTGTCCGCCCGCCTGCTGCGAGTTCCCCGAAGACCACTCGCTGGCCGGCACCTTGCTGCAGTTTTTCTCAATCCACTGCAGGGCACTCTGGTTCGATCCCATGCGATTCCCGCCGGAAATCAGAAAATACTTCACTTCGCCCGCCCTGGCCATTTTGGCAAGTTTGGCAGCATCCACGGCCGGATCGCTGCCCTGAAATCCGCCCATCGCCATAACGGCGTAATTGGTATTCAGCATGATCGAATAAGCGGACTGGGCACTCTGGACGGCCAGAATGAATTTTTCACCCTTATCATGTTTTTCAAGATAACTGAGCAATTTCTTGTCCACTTGTCCGTTCATTCCGCCTCCCTGGGGAGAGCCGAACCGCATCTGCCGCACTCTGTCTGCCGATAAAGCCGGCAGTCCGGACCCGGCAGGCCGTTCGCCATTCTGGAATTGTCCGCCGAACTCGCGGTTCTGCCGGGCAGCGAACTGAGCCGAGCCGCCTCCGTTCCCGCCGAATTGAGATGAACTCGGGCCCGCGACAGGAATCGAGCTGTTTGTCTGATTAAAGGTCGACGGCAACGTCCAATAAATCGGAGCAACAAGCAAAATAATCAGACCCGCCGCAGCGGCATACACCTGGCTGCTCCGTCTGTCCTGGCCGCGGAAAGAGGCGGAGACCGCAAACAGGATCAGGCCTCCTGCAACCGCCAGATAAATCCATTGATTGGGCAGACTGTTCTGATAAAGAATCAAAGCTTCAAAAAGCATCGTCACAAGAAGTGCGGCCGGAAGCAGCCAGCTCGTCCAATTTTCCCGTTCTGCTCTGTAAAATTTCCACAGGACTGTAAAAGCAATGCCCGTCAGCGCGCCGATTGCCGGACCCATTATGCTGAGATAATATTGATGGAAGAAACCGGCCACGCTGAAAAAGGCCATCATCGGAATGAGCCATCCCAGCCAGAAAACGGCAAACTGACCCTGTCTGGTCAGCTTGCGCAGGCGCAGGAACGAGACAACAAGACCGACGATTCCGAAAAGAATAAAGGGCAGCAGCCAACTGGCCTGACTGGAAAGAGCCTGCGAGAATAAGCGAAACAGCCCTGCCTGGCCGGTGTTAAACATTCCGCCGGCCTGCCCGTTCCCTGCCATCTGTGCCGGCCGGTCGGTAGACCCGCCCGTTTGTGCAGACTGGGACCGGCTGTTCTGCGACCCGTTTGCCGTTGTGCCGCTCCGGCTGCCGAACGTACCGGTTCGCTGTGCATCGCTGCCTGTCTGCTGCCCGCCTAAATCAGGCTGCCGGGAACCGCCGGCCTGATTTCCATGTCCCTGCTGGCCCGTGAGACGGGATACACCGTTATATCCAAAAGCCAGTTCAAAAACCGAATTGGTCTGACTGCTGCCGATGTAAGGACGATCGTTTGCGGGAATCAGCTCAACAGCCGTGGCCCAGGAAAAAGAAACGGCAAGAAGAACGACGGTGGCAACCGTCAGATGCAGGAGACGTTTTCGCCAGGTCGTTTTCATTGCAATCCAATAATACAGATAAATGGCCGGAAGCACCATGAAGGCCTCAAGCATTTTCACGTTGAACCCGACTCCGACCAGAATCACGCTGACCACCAGCCAGCGCATCCTGCCTTTGTCAACGGCCCGCATCAATGCCCATGCCGCCGCCAGCAGAACGAAAATCAGGATGCTGTCGACGTTGTTCGTACGCACGATAGCCACGAAGATCGGCGTCGTTGCCAGAACCAGTCCTGAAATAAAAGCAGCCGTTTTTCCGAACTTATCTTTTACAAGGACATACAGCAAAGCCACGGAGGCGACTCCGGCCAGGGCTTCCGGAAACAGCACGCTGAAATTGCTCAGTCCGAAAATTTTCGCGCTTAAGACCTGAATCCATAAAGCAACAGGCGGTTTGTCAACCGTGATAAAGCCGGCCGGGTCAAATGAAGCGAAAAAGAAGTTATGAAAATTTTTCATCATACTCTTTACGGCAACGGTGTAGTATTCATTCGAACTCGCATGGTTCAGAAGATACAGATTCAGAAAAGCCGAGAGAGCCACAACTCCAAGTAATAAGAAATCAAAGTGCCCGGTCTTTTTTTTCAAAGACTATTCCTCCAAATCTTCGCCCCGGACATTCGGGCCGTTCCGGATCGGGCCGCCCTGTCCGCTATCGTCGGCGCTATAAAAATCATAGAATCATTATCATGCTTGATTCTTAATTTTTTCTTAAGCGGCCGGAAGCGAAAATTTTCGGAACTTAGACTTGAGCTTTTTTAATAGTTGGTCACAAGGACCTCATCAATTCTCCCTCTCTTGCTGCCGTCGGCATTGATCAGACGGCTCGTCGAGGAAAAAGTAATATGATAATTATTGTACATCTGCTTAATAAAAGGCGTCGCCGAATTACTCATCAAAACGAGAGCCCCGCGGCGATCCAGATCCGCAAATAAATCATGCAGCCTGATCTGATCTTTTTTGGTAAATCCGTCATTACTGTAGCTTGTGAAGTAAGATGTTGTCGAAAGCGGATCATACGGAGAATCCAGATAGACAAAATCTCCTTCCTCTGCATCTTCCACTGCTTCAGCAAAATCTGTCGCCATTATTTTCACGCGGTTTTCGCGGAAATAGCGGCTGACCCCTCTCAATGTCCTCTCATTGACAATATTGGGCCGGCTGTACTTTCCGAAGGGAACGTTAAAATGTCCTTCCTTGTTGACGCGAAACAGCCCGTTGAAACAGGTTTTATTCAAATAAATAATACGCGACGCCTTTTCAAGATCGGACATTTTCTGATAATCTTCATTCAGATCCAGATCGCGGATTTTATAGTAGTAGCTCTTTTCATTACGGTGTTTCTCCAAATCCTTGATCAGGCCCTCGACGTCGCTCTGTATCACCCGATAGACATTCATCAGCTCTTCATTAATATCGTTAATCACTGCATCGGCGGGCTGCAGATCGAATAAAACCGCTCCCGCTCCGACAAAGGGTTCGTAGTACCGGCGAAAATGCTGAGGGACACAGCTGCGGATATCGGCAAGCATTCTCCGTTTGCCGCCCGCCCATTTTAAAAACGGTTTGACACGCTCGCTATTCAATCTCTTTTGCCACCTTAATTTCTCAAACGCAGCCTCGTACATGCCAATGCGACTCCCGCAACATCGGGGCACATGCACGCGGGGAAATCTGAATGCCCGTTCACATATCCATGGCACGCATTGCGGAAAAACAATCGAAAATCGGATTATAAAATAAAAGATCAAAAAAAAGCGTCATCCAGCGCTCTTCCAAAAAGGTATGTATCGGCGGTCGGGGTCGAATCTCCTACATTGGCGGAAGCCGATTTTGAATCCCGATTTTAACCCGCCCGTTCACAAAATCAGCTATATGCCAGCCGTTTCGACCGTTCGGAGAAAAACGTTTCACAAGACTATGACTAATTATGAACATATTGCATACCGCTGTCAATCACCAAATTTTAGCGGCTATTGCCTGCTCTTTCTCCTGTATACCTGTACCGGTGCCCGTTTCCGGGCCGGCAGCGCCGCATAAGATCGAAAAGCCGAGCGCGGTTTCCCGGGTAACCGTACAGACGGAGGAAGCGCAGAATTAAATTCTGTACAGAAAAGCAGCGAATAAAAATGATACGGGCAGGATTTTCGGCTGATCTTGCCGAATCAACAATTAAAAAGGCTCTGAATATAAGGAGGCATAACAGGTGCTTGCTGCTGTGCAAAAAGTTAACGACAGGTATATTGCCCGTTTTGATCGTCTGCTTCATCATCCGCTGCAGGAAGTATGGGCTGCCCTGACACAAAATGAGAAATTAGAGAAATGGATGCCTAATTTGAAAATAGCCGGCCTCCGGAGCGGAGGGATGATTCAATTCAATATGAATGACGGCACGGGAGCTTCTTTCGCAATCAAAATAACGGACTGCCGGGAAAACTCTGTTTTAGAGTTCGAATGGGGCGACGGTCGCGTGCGCTTCGAGCTGTACCCTGAGGCAGACGGCTGCTTACTCGTGCTGAAAGAGTCTCTTCCGGCAATTAACGAGCATACTGCAAAAGATCTGGCCGGATGGCACGTCTGCCTCGACATGCTGATCGATTTGCTGAACGAACACGTCCATGCCGATTTTCCAAAAGAAAACTGGGAGAAACGGCATACGGAATATGCGGCTTTGATTGAACAGGTAAAATAAAAACGAAAAGCAGCCATTGCCGTTAACCTGCGCCGGCGAATGCCGAAAACGCCTCATGCCGATAACTGCCCGCTCATCGGCAAAGCAGAAAGAGAGACCGGCAATCATGTGTTATTCACGCCTCTTTGGCACATTTTTCAAAAAAAGCAGGCAGTAAAAAGAGCCCGCCCCAACCATCGGTGCGGACTCCGTCGCCCCGGCTGATCTGAGTTTCAGCCGTACAGATCACTCAACGGACACCTTCGTTATTTTCAGCCAGCGTATAGACTTTTTCACCTTTGCCGAAAACGGATTCCCAGTCCGCGGTGAAATCGTCGACCGCCTGACTGATTGCCGGCAGGCCCAGGGCGTTGGCAAGAATATCCGCACCCATCGTTGCGGCCTGAGCGCCGGCTTCAAATGCCGCGTTTACCTGGCCGACATTTTTAAAGCTCGCCGCCAGGATTTTGGTGCGGCTGTGCTGCCGTTCGATTGCTTTAGCCAATTCGGCGATGACTGCTTTTGAATCAATGTTCATGTTTTCCATTCGGTTAAAATACGGTGCGATGTAGTCGGCACCGGCTTCAAGCGCCAGATAGCCTTGAAATTTCGAATAAACGGCCGTGGCAGTGACATTTATATTTTCCTTTTTTAACCTTTTTATAGCTGTCAGGCCGGCCTCGGTGACGGGTATTTTAATGAATACACGATCGTCGACATTGTCGAGAATGGCATGAGCATCCCGGACGATGCCGTCGGGATTGTCGGCAACAACCTGAACGTGCAATGTCGCATCGGCTCCGATGAGCGAACGGACTTCATTTAAATGCCTGAATAAGTCGATTTTGCCTTCCTTTTTTACGATCGACGGATTGGAAGTCACGCCGGCCAGCGGAATGATGCCGACGTATTTTTTTATTGAAGCCAGATGAATTGAATCCAACAGAAATTCCATTTGCAACACTCCCTTGTAAGATAATGCACAATTGTGATTTATCAGGTTCAGCCTGCCCACAGCTAAATAGTAGCACGAAAACACAGTTTTTACAGACATATCACTTGAAATAATTTCAGATATCATTCAGAAATGCCGATTTGAAAGGAAAGATAAGCTATAAAAAGAAGCAGAAATTGCACATATGTAGTTCATTTTAATATCTCCCGTACTGTTTCATCGTCCGTAATCAGTGTGTTCATAAAATCGGTTTTTAACAGCGCACGGATGGACGGTGCCTTAACTTTCGAGCGCGCTACACCGACCGAATACGGAACTTTTGCCAGCAATTCCGGTTTAATGCCAATGGTACGGTTATATAATCCTTCTTTTATCAGACGGCCTTCCGAATCAAAAAATTGGCAGCAGCAGTCGCCGATTGCATGACGGTTAATCAGGCTCTTCTGGTCGGCCTGTGTCATAAAATTGCGCCAGCTGCTCGTGCTGCTTTCCAGGGGGCCGCCGATACCGAACATCGCAATGTCCAGGCGATTCCAGTAATCCCTGAATTTCTGAAAATCGCGCGATTTCATGATGCCATCGCGCAAAAGCCGGGAATCCTGAATCGCCCCCGCATTGATAAATACGCACTCTCCGCCAAAGTGGCGGGACAGATCGTAAATGATGGCGTTGACGTGATAGCGTGAATTAATATGGCTCGGCCCGCCGACCAATGGGACAAACGTCGCGTTTGTTTTTTTATTTCCCTTCAGTTTGCCGATCATGGCTGCCAGATTGGAGCCCCAACTTAAGCCGATAATTTCATCATTCTTGATTAGATGCTTTAAATAATAGGCAGCCTCCTCAGCCAGCTTGTCTTCTTTTTCTTTTTCTGTATCATCGGCACCGGTCGGAATCACAACAGCATCTTTCAAAGCAAATCTTTTCTGCAGCTGAACTTCCAGTTCAAAGGCCTGCGGATCAAAATCGCGGATCTGAATGTCGACAATCCCTTCGGACCGGGCCTTTTTCAACATGCGGCTGATTGTCGTCCGGTAAATACCCAGTTCGCCGGCAATCTCGTTCTGCGTTTTTTCCTTGATATAATAGAGATAAGCCACTTTGGTTAAAAGCCTTCTTTTATCTTTTTCCATAGCGCCCTCCTTTAATCCCCCAAAGCAGTCTGCACAATTGTGCTCTCCGTCAAACACTTTAATGCTGGAATATACCTTTATTTAAACGATGTTTCATGATTTTATCGAAAATTAAAGATCGCAGATACCGCCGGTTTAAATCCGGACCGTCAAAGATACGGATGACCGCCGCTTCCCCTGCCAGGCATTTTAAAAATCGGCGGCCGTTCCTGGACTGTAACAACCCCTTTGAAAAAGCGGATCACCCTTCGAAGCGGGGAAAAATATCAGGCAGGAAAGGCGGCAGCCGTTTTTCCTGCCGATACTTTTCACGCCGGGCTTTTTTGGCTTTTTATTAATCGGCCTCATCTTCAGGATCGGTAACGGGAGCCGGACAGCACTTTGCCGCACAGGTCCTCTCCGAACGAGTCATCTGACTGCCTGGTTCTTTACAAAGTCAGCTCCCGACTTCATTCTGTGTTTCTTTCGAAAGGGCGGCGAAGAACGCCGAATAGCCTGCCGCGCCGACAACCCAATCGCGCTGGTTCCCGGGATGTTCTGCGTGTTGATCAGCTTTTCCCGGGAAGAAAAAATAGTGTACCGGTGTGATCGCTGTTCGCTTTTTATGCAAGATGCAAAGTTACGCCTTTGTCGGCAATAAACCGGTTCGTATCTTCATCCAGCTCACGATCGGTATAAATCTCCTGAATTTCATTCAGGCTGAATTGTTTGACCAGACTTTTTTGATAAAATTTGCTTGAATCCGTGAGAATGATCGTCTTCCTGCTGGATAGGGCCATTGTCTGTACCACTTCGGCCCTCATAATATCGTTTTGGAAAAAGCCGATCTTTCGATCAAAACCGTCTGTCCCGATGAAGAGCTTGTCGACAAAAAATTCTCTTAAATTTTGTTTCGTAATCGGCCCGACTGTCACCTGTGAATCTTCCTGATACGTTCCGCCAAGCAGGATAATACGAACACTTTGATGTCTGCCGATGTAGGAAGCGATAAAGAAAGAATTGGTGATAATAGTTATGTCCTGTTTTGTCGCCGCGATCTCCTCGGCCAGCAGAGCGCAGGTTGATCCGGATTCGATCATGATCGTTTCATTATCATGAATCGATTGGGCGGCAAGCCGGGCAATCCTTTTTTTGACATCGTACTTTTTGGCCAACCGATAACCGACATTATCGGCATTGTTGATCACGGCATATCCGTGTTTCCTTTGAAGCAGTCCTTTTGATTCCAGACGATCCAGGTCTTTTCGAATGGTCACTTTCGATACATTGAGCAGTTCGGCCAGCTCATTGACATCTATTTTGATCCGTTCATTAACAATATTCAGCAAATCGTTTTCGCGTTCCGTTAATCCCAAAGCCAAAATGAAGATCTCTCCTTGCTTCGTTTTTTATATCACTATTTTATCATACAGAGATCAAACAGTCGCGCCGTTTTGCTTCTTTCACAGCTTATTAATGTTTCTAACGAAATTGCTATGTTAAAATTAAGAAGAGGTGGGTTATTTGAAAAGAAACACATTTCCGCAGGATAAAAATAACCGGACACGTTCCGGTCCAAAAGGTCTCATCTTCAATATTCAGAAATTCAGTATCAATGATGGACCCGGAATACGGACCGTCGTTTTTTTTAAAGGCTGTCCGCTGCGCTGCATCTGGTGTGCCAATCCCGAATCTCAGAGGGCCTGCTCCGAACAAATGCGCGACGACGTTCGCGGCGGTTTCACAACCGTCGGAGAATATAAAACCGTTGCGGAAATCATGAAGACGATCATGCAGGATCGGGACTATTACGAGGAATCCGGAGGCGGCGTTACTTTCTCCGGAGGGGAAGTGCTCAATCAGGCCCCGTTTGCAATCGAACTGGCAAAGGCCGTTAAAAAAGAGGGAATCCATCTCGCCTGTGAAACATCCGGCTATGCACGCCCGGAAATATTTAAAGCATTGATTCAGTACATGGACTTTATGTTTTTTGACGTCAAACATTGGAACAGTCAGAAGCATTATGAAGGCACCGGCGTTTATAACGAACTGATTCTTAAGAATCTGCAAATCGCACTGGAAGCCGGCAAAGATCTTCTGGTCAGGATTCCGGTCATCCCTCATTTTAACGACTCACTGGCCGATGCTGCCCAATTCGGCCGGCTGTTCAATCAAATAGGTGTCAAAAAGGTTGAATTGCTGCCGTTTCATCAGTACGGACTAAAAAAATATGCCGAACTCGGCCGTGAATATGCGATGAAAGATACCGCGCAACTGCACACGGAAGATCTTCGGGATTATAAAAAAATACTGAACAGGGCCGGGCTTGCGGTCAAACTGAACGGATCGTTCTGAGCCCGAAAGAATCCGGACCGCCATTCATAGAGAAGATTCCGCCGTTGGCCATTTATGCTGCTGCGTCCATTTGTTGTGCGGGCGGCGGCCTTATGAATCAGGTTTCTCGGCAATCTGACTGACCGCTTGTCATTCGTTCTCACATAAAGGGTATAAAATAGTTGCTTTTGGCAACAAAATAAAACTTTTTAATATTCTTTTCTATGAGAAGCAATCAATGAATTCATTTATTTTTAAAAAAGGCGTTCTCACAACAGATATAATCATTTCGTATCAATTCGTATCAAATAGAATGAATAGCCTGCAACTGTACAGTTCCCTGAAATCACAGCCTAAAACATCATTGACAACAAAAGAACGGCAGTCGGATGATTAATAATCAATTTCATCAGGAATAATTCCAGATTCAATGATTTCGATAAAGTTCCCGATTATCATCTGATAGCTCACACTCTCCACACCGGGTAGAAATAATTGAATATTACTTGTCTCTTCATAGTCCGTTTTAAAATAATTATCTTTAATTATTTTTTTGCACGCGTCAAGTAGTCTAAAACCTTTCACTGCTGAATGAGCATGTTCGCTTTTTGATCGTTCTTTAGCTACTTGTATAAATAGTGGCCTGATTAAATCTCGTGTGAACTGCTGCCTGTATGCCTTATAAATCATGTATAGATCATAAAGATGACGAGAATTTCTATTATACTTTCCATCGATAGCATAATCGCAAAGAGCAAAAATTTTATCGATAAATGTGCGCTCAATATCCTGCACTTGTATATCAAATGCATTTATTTCATATTTTTTTAAAAAAGCAGTTTGTTTCCGCTGTAGCAGGTAATCAAGAATGTAATTTGTGACCTGCATTTTATGAGTCGGAAAAGACTTTAATAAAATATACGTCTCCACATAAACAACTTTTGGAAGATCAGCTTCTGTTATACTTGAGTACGAAAATTGATACCTGTTAAAATCTCTTCTGCTTTTAATATCGTCTTCGTTTTCCAGATGCATGCCAATTTCGTTGGCTGAATTCATTATGGCTTGCTTCAGTTTACGTTTTTCTGTCCCCGTTTTATTGACATCTTGCTGGAAATTGATATCAATATCTTCAGAAAAACGATTGATCAAATGATAGCATTTGCTTAATGACGTGCCACCCTTAAAAACAATTTCAGGAAAATTCGTCTGCACTTTTCCGAGCAGCAAAGATACATAATAATCTTTTTCAATAATTGAACCTTTCAGTCCGCTTTCTTCAGATACAGCATCAATGAGTTCTTTAAAAAGCCGGTTGCTTTGGTGCAAGTTCATAAAGCAAGTCACTCCTGTAAATGGCTAACTGATCCTTCTCTGGATAAAATGACAAACACTTTTTAAAATCTTCCTTAGAGATTCTTACATTCTTTAAATAATCGATCATTTTCTTCATTGATTCATCCAGTGTGAATTCACTATAAAGATCGAAGCTGCTGATTAAATCAAAAACCTGTAAAAGCTTATAATTTGCGTTATTGACCATAACTCTAGGTTTTTTCAAAAAAACGTACGTTTTGCCATAAAGAACCTTTCTGGAATGCATGCTTTCCTTATTCGTAACCAGTTCATAAGCCAATGCATTTTGCGCCGTCAACCCTAATTCGTTTGCAAAAGATAGACCGGTAATATAGCCAATTCGATTATTATTTAGATCAAATAAATATTTTTTCTTGATGACATCATACAGATTTAAGGAAGATCGAAATATTGCCTTTGGATCAGGCCTGTAATAAACGCCATTCTTCAATGCGTAACGAACAATAAAACCGTTATCTGCTGCTTTTTTCAAATACTGGCGAATCGTATTTGGATTGATATCCAGTTTATCCAGGAGTTCTTCAGTGAGAATAGGTTCTTCATATTGGAAATTCCGCTCCAAATATTTTTGAAAATCCATAACCGACACCTCTCCCTAAAGTATAACTTGTTATAACGATTTTATACACATTAATTATAAATTTGTTATTATAATAAATTCTGGGATAATTCTAGTAAAAATACAAATTTGATGATTACTATCAAACAGCTATTTGAAAAAGCTACACCAAGTGTCCACAACTTGGGTTCCCAAGGTTCGCACTCAAGCTACAAGGATCAGCAACATAAAATGATCCTGCGCTTTAACATAAAACAAATATTGGTTTTGTAACGTATACGTTATAAAATAAAAAGGCAGGGATGTGAAAGGAGTGAGGAAAACGTGATCGAGCAAATCAAAAGGGCCACCGGACCTGATTCACCATTTTTGGATTTCCATAGCGACCGCCCCTGCGATAATCAAACAGCAGGCAAAAAGCGGCGACGCAATCGAAAACATCCATAATTTCCCAGAGGAAGCAGATTTCCGGCTTTTGTTATGCTCAATCACATGACCATCATGAAAAGAATAAAATCGATTGATTCTGTACTGATCCTGGTTACAATTGTTTGGCTGCTCACCGCCAATTTTAGCCCGCTTTACATGAAAGTAATTGGTCTGTTTGCAGGCAGCACTTGGGTTGTTTTGTTAATTGTCCGCTTTATTGATAAGGACGGATGAAGGCATGGTCAGAAAAACAAGCCATACCCAGGTGAGAGCCTCAAGGAACTGGGAAGCCAAAAACCGCAGAAAGGCAACTATTGATGCGTACAGACGGCAGGCAAGAAACTTTATCCGCAACCATGCCGGCCTGGAAGATCTGATGGAACTGAAAGAATTAATCCGCAAGAAGGAGGAAACTTTAATGCATCACAATGGGTAAATAAGCCCTTCAGCCCCGCTCTGCCGCTAAAGAATGGATTGGAAAACTTTTTATTTATGGTCGTATTTACCCGTCTCAAACAAACAGCGATCGGAACCACTGCTTAAGATAGAATGGTCAAGTGACGAATTTTTACCTGATGACCATTACAGAATTATTTATTTTTTCAAAGCATTAAGCATTAACAGCTCTCCGTTTAACATGAGGATGGCGTTTTCAACGAAATGACTTTCCTCGTTATGCATCATCCTCATTGCGGGTATATGGATAGCGTTAACATCATCATTCATCAAAATTGCATTTTACATGCATGGCAAATGTTCCTTTTGTTCTCAGGCATTTGCGGCCGCTATCATCCTGTCCGGATATCGTTTCGTTAGTGAGTGTTCGTCGTCATCCATCCGGCTAGCGCCTTGAAACAGCCTGTTTTAAGAAGGCAAATACTAAAGTTTTGCTGCTTAAATCTATTGTCCTCGGCTGAATAAAAGCTTTGAAACATGGCATCCGCAACACCACCCCTTTTATGCATATACAAAGGACTCCGACTAACGCAGACATGATATAAATTTTTATTTTTCACCTCAGAACACATCTTGCTACAGAGAAAAACTTTCAAACATAAGTCTTTAAAATTATGCGTAATTTCCATTGTAAGCGTTGACAAAATGTTTTTCTCATGCTATTTTCTACTTGAGTACTCAAGTAGTCAAGAGGAGGTATTATGGAATTTAACAGTGTCCAGGCGGTTTATTTGCAGATAAGCCACGATATACAATCTGATATTTTCAGGAATTATGACATACATGATAAGATACCAAGCGAAGCCCAGCTGAGCAAAAAGTACAACGTTACCCGTTCTACTATCCAGAAAGCTCTAAAAGAATTGGAGGAATCCGGTGTTATCTACAAAGTGCATGGAAAAGGCAGCTTTGTAAAAGCTAAGAGCCCTAAGATTAATATGTTCACCTTTAGCGGATTTTCAGATTATGTCCGAAAAATGGGCGGTGATGCCGTTACAAAAGTTCTATCACAGGAGGTGCTGCAGCAAAAAGGAAAAAAAATCTTCAAGCTGCACAGATTAAGGGGAGTAAAGATTAATGGGGCCATTACCTGGATGACAATCGATCTGTCGTTGCTGGATCTTCATCACTTTCCGAATCTGGATAAAAATGATTTTGCAACTCATTCTCTTTACGATACCATTCGGACAAATTATGATGTCTATCCTTGTACCGCGAACCTAAGCGTGCACGCGTTTCTATCGACCGAAGATGAAAATCGGATTTTTAATATGGAAAATTCTCAGCCGCTGTTAATGGTAGAAGGAATCGTACTTTCCGACCGTGGAACTCTGGTAGAGCAAGTAAAAATCATTTATAGCAATGACGCTAATTTTAAACTTGTAACAGGAATATAGAAATTGGAAGGTGTTCGTTATGGATAAAAGAGACAAAATTTTAGGTGCTTTATATGGGCAGGCAATTGGTGATGCGATGGGAATGCCCTCAGAACTTTGGCCGATTCAGAAAATCCAGGATTATTTTAAAGGAAAGATTACAACTTTTTTAGACGGCCCGAAATCAAACGATATTGCCTTAAATTTTACAAAGGGGCAATACACAGATGATACAAATCAGGCCTTTGTTATTTTAGATGCTTTAATCGAAAACCATTTCGTACCTGACACACAAATCATTGTGAATCATCTCCAAAAATGGGCAAAAGAAATTGGCGCGTTCGAGAATAATATCTTGGGACCAAGTTCTAAAGCTGCCCTCCTTGCTATTGAAGAAGGAAGAGATCCGCTTAATATTACAAAAAAAGCAGAAACAAATGGTGCAGGAATGCGCATTTCGCCGATCGGCAGCCTATTTGACACACTTCATGGCGACCAATTGGTCCAGATGGTATTTGACATTACAAAAGTTACCCATTCATCAGACGTTGCAATTTCCGGAGCTGCGATAGTTGCCGGAGCTGTTAGTGCAGCCGTCGAAGATAAAACATGGGATGAAATCATTAAATATGCACTATCAATCGGCGATCAGGCTAAAAAACTGGGGGCACCTACTTGGAACGCCTCCTGCAAAGAAAGGGCTAAGCTGGGCATAGAACTCGCCAAGCGGTATCAATACGATGAAGAGGGATTTTCTCAAGCAATTTACGATCTAATCGGCACCGGGACAATGGCTAGTGAATCTATTCCGGCCGCGGTTTCAATTGCCTATTATACACGTAATGTCCGTGAATGTGCTTTATTTTGTGCCAATCTTGGCGGCGACACAGACACAATTGGAGCAATGGCAACAGCTATCTGCGGAGCAAAGCAGGGATTTTCTTTAATACCTCCAGAATGGACAGGATTAATTGATTCAAAAAACCCGCAATATCACATTTCTTATTATGCCGATCAAATCATGAATTTTAGAAACATGACAAACTAACAAATTCTAAAATTAGAGGGGAAAAAATGATGGATAATGAAGAGCAAATCATTGTACCGGCATCTGAACAAACCGTAAAGCCATCGGGCCTGTTCTTTAACTGGTTCGCTGCAAATATTGGAATCATGGGAATCGTATACGGGGCCTTAATTGTAAGCTATCATTTAAGCTTCTTCCAGGCATCGCTGGCCTCATTAGCAGGGGCATTTTCTTTCCTAATAGTCGGATGGGTCGCTTCGATCGGCAAAAAAACTGGAATTACGACTTTTAAAATGTCACGGGCAGCCTACGGGATTCAGGGAAATAAAATTCCGAATGCCATTGCCTGGGTCAATATGGTAGGCTGGCTGGCTGTAAATGTTGTTACCGGTACTCTGCTGCTGGTCTCAATGTTTAGTGTCCTTCACATTAAATCAAGCGGATTATCGACGACAGTTGCACTCATCATTTTTGCAGTTTGCGTCCTACTGTCAGGATTGGTTCAGGAAGATACATTGCAAAAAGTACAAACGTGGATTTCCTACATTTTTGGCATACTGACGATCTTTATTATGATTTTTTTTGTTACCGAAACAAACTGGCATCAAGTATTGACAATGCCGAGCGGAAACTGGATAAGCGGTTTCCTGCCTGCCGTTTCGATCGTCGCTGCCGGCTCCGGAATCAGCTGGTCCATGGCTGCAGCGGATTGGGGGGCTTATGTAACACCGAAAGCAAGCAATCGGGCTGTGTTTTGGAGCACAACTTTAGGAGGAGCTATTCCTCTATTCGTCCTGATGTTTGCAGGTGTGCTATTAAGTTCTGTTGAACCGACTCTTGGAACATCTGCCAATCCAATCGACGTTATGTACCATGCACTGCCTTCATGGCTGGGCGTTGTTTACTTTCTCGTTGCTGCAGGCGGGCTTGTTCCGCAATGTATTGTGAGTCTTCGTTCTGCAAGAATTAATTTAAAAACAATCGGGATCCGTGTTTCACAAAAAACTTCGCTTGCTTTTCACGGAATAATCGTGATATTGATTCCAATCTATATTCTGTTTGTATCCGAAAATTTTCTCACTAATTTTCAATTATTCCTTGGTTTTCTCGGAATCTGTTTAGCAGCCTGGGTTGCGATATTTCTCTGCGATTCTGTATTTAACCGTGAAAATGGCCGAGCATACGATGTAAACATCCTGAAATCGGGCTCAAAAAACCAGGTAAACTGGCGCGGTGTTTCTTCATGGATCATTGCAGTTATTATTGGCTTTTTATTCACAAATAATGCAGTCTGGACAGGACCCTTCGCAAAGGGAATTTTTAAAAATAACTCATTGGGCGTTTTTTTAAGCGGGATACTAGCCATCATCGTGTTCTGGGTTATTAATTCAATTGGCCGGGAGAAGTCAAATCATGAATAAACTTACTTCAGAAAAAAAGATATTAATTCTTGGCGCAGCTGTAATTGACATACTCGTAAATGTACCCGTCCTGCCAAAAAGCGGTGAAGATATATCAGGAGAGTTGCAGAGAACTGTTGTCGGCGGATCCGCTTATAATGTCCGTCAGGCAGTCGAAAGTTTAGGCATTAAAAATGTGCTTTTCGTACCTGTAGGAAATGGAATTTTCGCAGAAATTATAAAAAAAGAGTTTACAAAAAAGCGGATTCCAATTGTATTAAATGTACAAGACGGTGAAAATGGATGGGATGTATCATTTGTGGAACCAAACGGAGAACGCACATTTCTGACCATTCCCGGAATTGAAACAAAGTGGCAGTCCGATTGGTTTGAACAAATAAATATTAAAGATTATGATTATTTCTATGTATCCGGCTACGAACTTGAAGGAAAATCCGGTGAAGTAATTCTGGATGCGCTGTCTATGAAAAAGGCAGGGAGCAAAATCCTATTTGACGCCAGCCCGAGAGTTCGCTATTTGGAAAAATCAATAGTCCAAAGGTTACTTACAAGGGACACAATCATTCACTGCAATGCTGATGAAATAAAATTATTGGCACCGGAATGCGATAATATTGAAAGCGCCGCCAATAGGCTGCAGAAGAAAACCAATGATATTGTACTGGTTACATTAGGGGCAAACGGCACTTATTTTAATGACGGAGCGAATGGCGGAATTGTTTCCGGAGAAAAAGTAAAGGTTGTTGACACCATTGGTGCAGGAGATTCACATAGCGGAGCTTTCCTATGCGGTTTAGCTGCAGGAATGACAACATTTGAAGCTGTACAATTGGCAAATCGCCTTTCTGCAAAAGTAGTCTCCCAGAGAGGCGGCGCAATTGAACAATAAAATCCGGCTTTTAATCATCATCTCTCATGGTGCATGCTCAGCAATTGCCGGAGAGTGAAAAGCGCTCCGCAAATAAAAGATAACCCTTTATTGGGATCTTATCATATTCTACTTTTTTCATCTGAGTCAGGGGTAAAATGCAAAGTAAGCGTCAAAACAACCACTCCTCTCGCTATTTTGTTTTCGGTTGACGGCCGAACTCCATTATAGCGCCTGAGGAGGTTTTTTCTGGTACAATTCTGGAAACTTCATTTTCACACAGGCAGAGCCTGTGGTTTTTAAGACCATTAATCAAAGCTGCAGCGAGAATTGTGCAGATAGATGATTTCATTAATACCCCTCCCGCAAAAAGCATGAAACGATGGTTGGTGAGGCCGGTTATTCGACGATGAGAGACAGCGAATCTCCATTGCCAGAGCATTTTGCGTCGTCACAGATTCTATTATTGGATGAACCTCTTCAGCACTTGATGCCAATACCGAGCAGGCTATACATCAGTATGTAGAAAAGCTCATCAAAGAGCTAGGCAAACAAAATGGGAAAATAACAACTGATGCATTTGAATAGATGTTATTGGATTGTGTAAAAAATGTGTAAAATGGCTCGTGATTCTATCGTTTTCTATCGCATTCTCTGAAAAAGAAAAAAGCTCATAAATCCCATTAAATCAAGGATTTACAAGCTCTTTGAAAGTTTATATCTTCACCAAAAACGACCAAAAAATACCGGTGGTCGGGGTCGAACCGACACTCCTTGCGGAACACGATTTTGAGTCGTGCGCGTCTGCCAATTCCGCCACACCGGCACAGAAAAAAGTCAAAAAAATAAAATGGAGGCGACACCCGGAATCGAACCGGGGATAAGGGTTTTGCAGACCCGTGCCTTACCGCTTGGCTATGCCGCCTTATATGATTGGAGCGGAAGACGGGATTCGAACCCGCGACCCCCACCATGGCAAGGTGATGTTCTACCACTGAACTACTTCCGCATTATTACTGGCCCAGCTGGATTCGAACCAGCGCATGACGGCACCAAAAACCGTTGCCTTACCGCTTGGCTATGGGCCAATTTTATGGGGCGGTTAGTGGGGATCGAACCCACGCATGCCGGAACCACAATCCGGTGTGTTAACCACTTCACCATAACCGCCATAACAAAAAAGCAAACAGGGGTAGTAGGAATTGAACCCACACTAGAGGTTTTGGAGACCTCTGTTCTACCTTTAAACTATACCCCTACATTATGTAATGGAGGGAGAAGGATTCGAACCTTCGAACCCATAGGGAACGGATTTACAGTCCGTCGCGTTTAGCCTCTTCGCTATCCCTCCATATTTTATATGTCAAGGATAAATAACAGCATAGAAAAATGGTGCCGGTCAGAGGACTTGAACCCCCAACCTACTGATTACAAGTCAGTTGCTCTACCAATTGAGCTAGACCGGCACACTATAATGGTGGCTCGGGGCGGAATCGAACCACCGACACAAGGATTTTCAGTCCTCTGCTCTACCGACTGAGCTATCGAGCCATAAAACAAATTGATTGACAATCATCCCATATGTCCTTAGCACATATAAATAAAACAGCCTTTTCATTTTCAAGTATTAGATATCAAACATATTAAATAAAAAAATAAATGGCGGATCCGAGCGGACTTGAACCGCCGATCTCCTGCGTGACAGGCAGGCATGTTAACCACTACACCACGGATCCATTGGTTGCGGGGGCAGGATTTGAACCTGCGGCCTTCGGGTTATGAGCCCGACGAGCTACCGGACTGCTCCACCCCGCGACAACAATAAAAACCAAGAATTGGTGGAGGATATAGGGTTCGAACCTATGACCCTCTGCTTGTAAGGCAGACGCTCTCCCAGCTGAGCTAATCCTCCATAACAACAGTGTTGTTTAGAAACACCATTATATTTTATTATATGAAAAACAAAAAATCAAGAAAAATTTGGTGACCCGTGCGGGATTCGAACCCACGAACCCACCGTGAAAGGGTGGTGTCTTAACCACTTGACGAACGGGCCATTGAATAAAAATGAAAACATTATTTATTAAAAATAATGGCGGAGAGCGAGGGATTCGAACCCTCGAGACGGCCTTAACCGTCTACACGATTTCCAATCGTGCTCCTTCGGCCTCTCGGACAGCTCTCCAGCAAGCTTCTCAGCAAAAACTCCGCGAGCATGCCGCAACAATAAAAGCCGCTGCTGACTGATCGGTTCATACATTGCATTGAAGCCCAGTAATTTATTTCAATATCAATTAAATATTGCCTGGCAGCGACCTACTCTCACGGGGGGACAGCCCCCCACTACCATCGGCGCCGAAGAGCTTAACGACCGTGTTCGGGATGGGAACGGGTGGATCCTCTTCGCTCTGACCGCCAGACGTGCCCGGTTCCCCGGGCGGCTCCTTCAAAACCGGATGCGATAGCTGCTTGTCTTCGATTCATTCGTTTCGGGTTAAGCCCTCGGCCGATTAGTATCTGTCCGCTCCACGCGTCGCCGCGCTTCCACTCCAGACCTATCCACCT
>NZ_JAUUBW010000038.1:0-27086 GCF_036598985.1 Sporolactobacillus sp. KGMB 08714
TAAATCAAAATAACGGTAAATCAAAATAACGGTAAATCAAAATAACGGTAAATCAAAATAACGGTAAATCAAAATAACGGTAAATCAAAATAATGGTAAATCAAGGTACAATACATCCTATGCACCAAAATTAATTATGTGCCAAATATTTTCCTTACATACATATATTAAATCACAAATATTCATTTTGCAATATTTGAGTCTAAAACAATGTATTATAATAATGACAAATATTTTTATAAAAGGGCGTGCATCTGATGGAATTACCTGAAGAGTTAAAGGAATTTGCTTACATCCCCAATTTTCTTAATAAAATAGAACAACTAAAAGGTAAAATCATGACAGAACCATGGAATTATCACGATGAATCCGACTCAACAAATCCTGTTTTGGTAAACTATTTAAGTCATACATATAATAGATTGGTAAAAGAAAGGGAAACTCTAGAACTTGCTGATAAAAACAAAGTGATTTTCTTAAAACAGGAACAGGCATGTATTAATACTGGTTTAATTAATGATGATTATGAATACTTATATATGTACTTTGAAAAAAATACTAATCCAGGCCAACAGCCATGGGTTTTTAAGAGTTATTTGAAAGAAAAAAACCCTTGGCTTAATAGACAATTTAGTCCATTGCCTAAAAGGGCAAAGTTCTTTTCAGAAATTAGCAATTTAATCTTTGATACATCTAAGAGGATAGAGATAAATATGGATCATATTCGGGAACATAAGGAGCGATTACCAGGGGCAATCAGAGATTCACTGAATTTAGAAACCATAATTAATGGGGCGTTAGACGTTGCAAAAAGAAAGATCGAAGTTAATTATAAAACTGCCGTTCCACAGTATTATGATGGCGAAGTCCAGTTTTTAATTCCTTTATGTTTACTAAATACTAAAGATGTAGATGTTGCTTTAGTTGTAAAAGATTATGGACAGAACTACTTTGGAAAAACATGTTTTACGTTAGATATGGCTTACAATAATGCAAGACTTATAGCGAAGCCAGAGAGCAACTGGCTAATACCCTAACCAATGACTAGTCTGTCACTATGTGGACCATTACTAAAAACTATGGCAATAAGAAATGATACCCCCTAAACTCTGGCCTTAGGGGGTGTTTTATTAACTGTCAAAACTTATAAGTTTTGAAATATAGAGTCTGATAATTATGAGTTGTTATTGATTGGTATGACACAGACACCGACTACATCGCTGAACAGTATCCGATAGCCCATCCCAAAGCCGTCATAGACCTGTACTATTTTTTCAAACGGATCCAGCTTTGCTATGGTACATATTTTCTGCTTGATAAAACCATATCGATAATAAGACAGTTCAACAAACTCGTGTGTTTTGATCACGGATAGCAATATTTGCTGAATCTTTTGGAGTTTGTCTTCACTTAAATGTGGCCGTTCCACTTTCTCCAAGTTTTTTTGTTCCTTCATGAGTGCTTCAACATGTTCCGGAAGCATCATCCGGCTGGATTCCCAACGCAGATTTTTCCCTGGCGTCAATTTATTTTCTCTCATTTATAATGCCCCCCAATCTTTCTGGAACGCTCTTTAAGTTGGCTGGACGGCAGTAGGGACGGACCTCGGAAGATGGCTAGACGCCCGTATTTATTGTAAATGCTGTCCATAGCCTGACTGAGCTTTTCTTTTTCTGTGAGCCGGCCGAACAGATCTAACTGAAATTCATTGTCAGGCTGCAGATCGGCGAGTGTAATGCCGACACTTCGAACAGGTTGTCGGTCCCAATGTTTATTAAATAGATCTAGTACTGCATGGTAAATGTCCAACCCGTAGTTAGTGGAATAGGGAAGCTTCATTTGTCGGTAAAAACCTGTCGGATAGTCAAAATTTGCTCCTCGAACACCTGCAGACACGACATTTCCTCGATAATGCTTAACCCGGGTCCGTCGTGCAACTTCTTCAGAGAGTTCCAGAAGAATCACCCGTATGTCCTCTTCTTTCTCATAATCATAGGGAAGAGTCAGATGATGTCCGATCGCCTTTTGTCCGTCATGCGTGTGGGGGGAAACAGGGGAGCAATCCATACCATGCGCTGTTTGCCAGAGTAGTGTTCCGTTAATTCCCCAGCGTTTCTGCAACGCTTTGATGGGGAAATTAGCTAAGTGTCCGATCGTTCGTATGCCCATGCCAAGAAAATGCTGTTCCATCCGGTGGCCGACGCCAAACATTTTGCCGATCGGTAGCGGCCAGAGCTTTTCCTCAATATTGTTGAAATTTAGTTCGAAGATGCCGGAATTATTCTTCTTACCAAAATTGTCGCAGGCGATTTTCGCAAGAACTTTATTTGGCCCAATGCCTATCCGAGCATACACACCCACTTGATCACTAATGACTTTTTGTACTTTCAGTGCCATCTCAAAAGGGGACTTGTAGGAGTGTAGACTTCCTGTCACATCCATAAACTGTTCGTCGATGGAAAACGGCTCTACAAGGTCGGTGAACGACTGAAAGATCTTAGTGATCTGAACAGACACATCAATGTAATGCTGCATGCGCGGCCGTCTGACTACTGCCTGGGGACATTTTTTCAATGCCTGCCATAATCCCTCAGCCGTTTTTACTCCATGATCTTTGGCGATTGGACAGGCTGCAAGAACTATACCACTCCGCTTTTCCGGATCTCCTGCAACAATCACGGGTTTATTCTTCAATTCTGGGTAATCGGCCTTTTCACATGAAGCGTAAAAAGTCTGCATGTCGACAAGGAAAATGACACGGTCCATTCTTATCCCTCGTTTTCTTGGTTTGATCCTATTATACACGAATATACGTTCTAAAAATACTGGAAATAAAAACAAATGTTCGGTATAATATTCAAAGGGGTGATGACCAATGAAACGAAAAGAAATGATTATTCAAGCGATTGATGTGCTGACCATGGAACATGGCTATGCGCCATCTGTAAGGGAGATAGCTGAATATGTGGGCTTGAAGTCCGCAAGTACGGTTAAAGGACATCTCGATAGACTGCGTCAAGCTGGACGGATTGACTTCGAAGATGATCGGCCGCGAACCGTGAGGATTGTGTCATGAAACGCGGGGATATCGTTGAGATTATCTATTTAGATAGAAAGGGTCAATTCTCTCAGCGTCGTATCCGTATTCTTGAAGTTGGCACCATCTTTGTCAGGGCTTATTGCTATAATAGAAAACAGATCCGTGTTTTTCAAAAGGACGGCATCCTTGCTAGTAAACAGATAAAGAGCGCATAAAATATCCCTCTAAACTTATAGAGGAATATTTTTTGTGATAACTTTTAAATTGAAACAAATTATCCCTACGGCGTAACGCAGGGATTTGGTTAAAGGAATAGATCTGAATCCATCGTAGTATGCACATGTCAATAATTAAAATACTCTTTCACTCGTTCATTTATCCACTCTGCCGCAGTTGTCTTATGGTATTGAACTGGGAATACACGGCCTCGAACGTAGATTTCGTAGTTAAGCCAATTACGACGAGTTATCCGGATGTGATGATCGAAAATTGCATTTTTATTTCTCCGCATGTCCATGGCGAGGTGGTGGGTGGCCTCGTCAATGGTTGCTATATAAAAAGCCTTAAATTTCGTGTTTGTTATATTGATCACCGTGCGATCACGCCGAAGGGCTAATTTTATAAGTGAAAGGAAAATGTATTCCCTGATGATATTTTCCTCATCCTCACGAAGTTCGTTATCCATTGCCATGTGATTCACCTCGTGAATTATTATATAAGAATATACGTTCTATATTCAACGGAAATTATATCCTTGAAGATAAAACATCATATTCAAACTTAAATATGCGCCTTAAATTGTTGTTATATGAATTATCCAGGGCCCAGAAAACTGTATCAGTATATATATCTGATTAAAGCATTTTTCCAAAATAATGAAATAACATGTTAAAATGAAATCATGAAATGATTTGGAGGGGAGATGAAAAAATGAGTGCTTTTTTCTGGATCATTGCCGTATTTGGTTTGTTTTTTTATGCATTCATTAGGTTTATGGAAAAAATGACTAATGAAGAGGAAGAACAAGAGGATCATTTTAGGGAATTCGTCTATTCACTTCCCTATTCGTTTACTGAAACTCATATCATTTCCGATTATGATGACCAACGGGCTTTGTGCCTGGATTACGCTCAAAAAAAACTTGTTATCTGTACAAAGTATGGCTATGAGCCCTTTCGGCATCGAGCCATTGATTTTATAAACCTCATCTCCTCACGTGTTATTCAAGAAGATGAAACGATCGTTGACAAGCCTCATACTCTTGAACGGGCCGCAGTAGGCGGCATGCTTGCGGGAGACAAGGGAGCTGCTTTTATGGCCATGACAGGCAAAACGAAACGTCGACAATTGATAAAAAGGGTCGTTCTTGAAGTGATTGTAAATGATTTGAACGCTTCTAGGTACCAAATAGTGTTTTTTGAAGACAACAAGGGAGTCGAAAATCGGAATAATTCATACCAAAAGGCAAAGAAGGATGCCAATCACTGGCATCATCTGATCGGCGCTTTGATCCAAAACAGTCAGGGATATTCACCAGACTAGGCGTAAAAATATGCTTAATATCCTGAAGGATGTTTGATTATAATTTTTGACATTTAGTACAACATAAACCTATGACATAATAATGTACATATCATTTTTGCGGCCTTCAATTTTAGGTATCCTCGTTTAAGCAGGTAAAATCATGGATTTTGATCCTATTGTTCCCTTTGAACCCGTTCAGTCTGAAACCATTCCAGCAGGTCCGGAATGGGTGTATCAGGCAAAATGGGATGGAGTAAGAGTTCTGATGTATTGCAACGAGAAAGATGTGCGGTTATTCAATCGACGAAAAAATGAAAGAACGGCAACTTTTCCTGAAATTGTCAATAGTAGAAACCTTGTTCGAGCTCAATCATTTATTCTGGACGGAGAAGCCATTGCGCTCAATCAAGAAGGGCGGCCCTCATTTCATGAAATAATGAAGCGGGATAGTATACGGAAAGCGAATCGGATAAGTTTAACTATGGAGAACATACCGGTCTACTACATGGTCTTTGATCTTCTTTATTACAACGGGAATTGGCTGACTGACCTTCCTTTAAAAAGTCGTTTGGATATACTTAGAGATATTCTCACTCCATCAGAGAATATACAGCTGACTCCTAATTATGCCAAGGGTCGTGAACTGTTCAACAAGATTCGACAATTGGATATGGAGGGAATTGTCGCAAAAAAAATCGACAGTTCCTATTGGATCGGGCATCAAAATGCGAACTGGCGAAAGATAAAAAATTATAAAGATGTTGTTGCGGTGGTTGGTGGCCTCTCCTACGGGGAGAGTAACGTCCATTCAATTCTGCTGGGGCTATATAACACGGACAATCAACTCATCTATATTGGCCATTGTGGGCCTGGAAAGTTGACTGCAAGGGAGTGGCAGCTTTTTGCAGAACAGGCTGCTCGCCTGGAAGACGAGCATAGCCCCTTT
The DNA here is from genome assembly GCF_036598985.1 of Sporolactobacillus sp. KGMB 08714. NCBI lineage: Bacteria > Bacillati > Bacillota > Bacilli > Caryophanales > Sporolactobacillaceae > Sporolactobacillus > Sporolactobacillus sp. KGMB 08714. Next base: position 5,511 of record NZ_JAUUBW010000038.1, read on the forward strand.
GTCAATTTTCCGGAAAAGAAAAACATTCGTTGGCTGAAGCCGCTGCTGACAGTCAAAGTGCATTATATTGAATGGAGTATTGGACACTCTCTAAGGCAGCCAACTTTGCAAGGAGTTGTAGAGGAAAATCCAAGTATATGCAGAGTGGAATAGAATTAACAATATTTTATTTACTCACAGCAGTAAAAGAAAGACGTATTTGAACTTTATTGAAACTCGACTGAAAAGAACAAAATAAACTCATAAAAGTTTTGCTCAAAAAAAAACATTTTGCGCAAATTTTGCGCAGCATGTTTAAAAATGCTGTAATATCAAGAGAAAATTTAAGGTATCGATTCCCACCGTCTCCATTCTGGTGTTGGTACACTATGACTGACACACCCCAAAAAATCCCTTTTTAGAGGGATTTTTAAATACCCATTTATAATAACTCCAGTACACTTTTGCGAAGTTTGAGGGGTAAATGAGGGGTTTAATCCTATTCGATTTGAAACAACTTTTTTTTTATTATCTTCCGTTTTAAAATTGAATAATCGGCAAAAGGCCATCGTTTTCACATCCTGGAACAGGATAGGAAGGCGATGGCCTGTCTCGATAGCAATGAAATTTAGCGGGCAGTCAAGTGGGAAGACTTTGTATCCGTCTGTTTCTTTGTTTCAGCAAATTGCTGCAAAAGTTGACGAACAGCTTTCCAGGATTTTAGACGATAGGCTGCCTGCGAGTCTCCTGAACCGACTTTGATGGAATAAGCATCTTCAGGAAGAGAACGAAAAAGATCCTCATTCGATTGATCGTCGCCGATACCGAAAATAAAATTATAATTCTGGTCACGCAGAAAGAGGGGCGTTACAGATCCCTTGCTGATCCGGTTGTCCTTGATTTCAAGCACATTCTTTCCTTGCAAGATACCCAGATTCAATGAGCTGATCATGTTCATAAGATTGGCTTTAATGCTTGGCAGCCAGGTATCGACGGCATCCGGTTCACAGAAACGGTAATGCCAGGCAAGGGAATAATCCTTTTCTTCAATAAAAGATCCGGGCATTCGGTCTGTATATACTTGAAGAATCGGCCGGATTGATCGTTTCCATTCGTTACTGAGCGGGACGGTCATTTGCCAGTCCTGATTCGGATGAAGCAGCCATAGTCCATGGGAAGAAACCAGATGAAGATTCATGCGGCTGAACCATTGAGTTAATGGCCTTTTATCTCTTTCTGATGTAATGACAATGGTATTTTTCGGATCTGTTGAAAGGGTCTGAAGCAGATTGAGAAGCCTGCCATCAGGTTTTGCCAGCTCCGGTGTCGGTGCAAAATCGACCAATGTCCCGTCATAATCGAGAAATAAAATTCTTTTGCCGGCTCCCTGGTACGCATTGACGATGCTTGAACGATCCCGGTTCAGATCGATTTGAACAGTTGCTTCCTTTTCACGGGTGCTGCGCGACAGGGCCTCCAGAAACGTATGAACCCAGAAATGAATATTGTACCGTTTCAAACGGTCCTGCATGATCTTATTCCGGGAGATTTTTTCTTCTGCCGGCATCTCGAGGGCATTTTTAATTCCTATGGCAATCGCGTTGTAGTCATTCGCATTGACAATGACGGCTTCGCCTAATTCACTGGCCGCGCCTGCCGTCTCACTGATGACGACCATGCCCAGCCGATCCGTGCGGGCAGCGACATATTCCTTAGCGACCAGATTCATGCCGTCCCGCAAAGGAGTCACCACCAGTACATCCGAGTGGCGATAGAAAGAGATCAGTTTTTCCTGAGAAAAGGATTGAAAATAAAACCAGACAGGCATCCAATTAACGGTTCCGTACATGCCGTTGATCTCACCGACCAGCTCGGTAATCTGCTGACGCAGTTTTTCATAGGAATCGACCTTTTCACGGGAAGGAGCAACGATCAGATTAAAACGCACCTTTTCTTTGTATTCCGGATATTTGGCAAGAAGCCGCTTATAAGCCTTGAGCTTCTCGGGAATGCCCTTAGTGTAATCGAGACGATCGATCGAAAGCAGCGTTCTCATACCTTTCATGTTCTCATAGGACTCTTCACGGAGGGTATCTACCGAGTGGCTTGCAAAGAAATCATAGTCAATGCCCATGGGGAAAACACCGATATGAACGGTTCGGTCTTCATAGCTGATCGCGTTAATCTTATGACCTAACCCTAATAGCCGCGTACATGTACTAAAGAAGTGGCGGACATAATTATAGGTGTGAAAACCGATTAAATCGGCACCAAGCAGTCCGTGCAGAATTTCTTCGCGCCAGATGAGTGTGCGGAAGATTTCGTAAGAAGGGAAAGGAATGTGGAGGAAAAAACCAATTTTTGCTTTCGGATATTTTTCCCTGATCATTTGCGGCAGCAGCATCAGTTGATAATCATGGATCCATACCATATCCTCCTCGTCCATGATTGGATCCACTGCCTCAAAAAATTTACGGTTCACCCGTTGATAGGCTTCCCACGTCCTGAAATCATAATGCGTTTTATTAGGAAAATAGTGGAACAGCGGCCAAATGGTATTATTACTGAAACCAAAGTAATATTTTTCGAGATCATCTTCCGTCAGGGAAACGGGGACACAGTGATAATTTGTGCTGAGTTCACTCGTTATCTGCCTTTTATCCTGCTGGGTCAGCGACTCCTCGGCGATCCCTGACCACCCGATCCACGGACTTCCGGATTCTTTTTGATAGCTTTTTAAACCGGTTGCAAGTCCGCCGATGCTTTCACTGAAGGTCAGCTGATCGCCTTCTTTATTGACGGTTACCGGCAATCGATTTGAAATCAGTATTGTTTTGCTCATATCATTTCCTCCTTAAAACAAGAAAAACAGAATATTATCAAAACCTGAAGGGAACTTTACCCGGAACGCAGCGTGCCGATTTAAGAACGGATTCTATGCGCGAAGCATTGACGCCGATAAATACCCCCTAAATTAATTATACCCTGATCTGAAAAAAGTAATGGATTCGTCGTACGAAGTATGATCAAAACGATAACCGGTCAAGGAAGAGCGTTAGATTTACATTCGGTCATTTGATATACTTGACAATAGATTGAATGGTATTTGTTGGATTCTATCAACTGATTGTTTCCGGGCGCGGCTATCATGTTTTTAATAAAATGGATAATCTGTCTGAAAAATTCTCTCTCCCTCAAAGAAACGGATAAATGAATTGGAGCGATCAGGCAATGATCAAAGTGGTTACTGCAAATATGGATGGTACGCTGCTTAGTAAAAACCGGGAGATCAGCTGGAGCATCTGAAGGCGCTGGCTGGTATTCTTTGATATCCGCCATCTGATCGGAATCGGATATGGAAATGCGTTATTATTGATATCAACGGAGCAGCGATTCACTCAAGAGAGCGGCAGACTGCTGGGATCGATTCTCTCAATCGGTGCGCGAAGCACTGGAAACTGTTGCATATCTCGCTGAAAAACATTATTATATAAAGGTTTATACGCAGAATAATATCTATGTACCGGCAAGCGGAATCGGCCGGCTTTATGAGAAACGCGCACCTTCAGTGTTCAGCAAAGCCATTCTGTCAGCTGATCTTTCAGTCACGATGGGCAGCGCGGATCAGGAGATGCACAACCCTTGCGATCGGGCGGTGACGATCGACTGCCGGGATGATGGCGTGCATGTGATTGATGAAGTACTGGGTGAGGCCGGCCTGCCCGGACCCGTTTGGCATCAGTCTTTGTTCAGTCTTTGTTCTGCAGTGGGTCTGGTCTGGGTACAGACAGGCACGTCAAGCAGCCTGGAACCGGAGATCCCCGTTCGATATTTTTCTAATGGCATTCTTTCTTACGACAGTTGTTTCCCGGACCCGACTTCATTCTGAAGAAAAAAATCAAATGAAGGAACCCGATGGCCGGATTTGCCTACCGGGATCGTTTAAGATTATAATGGAAACGCTCAATTAATGTGAGGATTGTTCAAAATCGGCGGTTCGGCTAATCGAATCCGTGCAGCCGGCTTTCCAGCGGCAGCTCGCAGCTTGACCCTTGCAGCAGGAGGCAGATGAAGAAGATGGAAAAAAATGAAAACCGGGTGCTGGCACAGAACCGCAAGGCGCGTCACGATTATTTTATTGAAGAAACCGTGGAATCGGGAATTGTGCTTCAGGGCACGGAGATTAAGTCTATCCGGCGCGGCAAAGTGAATATTCAGGATGCTTTCGCGCGGATCGAAAACGGCGAAGCGTTCGTGTACAATATGCACATCAGCACCTATGAACAGGGAAACAGGTATAATCATGAACCATTGCGTACGCGCAAACTGCTTATGCATCAGAAAGAGATCAATAAACTCGGTACGAAAGCAGATAAGCCCGGATATGCGCTGATTCCGCTCAAAGTCTATGTTAAAAACGGCTTTGCCAAGGTACTTGTCGGACTCGGCCGCGGCAAAAAAATGTATGATAAGCGTGAGAGCATGAAAAAACAAACAGCTGAGCGGGAAATGGCTAAAGCTTTCCGCCAGCGTCAGAAGTCGTGATTTGTCTTCCTGGTGGATTTGTAATCAAAGAAAAACGGTCTCTTTTCTTATAAAGTTACGGAGCGAAAAAATATAAAATTAAAAGAGGCTGTCCCAAAAGGTCAGCCTCTTTTCTTTGATACATCCATGGCGGGCATAGCATTCAGTCGATCTGATCAATGATGTCCATCACTTGATTCCGTTTCAGACTTTCCTGAACATCGATAATCCGTTGATTGGAGGAACCGCGGAATTTCAGAGAAATATCGCGAAGCTTCGCCACAAAACGTCCGTCAACCAGTACATCGATATAGGGCAGAATCTGTGAAAGTCGCCGTGAATGACGGATAAATTCCCAGCGGTAACCTGTATACAGCCAGATATTCTTGCCATATTGTGTCTTTAAAATCCGCGCTGCCTCAAGTGCATGATCAAACTGATAGGTGAGCGGATCTCCTCCGGAAAAGGTAATCTCATTATTTTTGGTCTGTGTCGCCAATGCAATCAACCGCTCCATCGCGACCGCTTTGCCTGATGAGGCGTCCCACGATTCAGGATTTTGGCAAAGCGGACATTTTGGATTCTGGCCGCAACCGGCAAAGAAAATAACCGTCCGTAATCCAAGCCCATCAGCAACCGAGTCGCGATATATTTGTAAGATCCGCAAGTCTTTCTCCGGCTGAACAAGTTGCTGCACCATCAGTTTCTCCAATCAAATAAAATGTGCCCATTACCTGTATGCTTCACACGATCAGCAACTTCCCGCTGCTTGCCTTCATTCATCCGTTCAACGCTTCCTGTCAGATAGCCGGTGATGCGTCTCAGACGTTCAATGTTGCTGCTGCCGCATTTCGGGCATTCGTGATCTATGATGCCCTGATAGCTGCAGACACGGCAAGTGTCAATCTGCACATTCATTGCAAAATAAGAAATATCATTGGCCATCGCGGCATTGACAAGCTGTTCCATTGCCGGAATGTTGTGCTGTGTCGAAGCGTCGACTTCGACGTAAGTAATGGCGCCGCCCCTGGAAATTTTATGAAAAGGTGCTTCCTTGCGAATCTTTTCTTCTGCTGAAATTGGATACCAGACCGGGCAATGAAACGAGTTGGTCAGGTATCCGTGATCAATGACCCCTTTGATTTCTCCGTATTCTTCTACAAGCCGATTGTAAATGGAATAACAGCAGTTTTCCGCGGGTGTTGAATAGACCGAAAAATTCAGATCATATTTTTCCGACATCGCATTTTTGTAAGCTTCAACATGTTTATAAATGGAATAGGCAAACTCCCAGACCTGATCGTCCTCAAACTGATGCTTACCGAACATTGCTGCCATGCAGTTTGACAGGCCAAGCAGGCCGAAAGCGAGCGTGCCATGTTTCAAGACTTCGCGGACCGGTTCGTCCGGGTCAAGTTTTTTCCCTTTCATCAATTGATTTTCATACATAAACGGCGCCGATTTCGCCGGCTGGCGCCCCTGATATTCAAATCGATCAACGAGCGCCTGAGTCGCGACTTCGAGCACGCGATCGAATGTCCGCCAGAATCCTTCGATGTCCGGCTTCTGACGTATGCCTAGACAAGTACCATGTTCAATGCCGATTTTCGCCAGGTTGATCGTTACCGGCGAAATGTTGCCGCGGCCCTGATTGCCGATGACGCCGAAGCGGTCGTCGGCCAGCTGCGTCCGGCAGCCCATCGTGTTAAAAATTTCTTGTTTGCACGTCGGTTTTTTAAAATAGCTGGCTGTACAATTTGCATAGTTTGGAAACATCCGCATCGAAGAACACTTCAGCGCCAGTTTGAACAAATCGTAATTCGGCGTGCCGGGCCGATCATTGATCCCCTTATAATACTGAAAAACCTGAACGGGGAAAATCGGCGTCAAATGGTGGGCACCGACGCCCTCAATGGTCGCATCAAGCACACTCCTGGACACAAGACGGCCGGCAGGCGAAGTATCCGTTCCGTAATTGATCGATGTAAACGGCAGCTGATCGGCGGCACGCGACTGCAGGCTGTTCAAATTATGAATCAGCGCTTCCGCCCCCTGATGAGCCTCTTCCGTTGTTTTGTCCCACGCATAAAGCAGCGCCCGGCGGTAGGGATGTCCGGCCGGATAATCGTCCTTCGTATCCAGAAAATGAACGGCTGAATCGGCGGTCCCGGTTTTTTCCGTATCATAAATGTATTTCAACCCAACGGCAAAATGTTTGCGGAATGATTTGTCGACATAAGGCGCGAGATCAAGATCCAGCGTCCCGACGGCAATGCCGCCGAATTGCAGATTGCTCTGGCACTGCATAATCACTGCAGTCAGCTGCATGGCGCTGGAAATCGAATTCGGTTCGCGAATGTCGGCATTATTCGTTTTAAATCCGCCCGCCAGCACCTCAGCAAGATCAAGGGTCAAACAGTTGTGATTGCCGGACGCGTAAGCGTTGAAATCGTGTATGTATATCCAGTTATCTTGAAACGCTTTCCGAACATTCTCGGACAGCAGGTAATCCATCGCATACCGCTTTGTTACATGATTTGCCACGCGGACGTTGCGTGCTGAAAAAACTTGTTCAGCTAAATTTGCATTTTCATTTTCGATATTATTTAGATCCATTGTATTCTTGATCATGAGCATCATTGGATCTTCTGTTAATTCGATCATAGCCAATCGGCCCTCTTTCATCGAAATCTATATTAATCTTGCAATTCATATATTATACTACATATTGTGCCTGTTTAACATGACGTATACATATGTTGATTAATTGTCAAAATTCAAGATCCTGCTGACTAAGAGACAGGCATTTGTGGGTGCAGCCGTTCTGAGAACGTCTATTCCTCCTGCACCTTAACAGCTCCGGGGAATTTTTAAATTTCTAAAATGAAAAGGCTATCCTTTTGGACAGATTCTAAGGAAGAGAAAATAGTTAGACGGCATCGAACTATTTTCTCTGCAGCAGGGCGTTTTTTAATAGCTATTTAATCAAATTAATCAAAAATTTACTTTATCTGAATTTCAGCGTAGACAGTGGCGGATCTTATCATTTCAGACTACCTGAGGCTAAAGTCAAACAGGCCCTCAGGTGATTTTCCTTTTTGAGAAGTAAATGAGAGGTGAATTTGTCGATGGGGTCTGAAACCGCTGATAAACAGGCGGCGCTCGACGATTGATCAGCGGTTTCCGCCATCTCCACCTGCGGAACATCAATAAATCCTCAAAAATGTTGATATAAAGACATTTTTGAGGATCTCTGTTTTGCATTTCATCCGTTTTGATTGATGCCGTGAAGTTCGCCCGCTGTGTCGGCAGCCCGTGTTTCAAGCAGATCCGGTTCGTCAGGAATTATTTGACACACGAAAAGTAAAAGTTATATTTTGCCGCAAATATGGGGTGCTGTTCTTTGCTCCCTTACTAAAACAAGGGCCTATTGGCCGGAGCCGCTTTAACAAAAAGGTCTATAGGACTTCACAAAGCCTGTCCTTGTTCCTTTTCGATCTGCCCCAAGGATTTTCCTCCCGTATTCGGCATGAAAACGAGGCCGACCACCAGGGATACCAGGGTGAATCCTGTCATCAGCAGGCCGAGGCGATGGAATCCCATCGCTGCCAGAATCGGGACAAACATGCTCCAAAATCCGAGCGAGACACGAATGACGGCCCACATAAAGCCCTGCGCCGTCGAACGGAATCGCGTCGGGAAGAGCTCGCTGGCCCAGATCTGATAAAATTGCTGTTCACCGCAGCCGTTGCCGTAGCCCCAAAAGAGAACAAAGAGGATTGCGATACCGGTATTCAGCGGGAAGAATGCAAAAAGCGACATGGCAAGCACACAGAGCCCTGCTCCGGAAAGAAACAGCCATCTTCGTGCCTTAGGATTATCGGCAAATTTCATGAAGATAAAAGTACAGGCAAGAAACGTGACCGCATATTCGCACAGTTGAAAGATCAGGCTGGTTACCTGGGTCTGATTGCCGAAATTCTTAAGCAGATACGGGAGGAAGAAACCGTTCGTACCTGCCGCAAAGTTCCATACGCCGAAGAGAACAATCAGAAAGATGAGGTCCTTCAGATTTTGACCTTTAAAAAGGCTGGATAGCTTCACCTTGTACGGATCAAAAGATCCTTGTTTTATTTTTTGGCGTTCGCTGATCCAGACTTTGGATTCCGGCATGTCGGTGCGCATCAGCCAGGTTATAAGGGCGACAAGAGCCAGATGAAGGAATACGATACGTACGCCCCCAATCCCTAATGGCGTTGTCAGGGACGCGATTAAAAGTGTCACCATGACGCCCACCGCCCAGAGAGACTGAGCCGCACCGCCATGTCTGCTCCGGTTTTTATTTTGCGCATTCTCGGCGATGATTGTCCAGGAAGCCGGGATGTCGGCCCCGACAGACAGGCCCATAATGACGTAGCCGAGAATCAGCATCCATGATGAAGAAGCGCTTACAAGAATGATGATGCCGACAATATAGCAAAGCAAATCGTATTCATAGATTTTCTTTCGGCCGACTTTATCGCAAAGCCATCCGCCGCGCCGGTTTTTCCTTAACCTGGCCGAAGGACCTGACCCGACGATTTACTCATGTACAGTATATTGCTAAAAAGGAAAGAAGACTTCGGGGAAAAACATGCGATTTTCTGTACTCCCGTAGCCCCATTTGATCGCCCATGCACAAGAGCAAAAAGGTTTCAAAAAGGTTTCACTTATATTATATTCGATAAAAGCGGTCGAAAACTCTACCCTATCAAACGATTTTACGAATAATGAGTATATATCCGGTTGAGCCGATCTGAAAGCGTTCCCAATTATTTCGAAAAGTGATCGGTTGGCGCGAACGCCAGCCTATTCTTTTGAATGTTCCTGTGAACGGTGATTTTTCCCTCTGAAAAGGGGATATCGTGCACGAACAGGCGTCATCTGGCGGAAACGCCCGATCTTTTTTTTCGGCCTGCCGAATATCTCTGTGAATCGAGACCGAAATCGCTGGAAGACGCTGGATATCGGCAGTAAATCGACGTTTATCATCAATAAAATACAGAATATCAACAATAACCGTCAGAAAATCGACAGTAACAGCCAAATAATCGCCAGTAAACGGACTGGAATCAATAAGTACGAATATCGGAACAGTAAGCTGTACCCGATTGGTTTAAACTCATGACAGGGTGATACTCCGTCAGAATAGGGCGAATCGAGACCATTCTAGGGCGATCGTTCACTGCTTTAGGGCGATTCATTCTTTTTTCGGGGCGAGACTGGCCGGCGGTCTGGCTGGGTATGGATCGCATCTCTGTCCATGATCGGCCGTAGCGGGCCGTTTAGCAGTTTACCGGCCGTCGTGCTCGACCGTTAGGCGCAGTTTATCGGCTGTCGCATTCGATTTATCGGTCGTTTTAGCTGGTCTATCAGTCATCTCCCGGTAGTTTTATCTTTAGACTGTCTACTTTACAGGAAACTGTTCCATCCGGCTTCAAGGGATCTGTTCATTAAGGAATGGATACAGCGGATTTTATTTAACGAAACTCGTCTTTTTTGATTGCTTCAAAATATAAGGATTGAATAAATTTTTTGATATTAATATGGACATGTTCCCATTCCTTGATTTTTAATGGATTTTGTATTTGCTGCATCCTTATTCGTATTTGTTTAAAATCAAAAAACTGAGGTGCAAAGCGTTCGAAGACAGGATTTGAATAATCCTCCACACCTAAGGCTGCAATATGATCCAGAGATTGATGGACTGCCCGCCTCACGCTTTGTTCGGCTGATTGAATCATTCTGGGCAGATGATTACTGTTTCCGTATTTCTTCAGGCAAGAGCTTTTAAAAAGTGTTTTTAAAGGTATAGATTCCATTTTATCCTGCCTTTCGTCTTCAATGTTTGATATGGCCTCAAGAAGATCAAGAAGTTCTACGTAACCTCTCCCATAGGTGACGCCAAGTTGAATTAATAAATGTTTTCCTCTTTCGCGAATACCGTTGTGATTGTTCTCTTTTACAGCTATTTTTCGCCTGGGCAGTTCTATTTTTACTTGTTCGACACGTTTGTAGATATCTTGAATTGAGTTTTCGAGTAAAATACGTTCTCGCAGTTTATTCACAATATTGACGATTTCCAATTTGTTGATGGGTTTCAAAATATAGTAGTCGATGCCGTATGAGAATGCTTTGCCGATTAAATCTTTGGTCTCGACTTGTGAAATAACGACTACTTTTCCATTATAGGCCGGCATGATAGACCGTATGATTTCAATGCCGTCTCGCTGGGGCATTAAAAGATCAAGCAGCAATATATCAATTTGTCTTGACATCAGAACCTCTGTGCATACTTTGGATCCGTCGGCGGTCTCCCCTTCGACAGTTCCCAGTTTTTCATCTTCTATAATGTTTGATAGAATGGCGCGAATAGAATCATTATCGTCCGCAATAAAAAATCTCATCGATTATATGCCTCCCTTTTCGCTAATACGATCAATCGGCAAAGCGACAATAAATGATGTTTTTGCTGATTTTGTATGCTGATCAAGTTCAATCGTGCCTCCGAGATGTTCAATAAAATCTTTAACGTAGGTTAAGCCAATTCCTGTTGAAGCATTTCCAGCCGAGTCAAATTTTGTCGTAAAACCAGGCTGGAAAATTAATTTGCGTCCTCTTTCTGCTATCCCCGGCCCATCATCTGTTATTTTGATAATAAGAAGATTTAATTGGCTGCCGGCCGTCAAAGTGATCGATCCTGATTTTTCAATCGCCTCAACTGCGTTTGTAACGAGATGATTGATTGCAGACAAAAGAAAATAAGCATTGTATAAAGGATGCTTACCACAAACGGTGACGGCAAACTTTATCTTTTTTCCTGAAAAATGCTGATAGCTATTATTGGAAGAGACAATAATAGCTAAAATATCGTCGATGCTCATATAATCAGATGTTTCATCTTTTTTCATCAGTTCGACCAATCCGGTATAGATACGCTGATGATCTTTTTTTATTTCATGCACCTCCGTGGCTATTTCAAGTGCTCTTTTGGCAATGAGATCGTTTACATTTTTTGAAAAATTATACAGTCCATAACAATTCTTTGTCAGTTGCTCGATATTACGCAATGATTTCTTTAATTGAACAGTTTCTACCATCAAGTTAGAAAAATGGAACAGCATTTTTTCATTTTTAGTCTGTAATGCTTCTTCAGCCTTCACAACTTTAGAAAAAATGATGATATAAAATAATCCGAGAACAAAAAAACTGCGAATGAACGCAACTAAGCAAATGAGGAGCAATCCGCTTAACGTAATTTTATCCTGATATAAAGCAGCTCTTATCACGATTTCCACAAGGCTGGAGATAATTTCAATTCCTGTTGTTAATAGACCTGCAAGAAGGGGGAAACGCAGGTTCTGTCTGACTTTACATACATGGAATAACCATCCGTAAACAAGATAATAAAAAAGAGCCGGAAAGCAAAGAATCATAGCTTCTTTATATTGTGTATGGGAGCTTAACTCAATCAGTAGGGTTCGGAATAGAACAACGGAGACTCCGGCCGCGCAGCCGGCCGGAGCAGACCTGATATTCTTGAACCACAGTTGAAAAAAAAGGAAAATCGGTGTTCCCAGACTGACGCGAAAAATCCCCTGCAATGGATAGAATCTGAATTCCCCCGCTACCGGTACGATTATTGTCATGATGAAATAAACAATCGCTTTTTCGCTCATTAAAATCCGATGTTTCTTTTCCATTTATGCTCATCACCCTGATTACGGGGACTTGCTCAACTTCATTCCTTCGTTCCATCTTTTATTATAACTTATAACAGCTCCGGTAATTTCGAAGTTGTTATACGAAAACCCCCTCTATTATCAGTACATCCAGAAAGATATCTCTTCTATGAATACACAGCGAATGCGTTCATCCAGTAAAAATATTTACCGCATTTTCATGACGCTTTTTTGAACATTAAGTCTGTTTTTGTATCTTTTTGTCTTTATTTGTCGCCCGGCTTATATAGTGAAAACGGTTCCAGAAGACATCAATCGGGAAACAAAGGCGATTTAAAATCTTCGGGGGCAAATCATCCATTCCTTCGCATCCAGATTAGAAGTCAATAGAACCTTCTTCGTTTTTGAAATATGAAAGGATCACGATTTTCAAATGAGAAATGACGGGAGGTAAAGAACGTATGTTTTGGATTGAATTAATCATTTTATTGGCGTGCATCGTCGTAGGTGCACGGATCGGCGGTCTGGGCCTTGGAGTGATGGGCGGGGTAGGATTAGCTATCTTTGTATATATTTTCGGCCTTCAGCCCGCAACTGCACCGATTGATGTCATGCTGATGATTCTGTCGGTTGTGACAACGGCCGGATGCCTGCAAGCTACTGGCGGCATGGATTATTTGGTCAGTCTAGCTGAAAGAATCTTACGCAGTCATCCAAAATACATTAATTTTCTCGCGCCGATCATCGCCTATTTGTTTACGTTTTTGGCAGGCACCGGGCATGTTGCCTATGCCATTTTACCGGTAATTGCCGAAGTGTCCAGAGAATGCGGCGAACGGCCTGAAAGGTCCATGTCAGTATCCGTCATTGCATCGCAGCAGGCAATCACGGCCTGCCCGATATCGGCAGCAACCGTTGCTATGGTGGCGTTACTGGATCCTTTTGGCATTAGTCTGCCTAAGATTATGATGATTTGCGTTCCCGCTACTTTTATTGGCGTCATGATTGCTGCACTAGTATCTAACAAAATGGGTAAAGAGCTGAAAGACGATCCGGTCTATTTAAAACGTCTGCAAGAGAAACTGATCGATCCGATAAACAAAGAAAAAAAGGCCTACGTAGCGACGAAAGCATCCAAAATATCCTGTGTATTATTCCTTTGCGCCGCTTTATTTGTTGTCCTTATGGGCACTTTTTCGAACCTCCGTCCGGGGTGGATGGTCGATGGAAAGTTTACTCGGATGGGAATGCCTGTCACCATTGAAATTATTATGCTGACGGCCGCAGCATGTATTCTTCTGATCTGTAAAGGAGACGTCGAGAAGGTTGTATCAGGCAGCGTATTCAAGGCTGGCGCTGCCGCTGTCGTGGCGATTTTCGGCATTGCCTGGATGGGGGACACATTTTTCCAAGGCAATGCAAAATTTATTACGGGAAACATTTCCACAATCGTTCATGCGGCACCCTGGCTGTTTGTCTTTGCCCTATTTATTCTCTCCATACTTTTGTACAGTCAGGCGGCAACGGTTCAGACACTTATGCCGCTCGGCATCACGCTCGGCATCAATCCTGCACTGTTAGCTGCCATGTTCCCGGCGGTCAATGGCTACTTCTTCATCCCGAACTATCCCACGGTTGTTGCAGCGCTCAATTTTGATACGACAGGAACGACGCATGTCGGCAAATATTTATTGAATCACAGCTTTATGCTTCCCGGTCTTATTTCGACCGCCTGCGCAGTTGGCATCGGTATGCTATCCATCCACTTTTTACTCTAATCGCGTCGATCGTCGGTCGATAGATACAAAACACAAAACAAACGAAAGGAGAAACATCATAACATGAAAACAATCGGAATAATCGGCGGAATGGGGCCTCTGGCAACAAGTGATCTGTATCGCCGCATCATTGCCCGAACGAAGGCAGCAAAGGATCAGGACCATATCCATGTCTTGATTGACAGCAATACCCGTATTCCCGACCGAACGGAGGCAATCATCGGCAATGGTGAAGATCCCCGGCCGGAGCTGATAAAATCCGCTGAACGATTAGAGCAGGGCGGCGCCGATTTTTTAATCATGCCCTGCAATACGGCACACTATTTTATAGATGCGATTCAGGCGAAAGTGCATATCCCGTTTATTAACATGATTGAAGAGACCGCGAAAGACACAAAGCAAAAATACGGACAGGAAACGGTTGTCGGAATTATGGCGACAGACGGAACGCTAAAAACTAAAATCTATGAACACTGTTATCACCGGTTAGCCATTAAAATCGTTGTTCCGGAAAAAAAGCAACAAAAACTAATGAAATTCATTTATGAAGTCATTAAAAACGGAAATTACGATGCCGGTACGGATTTGTTTTTTGAATGTGTTGAAGAATTAAAGAACAAGGGGGCGGATGCTTTCCTGCTAGGATGTACGGAACTCTCATCTGCACAATATTTATACAAGTTTGAGGGCCCCTTTATCAATCCGACGGAGATATTAGCGGAGGCTTCGATTATTCGTGCGGGCGGACAACTGAATGAGTGTCATTCCAACCGTCTGTTCTTCGGCTCGCCTTTTCTCTCTGACAGTAGGCCGGGGCGGTAAAAGTTGCTGATGCAGTTCAATATCCGGCCGCCAAGGGGGTGAGGCTGAAACTGATTAAGGATAAACCTATCAGCCAATAAAAGGTCCGTTTTTCAACATTCGTCACTTGAAATCCGTCATTCGTTAGAGGAGGAAGATCTGAGATGAGCAGTAAAACTGAAGATTACCGGGTTGAAAGAGATTTTCTGGGAGAAAAACACGTTCCTTTGGATGCCTATTTCGGTGTACAAACGATGAGAGCCGTCGACAACTTTCCGATCACTGGATATCACATTGATGATGAGCTCATCAATGCGATGGCTGTTATTAAAAAATCAGCTGCTCTTGCAAACTCGGAAATTGGTCAATTAAACGAGAAAATTGCCCAGGCGATTGTTACGGCAGCAGATGAAATATTAAAAGGAGAATTTCATGATCAATTTGTTCTTGATCCGATTCAAGGCGGAGCCGGGACATCCGTTAACATGAATACTAATGAAGTGATTGCCAACCGGGCACTTGAAATACTGGGAGAAGAGAAAGGAAATTATAAGGTCGTCAGTCCGAACAGCCATGTCAATATGTCACAATCGACCAATGATTCCTATCCGACGGCCATTCATCTGTCTGCGCTCTTTTTACTGGAAAAGCTCTTGAAAACATTGGAGGAAGTACATCATGATTTTGTGATCAAGGCGGAAGAATTTAAAGATGATATAAAAATGGGACGGACACAATTGCAGGATGCGGTTCCCATCATGCTGGGCCAGGAGTTTGCGGCGTATGCTGCCGTTCTGAAAAGAGATATTGAAAGAATCCGCGCCACCCGCGAGAACCTGTACAGTGTCAATATGGGGGGAACGGCTATCGGCACCGGTATCAATGCGGATAAAGAATACATTAGGAGAGTGATTCATCATTTAGCGGAATTTACGGGATTCCCGATCAAAGGCGCACAAGATCCCATCGACGGAACGCAAAACACGGATGTCTATTTGGAAGTTCATGCCGCATTAAAAACATGCATGCTGGATATGTCGAAAGTAGCGAATGATCTGCGGCTGCTGTCTTCCGGGCCGAGGTGCGGGTTAAACGAGATTAACTTGCCTCCCCGTCAGCCGGGTTCATCAATCATGCCGGGGAAAGTAAATCCGGTTATACCGGAAGTGTTAAACCAGAGTGCTTTTCAAATTGTTGGAAATGATCTCACAATCGGTATGGCCTGTGAAGCGGGTCAGCTGGAATTAAACGTCATGGAACCTATCATTGCCTACAATTTACTACAGTCCATTAAAATAATGACCCATGTTTTTACCGTTTTCAGCAAATTCTGCCTGCAGGGAATCACGGCGAATAAAGAGAAAATGGAAGAGTACGTTAAGCATAGTGTCGGCGTCATTACGGCGATCAATCCCCATGTGGGTTATGAGACAGCGGCTTCCATCGCTAAAAAAGCAATTATAACCGGGGAACCGGTTAGAGACATTATTTTAGAGGAAGGCGTGTTATCAGAAGAAGAACTGAATATCATCCTGGATCCGCGAGCGATGACTCATCCCGGAATCTCAGGAAAATCATCATTATCGAAAAAAAGCTGATTTTTAAATTTTTACAGAGGACGATGAATTGAAAGTAACCGGATTAGATTAGATAATCAAGAAAAAGTTTCCGCGGAAAAGCATTTAACAGCTGGGTGTTCCGGATCATTTAAAATGGCCGAGTTTTAAAATTTAACTTAAATCATTCAAACCATTTTTGATATTTTGCGATGCCGGATAGTGACTTAGCTACACCTCATATTGAGGCGTTTTTCTTATCTTTTCATAGTGCCGGATTCATGTGAAAACGAGGCCTTGCCTCACATCGTTTTGATTCAAAAAATAACGGCCGTTACAGCGATCGTATATTGAACTGAAGAACAACTGACGTTTATAGTTTGGACCAATATTTTTAAAGATTGTAAGAGTTAATATTTTGCTTTGGAGGGGGAAGGGATATGGCTGTACCACATGAATATGGTCAGCACCGCCTGCATTCGCTCCTTGGAGTCGTCCCGATCGGGTTATTTCTGATCGTTCATCTGACCATAAACTATCAGGCAACTAAAGGAGCGGACGCGTTTAACCAGGCGGCCGGTTTGATGGAAAGTTTACCCTATCTGTTTTTTCTTGAGACTGTGCTCATTTATCTGCCCATTTTGTTTCATGCGATTTACGGCATTTATCTTGCGTTTACCGCCAAAAATAATGTCGGAAACTACAGCTTTTTCCGCAACTGGATGTTTTTTATTCAAAGAATTTCCGGATTGTATCTCGTGATTTTTCTTGCCTGGCATGTCTGGGAGACACGGGTAGCGATGGCATTGGGGACTCCGCTTAACTATGAAATGATGGTTAATAATTTAAGCAATCCAGGAATCATGATCTTTTATGTCTTCGGTATTTTATGCGCCGTTTATCACTTCTCGAACGGACTCTGGTCGTTCTGCGTCCACTGGGGCATTCTCATGTCGCAGCGCTCGCAGCGAATCGGAACTTATGTAACGGCAGCGATATTCGTGCTGCTGACGTATGTCGGGCTTCGCGCATTGTTCGCATTCGTTTAATCATGTTGTTTGATTTTTCAGAAAAGGAGTGAGTCCAATTGAGTAATGGAAAAATTATCATCGTCGGAGGCGGCCTGGCAGGTTTAATGTCTGCCGTGAAGGCAGCCGAAGCCGGGGTGGAAGTCGATCTTTTTTCTGTTGTTCCCGTGAAGCGTTCCCATTCGGTCTGTGCCCAGGGAGGGATTAACGGAGCAGTCAATACAAAAGGCGAAGGCGACTCGCCGTGGCAGCACTTCGATGATACGGTCTACGGCGGCGACTTTCTGGCCAATCAGCCGCCGGTTAAGGCGATGTGTGAAGCGGCTCCGGGTATTATTCATCTCTTTGACCGGATGGGCGTGATGTTTAACCGCACACCGGAAGGGCTGCTTGATTTCCGCCGCTTCGGCGGAACGCAGTACCATCGCACCGCCTATGCCGGTGCGACGACCGGACAGCAGCTGCTGTATGCAATGGACGAGCAGGTCCGCCGCCAGGAAGCCAATGGGCGGGTACACAAATATGAATATGACGAATTCCTGTCGGCTGTGATCGACGGCGACAATATCTGCCGGGGAATCGTCGTTCAGGATATGCGCACGATGGACATCTCCATCTTTCGGGCGGACGCGGTGATCATGGCAACCGGCGGTCTGGGAATGATCTTCGGCAAATCGACAAATTCGATGATTAATACCGGTTCAACCGCATCCGCCCTTTATCAGCAGGGTGCCTATTTTGCCAACGGGGAATTTATTCAGATTCATCCAACCGCGATTCCCGGGGAGGATAAACTTCGGCTGATGAGCGAGTCTGCGCGGGGCGAAGGAGGGCGGCTCTGGACATATAAGGACGGTAAACCATGGTATTTCCTTGAAGAGAAGTATCCTGCTTTCGGAAATCTTGTTCCCCGTGACATTGCCACCCGTGAAATCTTCGATGTGTGCATCAATAAACATCTCGGTGTTAATGGACAAAATATCGTCTATCTCGATCTGTCGCATAAAGATCCGCATGAACTGGATGTCAAGCTGGGCGGTATCATCGACATTTATGAAAAATTTGTCGGCGAGGATCCGCATAAGGTTCCGATGAAAGTCTTCCCGGCGGTTCACTATTCAATGGGCGGCCTGTGGGTCGGCTTCGATCAGATGACGAATATTAAAGGTCTGTTTGCCTGCGGTGAATGTGAGTATCAATATCACGGCGCCAATCGTCTCGGTGCCAATTCACTGCTGTCGGCCATTTACGGCGGCATGGTCGCCGGACCCAATGCGGTCAGATACATTGCCGGACTGGATAAGGGCAGCGAAGAGATGCCGCAGAAACTGTTCGACGATGCACTGCATCGCGAGCAGGAAAAATATAAACAGCTGATTGCGCTGGACGGTCAGGAAAATGCTTACCGGCTGCATCAGGAACTCGGCGAATGGATGACCCAGTATGTCACGGTCGTTCGTGAGAACGGGACGTTGCTGAAGACGGACGAACATATTCAGGAATTAATGGAGCGCTACCGCAACATCAATCTGAATGACACATCGGAATGGGATAACGGCGCCGCCTCGTTTACCCGGCAGCTCTGGAATATGATGGAACTGGCCAGGGTAATCACACTGGGCGCCTATAATCGGAACGAAAGCCGCGGCGCTCATTACAAGCCGGAGTTTCCCGAACGCAATGATAAAGACTGGCTGAAGACAACCAAAGCCAAATTCAATTCAGAGAAAAACGGGCCGGATTTTTCGTATGAACCCGTAGACATCTCATTGATCAAGCCGCGTAAACGGGATTATACACACGCACATTAATTAAGAGAGGGGAAGGATCATGAGCGAAGCGAATCAACCGAAAATTTTTCAAATGATAATTACCCGTCAGGGCCGGCCGGACTCGCCCTCTTATCAGCAAACGTTCAATGTGTCCTATAAGCCGAACATGAACGTCATTTCCGCACTGATGGCTATCCGGCGTCATCCTGTTACGGCAGAAGGAAAGCAAACATCGGCACCGCAGTGGGAAATGAACTGCCTGGAGGAAGTGTGCGGCGCCTGTTCAATGGTTATTAACGGACGTCCGCGTCAGGCCTGTACGGCGCTGATCGACAAACTGAAGAAACCCATTCGGCTTGAGCCGATGAAAACTTTTCCCATCGTCCGTGACCTGATTGTTGACCGTTCACGCATGTTCAATGCGCTGAAACGGGTCAAAGCCTGGATTCCGATTGACGGGACATACGATCTCGGACCCGGGCCGCGCATGGCCGAAAGCAAGCGGCAGTGGGCTTATGAGTTGTCCAAATGCATGACCTGCGGCTGCTGCCTCGAAGCCTGCCCGAACGTCAGCAGCAAGTCCGATTTCATCGGCCCGGCGCCGCTCTCGCAAGTCCGCCTGTTCAACGCCCATCCGACGGGGGCAATGAATAAAGCGGAACGACTGAAGACAATCATGGGAGAAGGCGGTATCGAAGGCTGCGGCAACTCACAGAACTGCGTCCAAGTCTGCCCGAAAGAGATTCCACTGACAATGTCGATTGCTGCCCTGAACCGCGATACCGTTCTGCAATCATTCAAGAATTTTTTTGGCAGCGACTATCTGTAAAAAAAAAGGTACCCGCGTATGGCCTGCTTCTTCTTTATAAATTCAGGGCCCGGTCACTCTGATGCGGCACTGGATTTGATGCAGGTTTTACTGCTCAACCCGGCTGATCTGATTGATTGCTGAAAACGTTTTGTGCCATATGTTTAAAAGCGCTGCAACATTAGAGATAGATTTTAAGCATCAGTTTTCACTGCTTCTATTCAGAAAAATTGATCGCCCTTTATGAATCCCCAAAATCGCTGGTCCAATGCGTTTTTGAGGATTTTAATTTTATAGCGATGGCTGCGCTTTTAGAACTTAGCCGTTTAAAAAACTGTTGATTCATTAGATTTCCAGGCTCCATGCAGCGCAGGCAGAAAGGCATGATCTTTAGTTTGGAAAAAGATGCTTGAAAGATGATCAGACAAGGCATGACCATGTACAGTAGCAAATTCATCATATCCTTGACAGTATCCAAGAAACAGAGCACGACTCTTACTGTAGAGGCGGAGCGCTAGTTGCCGCTTATAAAAAAAAGCCCGTTCTGCGGGCATGCCTATTGCTATTTCAACATCACTTCATTATCTTACTTTTACGATCGATGAAGATAATCCCATCATAAAAGATTTGTGTGATTATAAACATACTAACCCTAGTGGTGCAGAAAGTACGACGGTACTTCCTGCATCACTTTTATTTTATAGTGGGAGTGGAGCATGAGGCCGTGGGCTCTTTGGCACTCGATGTCGTAATATAGACGAGCCGCTTCACTGATTTTCACTGCAATCTGTTCTAAGTATGCGGGACTCCAGAAGTCGTGTTTTGAAAATAAGATGTGTGAAAAAGCCCTTTTCTATTTTTATCTCGCTGATAACGCTCACTGTACATGAGAAAGATTCTATCCTGAGTTAAGATAGGCCTGACTCCGTTCTCGTGATAGTACTCTTCAGCTATTTTCCAGAGTGGCTGCTTTCATGTCATTCGTTCTTAAAAAAGACGTTAATCGACTGAGCGAGGTAATTTATCTTTAACTCTATATCTGAATCAATATTTTGAATCGAAAGGTTATCATTATCATCTAATTCTGCTAAAAACATATAATTATTTTCGGAATTTAATAAAATGCAGCGATTCTGGTCCTGTACAAAAAATGCCTGTTCAGATTCCGCCTGGATTGTCCACTCGCCGAATTTAGTTGTTGTATTCATTTTTTTCTCCTTCCAATTTACCGGCACGGTGTCATCATTTTTTAATGATGCTGTTCGTTTTCCTGTTTATTTTTTAGTTTCCACTGACTGCCTTTGTGTCTGTCTCCGGATCTTGAGATGCAGTGTGTCTCTTGGCCCTTTTTCCTTTCAATGAATCAAAAATATCCCATATTCATAAACGCTAAAGTCAGGATACGTTCCGAATGGCGCAATAAAAGCTTTCCCTTCTTTAGGTTGCGTAAACGGCACCGATGAAAAATCTAGGGGGAAAACGGGTGGCGGAACAGTTAATAGTTTAATAATAAATCCATGTTTTTTCAAATATATCAGCTAAAATATGTAAATGATCTCATGATTTCAATTAATCAAACATGGGTATTCCCTCAAATCATGTATCCAAT
>NZ_JAUUBW010000039.1:0-24948 GCF_036598985.1 Sporolactobacillus sp. KGMB 08714
GTGCAACTGCAAAGTTTTGGAGCGGCAATCCGCTGATTGGGAGCGAGTTTTCGAGATTTCGGAGCGAGATATGGGCGGTGATGCTTCATACGGAGCAGCTGCAGGATTTCGGAGTGTCTTCAAAATTTGGCCTGATTTTTTCGTGGTTCGGTGCAGCTTTCCCTGACCTGGTCCCAGCTTTTTAAATCCGACGGTTGCGCAATGATCTTTTTCTGATCGTTCATCATTCATAGAGTGGAAAACCCTATTTTCGTCATGAAATCTCAGATTGAATCATGGAACGACTGTATGGGTAAAAAAACTACTTTTTACATAACAGCTTAATACAACAGAAGCATGATGCTCCGATGAAACGACTTTATTTGTATTCTATCGAGGGCAGATTAATTTTTTTAAAATAAATAGTATGTTATATTGAAAATATGTGGTATAATAAATTCACTCAATGTTAACATTTTCTTCAAAAAAAGGGGTTAGGGCAGAAAATATGAAAGCGGTAACAGAAAAGGAGAGGTTTACGTGCGGCTTTTAAAAAATTTGACTTTTCAAGTGGTTGTAGCCATCGTTACAGGTATTCTTGTCGGCTTCTTCTGGCCGGGGCTCGGCAATCACTTGGAGGCGCTCGGCACAACGTTCATTAATGCGGTGAAGATGGTCATCGCACCGATTATCTTTCTGACGATTGTTGTCGGTATATCGAGAATGGGCAATATGAAGAAAGTCGGCAAGGTTGGCGGCAAGGCCTTAATCTACTTTGAGGTGGTGTCGACGGTTGCACTGATTATCGGGCTGATCGTTGTTCACATTCTGCAGCCGGGTTCGGGCCTGGATCCCGCCAAAATGCCGAGCGGCGACGTCTCCCAATTCACTCACGGCAGCAGCTCGGGAATGAATTGGGGAGAATTCTTCCTGAATATTATACCGAGCAATGTCGTTAATGCTTTCGCCCAGGGTGATATCCTGCAGGTTCTTTTCTTTTCCGTGCTGTTCGGATTCGGCCTTTCGGCTCTCGGCGAAAAAGGGCAGCCGCTCGTTGACTTTTTCGACCAGGTCTCCCAGGTTTTTTTCAAGATTATCGGGTATGTTATGTATGCGGCCCCGATCGGCGCATTCGGTGCCATGGCCTACACGATCAGCAGTTTCGGACTGCAGACGATCGCGCCGCTTATCAAACTGATGCTTTCCGTCTATGCGACCATGGCCCTGTTCATTTTTGTAGTCCTGATGTCTATCTGCAAGTTTGCCGGATTCAGCCTGTTTACTTATTTAAGATACATTAAGGACGAGATTCTGATTGTATTCGGAACCAGTTCGTCGGAAGCCGCGCTGCCGCGCATGATGGATAAACTGGAGCGGCTCGGCTGCGAAAAATCGGTTGTCGGCCTTGTGATACCGACCGGATACTCATTCAACCTTGACGGCACGTCGATTTACCTGACTATGTCCGTGGTTTTCCTGGCTCAGGTTTTCCACGTTCCGCTTGATCTCGGGCAGCAGATTGCCATTATCCTGATTCTGATGCTGACATCCAAGGGGGCCGCGGCGGTCACCGGCGGCGGATTCATTGTGCTGGCTTCAACATTGACTGCGATGCACGTGATTCCGATCGCGGGGCTCGGCCTGCTCCTCGGCGTCGACCGTTTCATGAGTGAAGCACGGGCGATCACTAATCTGATCGGTAACGGCATCGCCACCATCGTGGTTTCCAAAAGTGAAAAGGCGTTTGATAAAAAGAAAGAACAGCAAGCACTTTATGCCATGCGTCATCCGAATCTCGGCGGCATTTTTCAGGAAGAGCCGGTTACCCAGGTACAGAACGGACCTTTATCTTAAACAAACTTGACTTCACGTTCCTCCGCCGATATTATGAACTTGCACAAGAAGCGGTGCTCTCAAAAAAAACCGCAGAACGTGCAAGTTCTTTATTTTTCAGACGAAAAAAATGGGTGTCAATCTTTGGGGCGCTGTTTCGGGACTTTCTGACTCTCTGCTCCCGAGCGGTTTGGAACCCGGAAAGGAATTTCATTATGAAATTGAAAAATATCTTGCCGCTTATCCTTGCCGCTGTTCTTGCGACAAGTCTGTTCGGACCGGAAAAAGCGTTTGCCGACGCGGTCCCGGGAGATGTTGTAGTCACACTGGGTGCGGATCTGACACCTGCACAGCGTACGTCTATTTTGAACGAGATGAGTGTCGATCCGCAGACGACGAAAATCATCGATGTGACGAACAATGAAGAACACCAGTATTTGGATAAATACCTTTCGTCGTCCCAGATCGGAACAAGAGCGATCAGTTCGTCGAAGATCACCCTTGGTCAGTCGGGTTCCGGGCTGACGGCCAGCACAAACAACATCACCTATGTGACCAAAGACATGTACATCAGTGCGCTGGCAACTGCCGGAGTCAAAGATGCGAATGTCTACGTGACGGCCCCTTTCCCTGTATCGGGAACGGCGGCACTGACCGGCCTGATCAAGGCGTATGAGGTATCGACGGGGAAGGTCATCCCGGAAGCGAATAAGCAGGTTGCCAACGAGGAAGTCGTAACGACTGCCGAGCTTGGCAACCAGCCGGGTATCGGCAAAGACAAGGCGACGCAGCTTGTGACGGCCATCAAGGACAACATTGCTAAAAATGCACCGAAGTCGCGGGCGGACGTTGAAAAAATTGTCCGGGATTCCGCTCAGCAGGTCAATGTGAATCTGAGCGATGCCGATATTCAGAAGCTGGTGGATCTCTTTGACAAAATGAGAGGCCTGAATATAAACTGGAGTCAGGTCAGCAATCAAATGCAGCAACTGAAGGATCAGATCAGCCGAGTGGCCAATTCGAGCCAGACGAAGGGATTCATGGCTCAGGTGCTCAGCGCAATCGGGAGTTTCTTCAATGCAATCTTCAACGCGATTGCTTCTCTTTTTAAGTAAAAGTTTTGTAAAATCATGCAGTTGCTTTTTTCGAATCGGCATCATTTGTCAACATGGAATGATGCAACTGAAATTTTTAGTCTACGGCGGCCGATGCAATGGTCGCTTTTTTTAAACAGGTTTGCGAATATATAACTATAACTCGAAAGGCTGATAAAAAAGGCAGAGTTCAGAGAAACTGTATCAGGACGTCCGGAACGTGAAGAACGGCTCTATAAACGCTTCATGCTTGCCGGACGGGTTCATTTTGCCGGAGCCTTTCTTCAAGAAAGAAGACCAGCCTGGGGGATCGCCAATGAGCACGCTTATGGATCTTTTAAACAATTACGGTTATTTATTTTTGTTTTGTTCGCTATTTATTGAGATGCTTGCCCTGCCGGTCCCAAATGAGCTGCTGATGAGTTATGTGGGCTATCTGGCTTACCAGGGTAAAGTGAACTGGGCCCTTGCCGTTTTTTTCGGAACGCTCGGCTGCATCGCCGGGGTGACCGTGACTTACTGGCTGGGCCGGCATCTGGGTGCGCCGTTTTTTTATAAATACGGACGTTACATCCACATTCGCAAGGAAGGAATGGATAAATTTTCGCGAACATTCGACCGGTACGGAAAATTCCTTTTGCTCTTTTCGAGCTTTATTCCGGGTGTGCGCCATGTCATTGGCTACATGTCCGGTATAACAAAAGTTTCTTTCCGGGCGTATGCCTTATTTTCCTACTCCGGCTATTTTATCTGGGTATTCACATTTATCGTTTTCGGCAAGCTGCTGGGTCCGAAATACGCTCTGCTGGTTACCGCCTTCAAGAAATATTTCATCATATTGATGGCCGCTCTGGCTGGTCTCGTTATTCTCTATTACGTGATCCGCTACAATCTGAAATCAATTAAACACTGGACGATCGTCGCTTATAAAAGCCTTTTTACCAATTTTCAGTCGCGGTTAAGATTGAAGCTGCTGATTATGGGGGCGACCGTCGTTTTCGCTGTGCTCAATTCCGTTATGTTCGGATTAACGGATGATTTCTTCCATCAGAAATCCGTCCTGTTTAACCAGAACTGGATCATGATTTTTTCAGCTGTCGTTTCTCCGGAATGGTATGCTTTCTTCGAAAAATCGTTGTTTCTTTCGCACCTGGCGGCAATGATCGGGATCGGCGGTCTGACCTGTGCTCTGATCCTTCTGTTCGGAAAGCAGAAAAAGCTCGAAATGCAGATGTTCTTCTTTACGACGGTCGGCGGCATGCTGTTCGTTACCTATCTGCCGCAGCTGATCGGTAAATTGATCGGTTCCGTGACAGCGAGCGGCCTTCAGTTTGAACCGGACAGCCGGCTGATCATGGCATTTGTTCTGTACGGTTATTTTATTTATCTGCTTACCCGCTATACCAAAAATTATTGGCTCAAGATAACTGTCAACGTGCTCGGTATCTGCTTGTTGTTTACGACGGGTCTCGGTCCGCTGTATATGCAGTATCAGCTTCCGAGTGATTTGATGACCGATTATATCTTAGCGGGGATCTGGGTGAGCTTCATGATCATGTGCCTCGAATTCTGGAGGCTGATTCTGATTACCGATCGGCTCGCACGCAGCGAGTGGGAGCGTCGGACTCAGGAGAGATAAGAAACGGGGCTGTCCCGCGTGCGGGGACGGGCTGTAAAAGGAAAAATGCAAGAGCGGCAGATTGCACCTTGCATTTTGGCACGATGGGGAAGTATGAAATGAATAAAGGCCTCGTCAAAGACTTGGTATTGCCAAGTTTTTCTTTATACTTTAAATATCACATTGAGCGAGTGAAGGATAAACGGCTGAACCAAGACGCCGCGTCCTGTCCGGCCATTGCTGCTAAAGTTTAGCTGCGCCTGAGGGTCTGCCAACGCCGGATTCCCTTTATGCAAACTGGATGGAACTGGCCGCCGATAAAAACTGAGCCACGGCGTTTGCCGCATTTTTGGCGGACTGTCTCTGCTCGATACTGTAAGGCCGCATATTGGTACGCATGATATCCAGTGTCAGCGGATTGTTGAGCAGATCGATTAAGTGTTCAATCAGTTCCGAATGATCATTCGTCGCCACTGAAATGCCCGACGACAGCAAAAACTGAGTGTTATCCGCCTCCTGTCCGCCAAGAGGCCTGTAAATGATCATCGGAAGTTCGGATGCAATGGCTTCGGATACGGTCAGTCCGCCGGGTTTAGTGATTAACAGATCGGCTATGGCCATCCATTCGTTCATATTGTGCACAAAGCCTTCCACCTGAATATTGTGTTTTGCCGTCCGGCTGAACTGAGTAAACTGCTGAAAAATCTTTCGGTTCTGACCGCAGATGATCACAATCCGGACGTCCGGCTCTATTTTATCCAGCTGCCTGAGAATCGGCAGAAAATGGCCGAAGATACCGCC
Source organism: Sporolactobacillus sp. KGMB 08714 (assembly GCF_036598985.1). Taxonomy (NCBI): domain Bacteria; kingdom Bacillati; phylum Bacillota; class Bacilli; order Caryophanales; family Sporolactobacillaceae; genus Sporolactobacillus; species Sporolactobacillus sp. KGMB 08714. The sequence continues at coordinate 5,326 of NZ_JAUUBW010000039.1, forward strand.
GCCGCCGCCCATTAAGAGCAGTACCTTCTGATGATAAGGGATATGATATCTTTCTTTTAATTCTCTTTTATTCTGCAGCCCGGAAAACTTAGGGTGAATCGGAATACCGGTGATCATAATTTTTTCCGGATCCACGTTCATGTCGATGAGCATCTGCTTGACTTCCTGGGTAGCGACGAGATAACCGTCCGTATACTGATTCACCCAGGTGCTGTGAACGGAATAGTCGGTGATGACGGTCAGCAGGGGCACGGATGTAAACCAGTCTGCCTGCTTGATCAGCGACATCATGACCGATGCGACCGGGAAAGTACTGACGATCAGATCCGGATGTTCTTCCTCAAGAGCTGAAATCAGCCGATAAACACCGACCCGATTCATTTTCTTAATCAGAGAAGAAGCAATATTATTTTTTTGTGTTTTTTTGTAGATGTAATGGTAAAGCGAGGGGAAATGAGTGACCCCGGATAAAAACGTGCGCTTTTCCAGTGAATCAAGCCTTGGAGGCGCTAAAGAAGTCACATCCAGTACGCGCGTACTGAATTGGGATGTATTTAAATCCAAGGCTTTTGCCAGTGCATGAGCCGCCCGCTTATGACCGGTTCCGTATGATCCGGTTAAAATGATCACTTTCGCAATAGCCACGATCAAACACCTCGTCAGTTTAAAGTTCCTGTTATTATATCCAACCTGTGAGCAGTTCAGTTTCAAGAATTCAGTTGCGCAGAACGTGAACCCAATACTTCAAGTATTCGTGCATTGACTCGGCTATGTGACTTTTTCAATGACCCGGGGGAAAGACCGGACCGGTCCTGCGGTTCCAACAAATGCACTCCATGAGATGAGCCGGCCGCCCGGCTCATGGCTCCATCCGCCGTTTGCCCGGCACCGGTCTGACAATCCGGGAACGCGTCCGGGCTGTCCATGCCCGCTGTATGTTTCAATATACCCTTCGGAACGAAACGGTGCAAGCTCATCACGGAAAGAAGCCCTGTAAAACATTATAAAACTTTTATTATGAAATAAAAACGAAACAAATAGATTCCGAGAAAACAATACGCGGGTTCTGAAAGGGAAAAAATTTCTCCGGACAATTCCGTAAATGCGTGCGTTAAATATAGTATAAAGCAAATCATCGGAACTTGTCTGCCCTTTTCATAACTGAAACGCTTTTAAGGATGACCGACCCAGGCACGGGCTTCTTGATTTTTTCCCGGTAAATCCGGCCCCCCGGACGATCTGCCGTCCTTTCAGCTTTTTACGTCAGCCATGCCTTTAATATTTCATCATCAATAGTTTTCCTATATAATAACGATTGAAACGAGCGGTGATTAGAACGAAACAGAACAGCCGTAAAAAGAGGCCGGCCGCTCCGCCTGATATCGGCGGCACGACGGTTCGGGCAAAGAGGACAACCGTCAGCGGCGGAGGGTACCGACGATTTAGAAAAAATATAAATAAAAACGGCCTGTCCGCCATATCTATAAGTACAGGCCGATCGTTATCTGTCCCGGTTCCCCGCTTCCCCGCGGCTGATTGACGTATGATCGATTTCTTTAATAAAAAAAGAGGCGATGGCAGATGTATCGTCTGCTGCAGGCAGTGTGGACTGTTTTTCTGATATTTTTAGCATGGCTTACCGTTTACGGTATTATTCCGACTTTATCGATGCGTATGTTTTTTTTCAGAGGTTCGGCCGGGATAAAAAACGGACGCGGGAAAAAAATGGTCTGCCTGACATTTGACGACGGGCCGGATGCCCGCTACACGGCCCGGCTGCTTGACGTTCTGAAAAAGAATCAGGTGCAGGCCACCTTTTTCGTTGTGGGGGAAAGGGCGCTGAAAAATCCCGTTCTGCTCAAGAGAATGAAAAATGAGGGACATTTAATCGGCATACATCATTACAATCATTTCAGCAATTGGTTTCTGACGCCGAACGGGACAAGAAAGCAATGCAGGAAGGCGGCGGATGCTGTTGCGTCGATTACCGGGGAGCGGCCGGTCTATTACCGTCCGCCCTGGGGCCATATCAACCTGCTCCTGCCCTTCACGGCGAGAGGCCTGCATGTGGTTTTATGGTCGGCCATTCTTGGAGACTGGCGTAAAGCCTTAGGAGAAGAACGCCTGAAGAAAAGGATTCTGAATCATATGCACGACGGTGCGGTGATCTGTCTCCATGATAATGGCGAGAATCCCGGCGCCAACCGCGATGCGCCGACAAATACGATTGCTGCTTTGAACGAAATTCTTCCGGACGCCCGGCACCGCTACGATTTTGTGACTGTCGGCGAATTGTTCGAACGGGAGCACGCCAGGCAAAGAAACAAGAGACTCTCATAAGGAAACGACCGAATGAGCCAAGGTTTTCAGAAATTAAATTTGTAGCAAAGAGGTGTTCTGATGTCCGGCAAGAAAAACGAGTTTCAGAAAGCAGAAAAGGATCTTGAAAGCCGAAATAGGAAGAGGCGCATCGTCGTTTTCAGCTCGGTGATTGTAATTGTACTCATAGCCGCAGTCATCGCAATGATTTACAGAGGCCAGCTGGAGCGTGAAGCGAAACCGCAGAAGAAGCAGGCAACGCACCGCACAGAGCAGGCTACCGCCATTAATTATAACGGACAGCCTTTTATCGGGAGCAGCAATGCTCCGGTCAAGGTCGTTGAATTTGCGGATTATCGCTGCCCTTACTGCAAACAGTTCGAAGAAAACGTCGTGCCTCAGCTTGAAAAGAACTACATCGACACGAATAAAATCAGCCTGTATTTTATTAATTATACGATTCTCGGTCCGGGTTCCCAGCTGGCGGCTAATGCCGCAGAAGAGGTTTTTCATCAGAATCCGAAAGCTTTCTGGGCTTTTCATGACGCCCTTTTCAAGGCGCAGGGCGACGAAAATAGCGAATGGGTGACCAAACAATTACTGACCGACATCGCCAAACGGACCGTTCCGTCTCTTGACCTGAAGGCCTTCCAGAACGCGCTCGACACGGAATCGAATAAAAATGTGATTGCAAGGGACAATCAAATGGCCGAAGAACTCGGTGTTCCCGGGACGCCGACTGTTTTTGTAAATGGTACGATGATTGACGGGGCGCAGGATTACACAGTGTTAAAACAGGCTATCGATCAGGCACTCAATAATAATAAACAATGAGTATTTTCTCAGAGCCCGCGCATTCCGGCCTTAATAGGGCGGGGGATGCTTTTATCTGTGCACGGCGGTGATCTTTTGAAAAGCAATCTGCCGGTGTGAGCAATGAAATTACTCCTCCGGAGAGCAATTTACTGGTACACGCCACGGGATGCCCCTCTGAAAGGCAGCTTACTGGTAAGCGGCGGGACGCTCCTTTAAAAGTCAGTCTACCGGTTGGGTAACGAAAAGTCTTCTCCGGAGGGCTTGTGATGTACGGACGGACGTAAAATTTTCGGAGACGGCTATTTTTCTTCCGTCTGCTGTGTATTCATATGATCGTGCCGAAAATCATCGGTCAACGCAGTATATCACGAGTAAATGGTTTTATCATCGGTAAACTTCAGAATATCGACAGTAAAGTGCGTGAAAACAACAGCGAAGCGCAAGGAATCAGTAAACGGTCTGAAATCAATAAATGAAAATTGCCAGAATTACTTTTAACCGGCACCGGCTGCTTTCTTCAGCCGGCATGACGATCATCCTGAAGCTTTGCTGCGTGATTGAAGCCTTGGATCGCAGATGAGTGGTACGAGAAATCATCAGTTAATAAAAAATAACTGATTTGAGCGGGAGGATGTCCTGTCATCTGATTGTAAAGTATGCAATCCGGCCTATTGTCATATTAGTAAAAGAGATTATGAACGATGGGGGGAGACATCGATGTATTACGGGAGCGCACTGACGAAAAGTGTGGCCGTTGCTGCAACCTTCACTTCTTCTTTCTTTCTGCTGCCTCAGTATGCCGCTGCACATTTAATCAGTGACGACGGTTTGATCCATAAGGGAATGCAAAGCGAGGATGTCAGAACAGTTCAAACAGTTTTGAAAGCAACCGGAGATTATTCATTGAAGCCGACCGGTTATTTCGGCAGTGCCACTGAAAAGTCCGTCAAACAATTTCAGTTGAAGAACGGATTGTCCGCAGACGGAGTGGTGGGAGTCCGGACGAAACAGGCACTTGCCGTTCTGATTCACAAGCAGATCGGCCTTCTTGATCGGGGATCACAAGGAGAGTATGTAACCTATCTTCAGCAGTATCTGAACCGATTCGGCTTTTACAGCGGAAAAATCGACGGATACTTCGGGCCGATTACCGAGCAGGCCGTCGTTACCTTGCAGAAGAACACGCACATAGCAGTCGACGGCATTGTCGGACCGCAGACATGGGGAAGTATAGAGAAGCTGGATGAGGAGCGGTCCGAGTCTGAAACCGGCAGCCTGACCCGGCGGCAAGTGCGGCAGGCTCCTTCCGTGCACACGACCGTTCGCAGTGCCGCGGCTTCCGGAACAAAGCCGGTCACGACAGTCAAAGAATTTTATGCGAACAGCACGGCTTACACGGCGAAGTGTTCCGGATGTTCGGGGGTCACAGCAACAGGCATCAACCTTCTGAACAATCCGAATGCGAAGGTTGTAGCCGTCGACCCTTCTGTCATACCTCTTGGTACGCGATTATACGTGGAAGGCTACGGCTATGCGGTGGCCGGGGACACAGGCGGAGCCATCAGAGGACTGAAAATCGATGTTTTTTTCAACAACAACACGGAAGCACTGCAGTGGGGGAGGCGCACCGTGAAGGTCCAGGTGTTGAAGTGATCCGCCGGAAGGACGCCGGCGGCTGTTTAAAAACGGCCTGAGAAGTTTGAACTGAACCGGAAAACGAAGTGCATCAATCGGCATGATGCGGCCGTCCTATCCTTGCTTTTATCAACTATAGGACGGTTATTTCTTTGGAAATGCCATCGCACCGAGGAACGCCCGAACAAGCCGCACGAATCGCGTAAAAAAACAGGTTTCCGGCCGCTTTCTGCCGGAAACCTGTTACATATGAGCTTGAGCCCTCCCGGATTCTGTGCTACGATGTTCTTCAACAGAAAAGAGAGGATCCGTTTCATGATTTTCAGTTACGGAAAGAAGGCAGTGTTGTGATCATCCACAATGTGATGGAAGAAGCAGTGGAGGATATTCTGGATAAGCAATGGGAAAATCTGGCGGTATCCTGTCATTGTCCGGAGTGCAAGATGGATGTACTGGCACTGAGCCTAAACCGGCTGAAGCCCCGCTATGTCAGAAATCAGGCCGGCGGTATGTACGCGAAGGCGGATCTGATGACGGAGCAATCCAGGGCTACGATACTTACGGCGATTGTCGAGAGTTCAAAGGTAGTTTCCGCCTGCCCCCGTCATTCCGGGGGAATGATTCAAAAATAGCGGATACAGGAAAGATATGCTTCATATCCTTGCCATATAGAGCTGAATGGATTTAAGGTGCAGGCTTTTTAATATTACTTATGATTGACCGGGAAACCGGATTGAATCGAACGTGCTGTCATTGATCAAAAAAGCTCCCGCTTGCCCGCGGAACGCAGCACCGATATGCCAATATAAAGAAGGAAATGTCTGCCTGCAACAGGGCCAACCGGCCGGCCATCGGATTGTGCAGCATTCAGCCGGTCAAAAGGCAACCCGCCGGCGGCCTGTTTTATACAAATCGGGAAACATAAAAAGCAGGGAATGGGTACAAGAAAAGCCAAGGCTCAGCTGTCGCTGATCCCTGGCTTCGTCAGGCTTTTCTTTATCTATTTTTGAAAAAGTCGCGGTTAAGCTGAATGTATTTCTGTTCGCTTTCGGGGACCTCGTCCTCCGGATAGATGGCTTCAACCGGACAAACGGCCTCACAGGCGCCGCAATCAATGCAGACGTCGGGGTCGATATACATTTGTTTTTCACCTTCAACGATGCAATCAACCGGGCACGTTTCGATACATTCACCCGCTTTCTCATTCTGACAAGCCGAAGTAATGACAAAAGCCATAAAATGATCTCCCTTCAAAATAAATAAAATGTCGAGCTACTGTCCTAAGTATGACGAAATTCCGGGTGAAATTCAATCAAAGAGAGGACCCCGGCGCTATATTTTTCGCTTCCGGCAGTCCGTTTATCGGGTCGGGGCGTTGATAAACAAGATCGGTGCCAGCACAAATCCCGAGAGGAAACCGCTAAAGTGGCCGAGCACATCGACGTTGGGATCGGCAAACGAGCTGATCATGCCGACAAGAATCATAACGATAATGATAATCCGGTCCGGGCGGGAGACCAGATGACCGCGGAAAACAATCAGATAAAGATAGATGCCGAGCAGCCCGAAAACAGCGGCGCTGGCGCCGTAATGACTGTATCCGGACGATTGCAGAAGCAGGTCGGCGACATTGCTGGCGATGCCCGTTCCCAGAAATGCGGTCAGAAACCGCCATTTTCCGAGCATTGTTTCAAGCGCAGGGGCAAAAATCAGGATGGAGAAGGCGTTGAAAAGAATATGAGGGAACGTGACGTGCAGGAAAACCGGTGTGATCAGTTCCCACCAGGCTCCCTGCAGAATGGCGGCATTTGAACCTACCGTGTATTGGAAGAACTGGTAGGCAAAAAACGGAGCGATTCTCCACGTTCCGGTAATTAAAAGCATCAGATAGATCGCTATGTCGACTGCCAGAATGAGAAAAGTGACAGGATAATGTTTCAGAAAAACTTTAAAAGGCTCATTTCGGATAAACACGTTCCGGCCGACCTCCTTAAAAAATGATCTTCCATTAAGTATAGGGTAAAATGGATGACAGTGGTAGTGAAAGAGAAATTTTATCTGCCGGCCGGTGCTCGGGCCGGATCATGACAGGATGAACAGCCGGGACGGAGAGAAAAGTTTAAAAAAGCCGTGACCGGTTTTTCCGGCTGAATCCGAAAGATTGAGATGGCGGAGGACAGATATGATTACGGGTATCGGTATCGATGTTACTGAAATAAAGCGAATGACGAAACATATTGATGATCAGGCGTTTATCAGCCGTATTCTGACCCCGGAAGAGCGCAGACAGTTTTCTCTTCTTGGGGCCAAACGAAAAGCGGAATTTCTGGCCGGCCGATTCTCGGCAAAAGAGGCTTATGCGAAAGCGAAGGGGACAGGCCTCGGTGCAAATCTGTCGTTTCAGGATCTGACGGTTCTCGACAATTCGCTCGGGCGTCCGGTTATGAAAGACAGGACATCTCCCGGCGCGGCGATCCATATCTCGATCACGCATACGGATACCGCCGCCGCGTCGGTGGCAGTTATTGAAAGCCCGTCATGCTAGTCTGCATAATTACAGACTTTGTCTCATATAGTTTATTACGCTGGGAGGGACTATTGTGCACGTCGTATCGCGGAAAGAGATGCAGGCCATTGATCGTTATACCATGGAGCAGATCGGGCTGGGAGGGCCGCTGCTCATGGAGAATGCGGGACAGGCGGTTTTTGCGGAGCTTGCCCCCGAACTGAAAAAGGGAGAGAAAGTGATTGTCATCATCGGCAAGGGGAACAACGGCGGCGACGGTTTTGTCGTTGCCCGGCAGCTGCTCGACAGCCGGGCCGTTCATGAAGAAACTTGGCTTCTGCCCGATCCTGAGAAAGTGACGGGAGATGCGGCTTATCACATGAATGCTTACCTGGCTGCCGGGGGAACGGTCCGCCGGGTGACGGAAGACGCAGAAGCTTTCGCAGCCAGCGTCGGACAGGCGGATCTGATTATCGACGCCCTGCTCGGCACAGGCATTCACGGGACGCCTTATCCCGATTATCTTCAAGTGATCGGACTGATCAACCGCTCCGGCGCCCGGGTCGTTTCCGTTGATCTTCCGAGCGGAGTATCGGCGGACGGGGAACCGTTTGCACATGAGTGCGTCAATGCCGATCTGACCCTGACGGTCGGGTGCCCGAAGCTGGCACAGTTTGTCCGGCCGGCTGCTCGGCACTTCGGCGAAGTCCGGACCGTCCGGATCGGCATTCCTGAATCGGCCTTCAAAAACCTGGACATCAAGAGAAAGGTATGGCAGGAAGAAGATATCGTGCGGACTTTGCCGAGACGCGATCCTTTTTCACATAAGGGATCCCACGGGAAGGGCCTCCTGATTGCCGGTTCGCCGCAAATGTCCGGCGCGGCTTTCTTCGCGGCTAAGGCGGCGCTTCGCTCGGGTATCGGGCTGCTGAAGGTCAGTGTCCCCGATCAGGTGCGTCCGGTCATCGCCGCACTGCTGCCGGAAACGATGTATATGCAGCGGCAGGCTCTCGATTTTCAAGGATTGTCGGGGCTTGCCGTCGGTCCGGGACTCGGGCGTGAACCGGAGCAGGCGGTGCTTGTGAGGCGCGTACTGGAATACGGGGAAATTCCATGTGTCATTGATGCGGATGGAATTTACCATTTAAAAGGCATGCTGGAGCTGCTTCGTGAACGCCGTGTACCTGCCGTCCTGTCCCCGCATCCGGGGGAAATGGCTCACCTTCTGGATTTGTCCGTTAAAGACGTGGAAGAAAACCGCTTTAATATGGCGAGGGCTTTCGCGGAGAAATATCACGTTTATCTTGTATTAAAAGGAAAAAACACGATCATTACGGCGCCTGACGGCGAACAGGCCGTCAATACAACCGGGAATGCGGCACTGGCAAAAGGCGGATCCGGGGATGTACTGACAGGCATTATCTTTGCTTTCCTGCTCCAGCATCGGCGGATGATGGACGCGATCTGCAACGCCGTTTATCTTCACGGTGCGGTTGCCGACGACCTGGTGCGCACCGGCCATTCCATGCTGGACGTCCTGGCGTCGGATCTGATCGAACGGATTCCTCCCGTTCTGCATCGGCTTTACCATGACGCGATGTGCTAGTATAGAATCCCTCCTTTGTCACCGAATAGAGGCAAAGGGGTTGGATACGAATGAAAAGATGGTCGGCTGCAGTGTTTGCTTTAGTCCTGATCGTTTCTATTTTATCGGGGTGCGGGGCAAAGTCGGAAAAAGACGTTGTTCAGGATCTCAGCAAAAAAATAGAGAACATCAACAGCTATCAGACGGACGCGACGATGACTTTTCAGCATAACGGAAAAAAACAAACGTATCAGGCGCATATTTCCTTTCAGAAACCATACTACTACAGAGTGGCACTTAGTGACGGCAACAAGGGCAACAATCAGATGATTCTGCGCAATTCGGACGGCGTTTTTGTGCTGACACCCGAACTGAATAAAAGCTACCGGTTCGAGAGCAACTGGCCGAATAACCGCAGCCAGGCCTATCTCTACCATTCCCTGGCCAAGGACATCCTGAATGACCCGAATCCCGGTTTTACGGCAAAAGAGAATCAGTATGTTTTTAATACAAAAACCAATTACAACACAGCCCAGCTGTCCAATCAGCAGATCGCTCTGAATAAAGATCTGACTCCGGTGAACGTCCGGATTCTGGACAAAGATCAGAATATTATTGTGACGGTGGTTTTCAAAAATTTCAAAGTGAATCCTTCTCTTGACAAGAGCATTTTCGATGTGAACAAAAATATGACGGCGGCGCGGATCGGGCAGACGAAGGCAGCCCAGGCGGCTGCGGAAACCTTTAAAGTGCAATATCCGACGGCGCGGATTTCCGGTTCGACCCTGTCATCGATGACGCCCGAGACAACGCAGGCCGGGGAAAAATATGTACTCAAATACGGCGGACAGAAGCCCTTTACACTCATTGAATCAAAGAGTTCGGCGGCGGCATCCGATGTACCGGTACTTGCCAGCGGCGATCCGGCCAATCTCGGATTTTCGATTGGATCGGTGAACAACAATACCCTCACCTGGTCTTACGGCGGCACGGATTATTTTCTTGCTTCCGATAAGCTGACGCAGGATGAGCTGATTACCGTTGCACAGTCCATGAACGGAACGGTCGTAAAGTAAAACAAGTCATCAGACAAAAAAGCGGATGCTTCTGCCGCCCCCGGCAGAGGCTCTTTTTGTACTATGAGGAGGGTTTAAAATTGAGCGGATTATAGTATAAGTGCAACTAAGCCTCTGGCTTCGCCTAAAGGCTTGCCAATCGGCAAGTTTTCTTTATATGAGGAAGTAAAAATGCCATGGCCGTCTCCGTCCTCCGCAGCAAAGGCTTTGCCTGTGCCGGGACCTAATAAGGCCGGATTTTTTATCTGAAAAAAGCAGATGAACGGATTGTCAGCCGTCTTCCGTTTTCCGCCGAGAAGTGATTAAATAGAAAATGGATTGTTGCCGGGGGCAGATCCGGATAAAATAGGATTTATATGTTTAATTAGGGCTTTATTTCCAGAATATATAAAATATAAAGGCTGGGGACGGAAAATGGAAACGTCTTTTTTCAGAGAAACATGGGCCGACATTGATTTGGACGCAGTTGCGGACAATGTCGCGAACATGAAAAAAAGGATTCCCGAAGATACGGCGCTCATGGCGGTGGTCAAGGCGAATGCCTACGGCCACGGGGCCGTTTATGTAGCTGAAACGGCTCTTGAAAACGGAGCGGAATGGCTGGCGGTAGCGCTGCTTGATGAAGCGCTGGCGCTTCGGAAACACGGAATCGAGGCGCCCATACTTGTCCTTTCGCCGATCCGGCCCGAAGATGCCGGACTGGCGGCTAAGTATCATATTTCACTGACCGTGTTTCAGAAAAAATGGCTGGAGGAGGCTTGCCGGACTTATCGTTCCGAGGAACCGGTGTTTCTGCACATTGCCTGCGACACCGGCATGGGCCGGATCGGCATCCGCAGCCGGCAAGAGGCGGAGGCACTGGCCGGAGAGATCGGCAAAGACAGGCGGTTTGTGGCCGAGGGGCTGTTTACTCATTTTGCGACAGCGGATCAGAATGACGAAACGTATTTCAATGAGCAGTACCGGCGCTTTGAAACGATGATCGACTGGTTTTCCGACCTGGGTATTCATCCGTCGCTGATTCACTGCGGCAACAGTGCCGCGACACTGAAATATCCGGCCGAGAAACGCCATCTTTTCAATATGGTCCGGTACGGCATATCCATGTACGGGCTGGCCCCTTCGCCGGAAATGGCTGCGAAACTGCCTTTTAAGCTGGAGCGGGTGCTTTCTCTCCACAGCCGTCTGACTCATGTTAAAAAGGTGAAGGCCGGATCGGCAATCGGCTACGGGGCGACGTACCGCACGGAAAACGACGAGTGGATCGGAACCGTGCCGATCGGCTATGCCGATGGCTGGCTGAGAGCTCTGTCAGGATCGGATATCCTCATCGGCGGCATCCGCTGCCCGATTGTCGGCCGCATCTGCATGGATCAGCTGATGTGCCGCCTCCCCGCTTCTTTCCCGATCGGCACAAGAGTCACACTGATCGGCGAAGACGGCAGCGACGAAATCACGGCCGACCAGCTTGCTGAAAAATTGCAGACGATCAATTACGAAGTCACCAGCATGATCCATCCGCGCGTTCCGAGAGTCTTCTGGAAAAACGGGAAACGAATCGGCTCCATAAACCCTGTTCTTGCCGATCGTTAAAAAGGATAGCGGCAGGACGCTGAAAAACCGGTTCCGGCAGACTGAAAAAAGGCATCGGAAGCGCGCTGCCTGCGTTTTTCTACAAAAAAGTTAAATTTTATAAAAAATAAGAGACAAAACTCGATTTTTGCCGGAAATTGCTTTGCAAAACCATTTTGAGAATGTTAAGATAAAGCCTAGAAACGAAAAGAGACTTTCTGACGAAAGTGGTGGGGGTGCAGGCATGTCCGAATCGAAATTGAAACAAATCATGCTCAGTTTACCGCAGCATTTGCTGAATGAAATAGACGGAATCGCCAGTCAGGATAAAATGAATCGCAGTGAGTTTCTCCATCGTGCTATCAGAATGTATTTACGTGAACGAAACAGAGGCCATGTTCGCGAGATCATGCGTCAAGGCTATATGGAAATGGCAAAAATCAACCTGAACATTGCTTCGGAGGCATTCCTTGCTGAAGAGGAGGCAGAGATTACTCTGGAACGCCTAGTTAGCGGGGTGTAAAGGAGTGATTGTTAAGCGCGGGGATGTATACTTTGCGGATCTTTCTCCTGTCGTCGGGTCTGAGCAGGGCGGTGTCCGGCCGGTGCTCATTATCCAGAACGACATCGGCAATCGCTTCAGCCCGACGGTTGTTGTAGCAGCGATTACCGCCCAGATTCAAAAAGCAAAACTTCCGACTCACGTGGAGATTGATGCAAAGCGCTATGGCTTCGACCGTGACTCTGTTATCTTGCTGGAACAAATCAGAACCATTGATAAACAGCGTCTGACAGATAAAATCGCCCATCTGGATGAAGAGATGATGGGGCGGGTCAATAAGGCCATACAGATCAGTCTCAGCTTGGTTGACTTCTAGACTTCTCAGCGGCATTGCATGCACCCTCGGGAAGAGAACGGACAGAGACATTTTTCCGGTAAGACGGAAAAATGTCTCTTTTTCTATTTTTCTGTATTTTATCGCCAAAAATTTGCCTTGCCTGTACCGGCATGAAATAATAATCAATAAGATCATGTTTTTGGTTTTGCAAAAAGGGCGGCTGGCTGTCGGAAAATGTAAAAATACACGCAAACTGTGCCCGGTGTTTGATCGGGACCGACGGGAGGGGCAGGAAAGGATGGATCATAACGAACGCCTGATTATGTATAAAATCATGCTGACCCACTACATCGCGCAGCGAAAGGAGACAGTCCTTCAAAGAGGGCAGAAACTGAGCCGTAAAATGATGGAAAACGGCGTGACGCCGGATGATGTCATCGGCGCACATATCGATGTGGTCAGCCGGATGATCGGGCCCGTCGATGAACGGATTGCGGCTTCGCTTGAATTTCTGATGGAAGTGATGGCCGGCTACGGTGCCGACTATCGCGAATACCAGAGCCTCAAAAACCGTCAGAAACAATTGGACACGGAAATCGACATTGCGGCCGATGTTCAGAGGGCGCTTCTGGAAGGGACGGTCCCCGACTGTTCTTTCGCGGACATCGGCGTTTTCAGTGAGCCGGCCAAGAAAATGAGCGGCGATTATTATCAGTTTGTTCAAGGCGAAAACGGTGTCCTCGGCGTAGCAGTGGCCGATATCGTCGGAAAGGGAATCCCTGCGGCAATGTGTATGTCGATGATTAAATATGCGATGGACAGCCTGCCTGAAAACCGCCAGGGCCCGCCGGGCGTTTTGGCCAGCCTGAACCGCGTTGTTGAACGGAATGTGGATCCGAGCATGTTTATCACGATGTTTTACGGGGTCTATGATCCCGTCGGGCGTACTTTCTCATTCTCATCCGCAGGACATGAACCCGGTTTTTATTACACGTCGGCCTGCGATCGATTCGACGATCTGGAAGCCCGCGGGCCTGCACTCGGGCTCTCGCCCAAAACAGGGTATACGGAATACACGAAGCCTGTGGCGGCGGGAGACATGATCATTCTGCTGACGGACGGGGTGACGGAGAGCCGGATCGACAATGAATTTATCGGACGGAAGAGGCTGATTGCCCTGATTCGGAGATACATGAATCTGCCCGCGCAGGAACTGGCTGAAAAAGTTTTTTATGAACTGGAGAAAATGCAGGATTTTGAATTACATGATGATTTTACATTTATTGCCGTGAAATTTTGAGTTTGCGGTCCACAAGAAGCGGGTAATGAATATTTAAAGCACTTGCGAATTCGGGAGGTTGACAATGAACATTTGTGTTGAGCGCCGGAAAATGGCGGACAGGCTGTTTTTTGTTACTGTCAAAGGAGAAATTGATGTCTACACGGCACCGGATCTGAAAAAGGAACTGCTTCCGCTGACGGAAATCAACGGGGCCGGCGTTACACTTGATCTGAGCGGGACTGTTTATATTGACAGCACGGCGCTCGGCGTCATCATTGCCGCACTTAAATCCGCCGCACGCCATCACTGCCGGTTTTCAGTTGCCGGCATGTCGCCGCGCGTGGAGCGCCTTTTCAACATCACGGGACTGATGGAAATATTAAAAAGAGAAAAAATCGCCGAGGGGGACAATTGATTAATGGACAAAACAGTGGATATCATCAAACTGACGATTCCCGCGAAGCCCGAGTATGTCTGCATCGCCAGACTGGCAAGCTCCGGAGCGGCATACAGACTGGGCTATCCTTTTGATGATATCGAGGATATTAAAATTGCCGTCTCGGAGGCCTGCACAAACGTGGTCAATCACGCTTATAAACACTGTGCCGCAGGAAACATACAGATCATGATTGAATGCCGCAAACATTCGCTGAGCATCACGGTCATAGATACCGGAAACAGCTTCAATCTTCAAAAAGTACTTAAAGGGCTCAGGCCGCTTGATGCTTCTATGTCTTTAAATCAGGTAAACGAAGGAGGGATGGGGCTTTTCTTGATCGACTCGCTGATGGACGAGGTCACCATCAGCAGCGAGTTCGGCGTCGTTGTCAAGATGATCAAGTTTCTTAAAAGAGACGGGGTGGAGCGTAGTGCCGACAAAGTCTCAACAGCAACAGAATGACATTCAGCAGATATTAGCCTACCAGAAAGATCCCGGCAATGAATCTCTGCAGAACAAGCTGATCAGCCGTTATGAAAATCTGGTCGGAGTGCTTTCGAATAAATTTGCCGGAAACAGGGACGTGCGCGAAGATCTGTTTCAGGTGGGGATGATCGGCCTGATTTCCGCACTGAAACGATTCGATCCGGTTTACGGCCGCAGTTTCGAATCGTTTGCCGTTCCGACAATCATTGGCGAAATTAAGCGCTACATCAGGGACAAGACATGGAGCGTTCATGTGCCGAGGCGCATTAAGGAACTCGGACCGAAGATTAAAAAGGCGGCGGAAGAGCTGACAAACAATCTGCAGCGTTCGCCGAGAATAGAGGAAATTGCCGAGGCAGTCGGAGAAAGCGAAGAAAGTATCCTGGAGACAATGGAGATGACCCGAAGCTACAACACTCTTTCGGTGGATTCGCAGATTGAATCCGATGCCGAAGGAGGAACCGTCACACTCCTTGATATCGTCGGAAACCAGGATAAAGGCTATGAAAAGATAAACAAAAAAATACTTCTTGAAAAGGCGTTCCGGGTTTTAACGGATCGTGAAAAAGAAATAATTGTCTGCACATACTTTGATACTTTGAGCCAGAAGGAAACCGGAGAGCGGCTGGGGATTTCTCAAATGCATGTGTCGCGTCTTCAGCGAAGGGCTTTGCGGAAACTCAGAGAGACTTTTTCCGGGGAAGGCTCTGAAAAATTAGCTGAATTATAAATTTCTTGAAAGAATTCAGAAAGTAAAAACCGACCCGGATCCGGGCGCAACATTTCCGAATCGAAACGGTTGCCTTTAGATTTGCGGCTCCGGCCGCCGGCAGCATTGAATCGACGAATGACAAACCGAACTGTCCTTCATTGGCCCAGTACCGGGCTTGCGGAAAGGGCTTTTTTTTATTCGCTTTTAAAACGGAAAGATGAAACCGAAAGGCATGTGTTTCTGCTATGATAATAGGGAAGAGGGGGAGCCGGGAAGTGGAGGATATATATCTACATATTGCGAAAGATCTGGGGATTGCCACGAATCAAGCTGAACAGGTGATCCGTCTTTTGGGGGACGACAACACGATTCCTTTCATTGCCCGTTACAGGAAGGAAATGACCGGAGGGCTTGACGAGGTTCAGATAGAGCAGATTCAAAACGCCTATGTTTACAGGCAGCAACTGGAAAAGCGGAAAAAGGAGGTCATTGCCCGGATTGAAGAGCTTGGCAGCATGAATGAACACTTAAGACGAAAAATCGATCATGCCGCCAAATTGCGCGATGTCGAAGACCTTTATCTGCCTTACCGGCAAAAGCGGAGAACGAGGGCGGCCGTTGCCCGGGACAGAGGACTTGAACCGTTTGCCGGCTGGCTGACAAGCCTTCCCGGAGCGTCTGTTGAAGAAAGGGCGGCACAATTCATATCTGAAAAAAAAGACCTTTATACCGTCGACGATGTTATCCGGGGCGCCCGGGACATTGTGGCGGAACGTCTGGCCGCCGCCCCCGACCTGCGTGCGCTGGCGCGGCGGGAAACATTCGCCCGGGGCGTGCTTCTTGTCCGGGCGGGGAAAAATAAAGACCGGGACGAGAAGCGAGTGTACGAAATGTATTATGAGTATCGGGAGCCGGCCAAAAAGATCGCGCCGCACCGTATTCTGGCGATTAATCGCGGAGAACGGGAGGGCATCCTGAGGGCGGCGGTTGAGGCACCGGCAGACAGGATCGTGCCGGCTCTTAAACGGGCCCTTATCAAAGGAAAGAAAACATCCGCAGTGGGCATTCTTAATGACTGTGCCGAGGATGCCTACAAAAGGCTGATCGCACCCGCCGTTGAACGGGAACTTCGCCAGGAGCTGACTGAAAAGGCGGAACGGCAGGCCATTCATATTTTTTCGGAAAATCTCCGCGGCCTGCTCCTTCAGCCGCCGATAAAGGAAAAGACGGTACTCGGCGTTGATCCGGCCTACAGGACCGGCTGCAAGCTTGCAGTGGTTGATCCGACCGGCAGGGTACTCGACATATCGCTTATCTATCCGACGCCCCCCAGGTCCGAGATTGAGTCCGCACGCCGAACGGTACTGTCACTGATTGATAAGTATCATGTGGACATGATTGCAATCGGTAACGGAACGGCATCCCGTGAAACCGAAGCGTTTATTGCGGAAACTTTAAAAGAGGTTCGGAGCAGAACGGTCTATTATGTGATTGTCAATGAGGCAGGGGCGAGCGTGTACTCCGCCTCTGCGGCGGCACGGCGGGAATTTCCCGGACTGCATGTCGAGGAAAGAAGCGCCGTTTCGATCGCCAGGCGGCTTCAGGATCCCCTCGCCGAACTGGTTAAGGTCGATCCCCAATCCGTGGGTGTCGGTGAATACCAGCACGACGTGTCGCAAAAAGAACTGAATGAATCACTCGGCTTCGTCGTTGAAACGGTTGTGAACAGGATCGGCGTCGATGTGAACACGGCGTCTCCGGAACTGCTCTGCTACGTGGCGGGCCTGTCGAAAACGGTTGCTGCCAATCTGGTTGCGGAACGCGGCCAAAGAGGGAAATACGACAGCCGCGAGCAGCTGAAAGAAGTGCCGCGTCTCGGAATCCGCGCTTTCGAACAATGCGCCGGTTTTCTGAGAATAAGCGGCGGAAGCGAACCGCTCGACAATACGCCGATACATCCGGAAAGTTATGCGGAAGCCAGAAAACTTTTAAAAAAAATAGGCTGCCGGATGGCGGAGATCGGCTCGGAAAATCTGAGGAACAGGCTTGAAGCCCTGAATATTCCGCAAACAGCTGCCGAACTTGCAATCGGAGAGCCGACGCTCAAGGATATGATTGAAGCCTTGATCCGGCCGGGCCGCGATCCGCGCGAGGATGTCAGACAGCCGATTCTGAAAACAGACGTACTGGAATTGAAAGATCTGCGAAAAGGCATGAGGCTTGAAGGGACGGTCCGCAATGTTGTGGATTTCGGTGCTTTTGTGGATATCGGCGTGAAACAGGATGGACTTGTTCACATTTCAAGGCTTTCCGAACATTTTGTCAGGCATCCGCTTGACGTTGTCAGCGTCGGTCAAATCGTCACAGTCTGGATCGATGGCATTGATCTTGAAAAGGGACGGGCTTCTTTAACGATGATCGATCCGCAAAAGAAGATGTGAACGTCTCCTGCATATCAGCCTGCAGCGGGAGAATGCAGCGGCTTTGATACAGAGCTTCATGAATAACATTTTTCGGAGAGGACGGGCGTCATGACTGACGAAGAACTGCAGAAACTTGTGCAGCATGTTTCAATCGAAAGTTTCCATCTCCCGTTCCGCCACCAAGCGGTCTTTAATCCAAGGCTGAGAACGACGGGAGGACGCTATCTCTTAAGCAGCCATTGTCTGGAGTTCAATAAGCACCAATTGCTGCATTTCGGAATAGAAGAATTTATAAAAATCATTAAACACGAATTATGCCATTACCATCTGCATCTGGGCGGGGGCGGCTATAAGCACAGAGATTCCGACTTTAAAAAATTGCTTCGGCAGGTCGGTGGATCCAGGTATTGCGGAGCGATTCCCGGAATGGGCAATTCTTCAGTTTTGCAATACATCTATCATTGCCGAAGATGCGGGGCCTCGTTTATCCGAAGAAGGCGCCTTGATACAAGGCGATATGTCTGCGCTGCATGCGGCGGAAAGATTCAATTAATGAAGCGGGAAAAACGTGCTGAAAGAAATGATCGGGAAAATGAACAAAAGGGTTGACGTGGTCTTGGGTTTTGTGCTAAATTAGTAAAGTCGTCAAAAGGACGAGAAAGAAGAAGAATGCTGTTAGGGCTTGATTGACAAATTGGTGTAAGTAGTGTAAAATTTCCTCTGTTTTTGTAGGAAGACCACTTATTCCACAGTAGCTCAGCGGTAGAGCAATCGGCTGTTAACCGATTGGTCGTAGGTTCGAACCCTACCTGTGGAGCCATGGAGAAGTACCCAAGCTGGCTGAAGGGGCTCCCCTGCTAAGGGAGTAGACGGTGTAAATCGTGCGAGGGTTCGAATCCCTCCTTCTCCGCCATTATTTTGCTTTTTTATTGTGGCCCGTTCGTCAAGCGGTTGAGACGCCACCTTTTTACGGTGGGTTTGTGGGTTCGAGTCCCGCATGGGTCACCGTTAATGCATTACTTGATTGGATTGCGCGGACCCGCGGTGCAGTGGTTAACTGCCATGCGGGAAATCGTCAGTTCAAGTCCGATTGGGTCCGTCATTATTGGACGGTATGGAAACTTAACAACGTGCCTTGTTTTATATAGGTTTTTGGCCCATAGCCAAGTGGTAAGGCAGCGGTTTTTGGTACCGTCATGCGCTGGTTCGAATCCAGCTGGGCCAGCCACATGAGCCACTAGCTCAGGGGTAGAGCATCTGACTTTTAATCAGAGGGTCGAAGGTTCAAATCCTTCGTGGCTCATTTTCAGCGGGTGTGGCGGAATTGGCAGACGCGCTAGATTTAGGATCTAGTGTTTGGCGACGTGGGGGTTCGAGTCCCTTCACCCGCACCATATTCATTATTATGCGGTCGTGGCGGAATGGCAGACGCGCTAGCTTGAGGGGCTAGTGGAGGCAACTTCGTGGAGGTTCGAGTCCTCTCGACCGCACCATTTTTATTTATTATGCGCCCTTAGCTCAATTGGATAGAGCGTCTGACTACGGATCAGAAGGCTGGGGATTCGAGTTCTCTAGGGCGCACCATATCGGGAAGTGGCTCAGCTTGGTAGAGCATCTGGTTTGGGACCAGAGGGTCGCAGGTTCAAATCCTGTCTTCCCGACCATATCGTCGCGCGGGTGTAGTTTAGTGGTAAAACAAGAGCCTTCCAAGCTCTGGTCGTGGGTTCGATTCCCATCACCCGCTCCATTATATCTTTATTTATAATGGGCCTGTAGCTCAGCCGGTTAGAGCGCACGCCTGATAAGCGTGAGGTCGGTGGTTCAAGTCCACTCAGGCCCACCATTTATTTTCCAAATGGAATGTTCCTTGAAAACTGAACAAAAGCCAAGCGCAATTGAGAAGGGGCCCACCCTTCAATCAATTCAAACAGCT
>NZ_JAUUBW010000040.1:0-22156 GCF_036598985.1 Sporolactobacillus sp. KGMB 08714
GGCGTACCGGGACCGGGTGCTGCCGCCGGACGTCCGGGCGCGGGTCGGCATCGAGATGGCGTCGCCGCTCGGCTGGCACGAGTTTGTCGGGACGGACGGGGCGCTGGTGACGATCGGCCGCTTCGGCGCGTCGGCGCCGGGCAGCCGTGTGACGGCGGAGTACGGCTTCACGCCGGAACATGTTGCGGAAACTTATCTGGCATTAGGCAAGCGGCCGTCGACTAAAGGACTGAATTGAGAAAAAAGCGGCCGGAGACCGGAACTCCTAAACTGGTCTGCCTGCTCTCTGATTCTGGCGCGGCGACCAACCGGCCGATAGAACAGTGAATTTGGTCGGAAGGGTGCCCAAATCGGCCGATAGAGCCGCAAATCTGGCCGGAAGAGGGCCTAAATCGGCCGATAGAATCGCGAATCTGGCCGGAAGGGAGCCTGAATCGGCCGATAGAAGAGTGGATTTGGCCGGAAGAGGGCTTGAATCGGCCGGTAGAACGGTGAATTTGGCCGGAAGGGGGTCTGAATCGGCCGATAGAGCCGCAAATTTGGCCGGAAGGGAGCCTGAACCGGCCGATAGAACGGTGGATTTGGCCGGAAGGGAGCCCAAATCGGCCGATAGAGCCGCAAATCTGGCCGGAAGGGAGCCCGATAGAGCCGCAAATTTGGCCGGAAGGGAGCCTGAATTGGCCGATAGAACGGTGAATCTGGCCGGAAGAGGGCCTGAATTGGCTGATAAAACACTGAATCCGCGTGAGCGGGAGAATATCTGGCCGGGATAAGACCGTTCGTATTTTTGGAAACTTAATGGGCCGGAAGGATGATTCCTTTGCTGGGGGAATCATCTTTTTTAGTGCCTAGCAACATGTTTTAAAGGCCGATTGTCGCAAAATGTATACATATTATCTACTAATCTCAGTTGACATATTGGAATTATATATATAGAATTTAGATTAATTTATTAGAAAAGAAGGAACAGAATTAAAAACACTCAACCGTTTATTTGCAGTAAAATAGGCTTGTCTATACATATAAGAAAGTAAAAGTGCGTTTTTTACTAAAGACTGCGTGAGGCAGTGCCGATTTTTAATTTATCGAAAAAGTGAACGGTGAGCGAGTTTTTGATCATTTGAGAATTCGATTCCAAGGCTGCCTGAAGAACTCCTGCTTTATTTCCGTATGCACGAGATAAAGTTGTGGATACAGCGATTGCAGCAATCACTGAAAAAGATGGCGGATGTTATTTTTCACAATTGTAGAATCAGTAACAAAAACGGGATGGCAGGAATGGACATGGGGAAAAAAGAAATATATGTTGACTTGATTAAGTACATTCAGGCTTTGTTTTACCACGAATTTGACCTAGTCGCTAACATGAGCAATATGGTGTCTCTTATTTATGAAAAGGTGCCTAACTTAAATGGCACAACGTTTTATCGCTGGAAGAATGATGAATTAATATTGGGCCCGTTTCAGGGAAGGGTGGCCTGCATGCACATTCCTCTCAAAAAAGGCGTTTGCGGCAAGGTTGCATTTACGAAGAAAACGGAAATTGTTGCGGATGTTCATAAATTTTCCGGGCATATTGCCTGTGATTCACGCTCAAACTCAGAAATTGTCGTACCTGTGTTTTGGCCTGGCCATCATCGCTTTTTTGGCGTTTTGGATTTGGACAGTCCGTTATTTAATAATTTTGATTCAACGGATGCGGTTTACTTGGAACAGCTGGCACCGTTGGTATTCGGTATAAGTAAGAATTAGAGCCCCGTTCGTTTTGTATGGAAGAAAAGAAGGAGGAAGTACTATTGGTTTATTTTCAGCCTTCTGAACGTGTAAAGCAACTTCCTGTTAACTTTTTCGATCAGTTGGACAACAAATTAGCCGAATCGGAGGATGCAGGCAAGCCGTTTATCAATCTTTCGAAGGGAAATCCGGATCTTCCGACTCCCTCCCACATTGTTGAATCATTGAAGACAGCAGTTGACAAACCGGAAAATCAAGCCTATCCTCCCTTTCTTGGAAAGGAAAACGTTCGATTGGCGATTGCCGATTTCTATAAAAAAGAGTACGGGGTGACGCTGGATCCGTTAAACGAGGTCGCCGTCTTCCATGGGGCTCATATCGGCATCACGGGAATTCCCCAGGTTCTGCTGAATCCCGGAGACTATATGCTCATTACGGATCCTTGCTACCCCATCTATTATTCTTCAGCCATTCTATCGCAAGCCAGGACTTACTCAATGCCGCTGACCGAGTCGAATCAATTTCTCCCGGATTACAGCCGCATTTCTGCTGACGTTTTAAAAAAGGTGCGATTGCTGCTGCTGAATTATCCAAATAATCCGACCGGAGCACTGGCCACAGAAGCATTCTATCAGGAAACCATTGAGTTTGCAAAAGCGCACAATATTCCCGTGCTCAATGATTTTGCTTATGCTTCGCTTGGTTTTGATCACAATAAACCGCTGAGCCTGTTGCAGACTAAGGATGCCAAGAGCGTCGGTGTCGAAGTCTATACAATGTCGAAGACTTATGATATGGCAGGCTGGCGATTTGGATTTGCTGTGGGCAATGCTTCAATTATTCAGGCCCTGAACCATTTTCATATGCACGCTTACAGCACAGTATTCGGTGCGGTTCAGGATGCTGCAGCCTGTGCGTTGCAGTCGTCTCAAAAATGCGCAGCCGACATTGTTGCCGTCTATCAGCGCAGGCGTCATGTATTGATCGACGGCCTGCGGCGTATCGGCTGGAATGTTGTGCCGCCATCGGGTACATTCTTTGCCTGGTTAAAGGTACCCGATGGCTATGATAGCCAGTCCCTTTCTGACCTGCTGTTTGACCGGGCCCATATTGTTGTTGCCCCCGGGATAGGCTTTGGGAAGAACGGCCGCCGTTTTGTCAGAATCAGTCTGGTGAGCAGTGAAGAAGTCTTAGCAGAGGCAGTTGATAGAATCGAAGAGCTCCACTTATTTGAGTGATAGCCCTTCTAAGTCAGGAGATTGAAATTGACAAATGATAACAATTGATTTGACAGGCAAAAATGTTCTTATCACAGGCGGAAATTCCGGAATCGGAAAGGGAATCGCCGATTTATTTCTTGAAGCGGGTGCTGGGGTGGCCATTGCTGATATAGCATTTGAGAGGAAATATACGAGGATATCGGAACGGCTTATTCATCTCAAACTGGATGTAACGGATAGAACAAGCGTTAGTGAAGCGGTAAGGACAGCGGCTGAATCCTTGGGACCGATCACTATTCTGGTAAACAGCGCGGGTATTTCGACAATGGACTATGCCGTTGATATCAAAGAAGAAGATTGGGACCGAGTGATGGCTGTCAATGCCAAGGGAACTTATCTTGTTTCGCAGGCAGTTGCCCATCAAATGATTGACGGTAAAATTGAAGGCAGGATCATTAACATTGCGTCGCAGGCGGGGAAAAATGGATACCGCTGTATGGGCAATTATTGTTCTTCAAAACACGCCGTTCTTGGATTTACTAAGGTCATGGCGATAGAATTGGCCGCCAAACGCATTCTGGTTAATGCGATCTGTCCCGGCATCGTTGAAACGGGCATGAAGCACCGCGAACGCATCGACGGAGCAAAATTGAGGAAAATGACACCGGAACAAATTTATGAGGAGGACTGTTCACAAGTACCGCTCGGCCGGACGGCTAACCCATCCGATGTCGCCAATGTCGCACTTTTTTTGGCCAGTCCGTTGTCTTCCTACATGACGGGCCAGGCGATCAATGTAACGGGAGGAATGACGATGAATTAATTAACTGGCCGCCGTTCTTTGATTGCGTGTTCTTAACATTTTGCACAGTAAAGGAGTTCCTTGTTTATGTCTTTTCACTTGGTTTCCAGGATTGCACCGCAACAATATATATCGGAAAAGGGTGCATACGATTATCTGGCGGGAATTCTTAAGAAACTTTCTGTCAGGCGTGTTCTTTTTCTGCACGGTATAAAATCACTACATAAAGCCGCTCCCTATCTTCCCGATCTGGCCCAGGCCGGGATTGAAACTTTTGGCATGAGCTTTGGGGGCGAATGTTCTCCGCAAGAAATCGACAGGGTGATTCAGGCCATAAAAACCCACGATGCTGATCTGATCATCGGGCTGGGCGGGGGAAAGGTTATGGATACGGCAAAAGCCTCGGCGTATAAAGCAGGCAGGCTTCCGCTCGTTCTGATGCCGACCATGGCAAGTAACTGTGCGGCGTGGTCCGCACTTAGTGTGTTTTATAAAGATAACGGCGAATCGATCGGATTTCAGACTTTTCCCAATCAGTCGGCCCTTGTTCTTGTAGAGCCCCGAGTGATTCTCGATTCTCCGATTGAGTATTTTATTGCCGGCATCGCCGATACGCTGGCTAAGTGGTATGAGTCGAACGGTTTATTGGCAAAGGTTGATCAGAATCATCTTGCTATTCTGTATGCTCGTGAATCTGCTAAACTATGCCACGATATACCGCTCGAATATGCCGTTCAGGCCGTAGATGACATGAGGCAGGGAATTTTATCCAATGCCTGGAATACCGTGATGGAAACGAATATCATGGCCAGCGGTCTGGTCGGCGGTTTTGCAGACCAATATGGAAGTGCTACAGCGGCGCATTCTGTACATGATGCACTGACTTTTTTCCCTGAGACAAAGCCTATCCTGCATGGCGTCAAAGTCGCATACGGCATCATGGTTCAGCTGGCCCTTGAGGGAAAATGGGATGAAATTCGGCGCCTTCAGCCATTTTATCAAAAATTGAATCTGCCGATGAATCTGACCGATCTGCATCTTGGCACACGCCCTGAAAGCGACATTCGCCAGCTCGCTGCACGGGCAGTGAGCCCGGACAAAACGATCCATTTATTGCCGTATGAAGTGACTGCGGAGTCCGTCTTTTCTGCGATCAATCAGCTGGAAACGTTATCCGCACACAGGAAAGAGGGCAAAGCATAAGGGTTTCGTTAAAAAATTCACAGTAAATGCCGAAAACGAAATGAATGATTTCTTATCCAGAGTGGCGGAGGGACTGGCCCTGTGAAGCCCGACAACCAGCAAGTTTACTGTATGGTGTCAATTCCATGAACACGTAATGTGTCCAAAAGATAAGAAGAAGCAGGACAAGTCTTCTTTATCTTTAGACTTGTCCTTTTTATATCATTTCATGATGTCAGAAAGGCATAAAATGCCCTGCTCCGCAGCCATGAGAAGAAGGGGATGAATACAATGTCGGAAATAATACGTACGGAGAATATGGCCAAAGTCTTTACGGACGGTAAAAAGGCACACACGGTATTAAGAGATGTCAATCTCTCGATAGAAAAAGGAGATATTTTTGGAATCATCGGGTACAGCGGGGCCGGGAAATCAACTCTTGTCAGGTGTTTCAATGGTATCGAAAAACCGACAAGGGGAAATGTATTTTTTGAGGACAGAAGCATCGTTGGGTTAAAAGCGAGTGAACTAAGAACGATTAGAAGAAAAATCGGCATGATCTTTCAGCAGTTCAATCTGATGCCGTCAAGAACTGTTTTCGATAATATAGCCCTCCCTTTGAAACACAGCGGCCTGACAAAGAAAGAGACGAGTAAGAGAATTAAAGAATTGCTGCAGCTTGTCTCATTGCCGGATAAAGAGGATTCCTATCCGGCTCAGCTGTCCGGCGGCCAAAAGCAGCGCGTCGCGATCGCCCGAGCGCTGGTTAATCAACCTAAAGTCCTTCTGTGCGACGAAGCAACCAGTGCATTAGATCCGAAAACAACAAAATCAATCCTTTATTTATTGAAGAAATTAAATGAAGAACTGGGATTGACTATCGTTGTCATTACTCATGAAATGTCGGTGGTTAGAGAAATATGCCATAAGGTCGCCGTTCTTGATAAGGGAAAGATATTGGAAGAAGGAGATGTATACACTGTCTTTTCGAACCCGCAGGAAAAGCTGACTCAGTCGTTTATTGAGACGACCTCGACTCTGGGAAACGTGAAGGAGTTAATTAAAGCGAATTCCCCCGTTGTAAAATTGCAGCCGGGACAGTTGCTGCTTAAAATCAGTTATTCTGCAGACAGTGTTTCTGAACCCTTAATTTCATATATTTCAAGGCAGTATAACGTTGATGCGGATATTATTGCCGGAGATGTCCAGATCCTGAGCGATCATCCATTGGGAGGATTGATCATCATCTTAAGCGGTCAAAAAACGGATATCGATCATGCTACTCACTATCTGGAGAAAAAGCATGTAGCGATTGAGGTGCTTAATCATGGATAAAATCGTGCAATTTCTATTGCCTAATGTATCTCAGGTGCTTGATGAATTTTATCTCTCGATCGTGCAAACGCTGCAGATGATTCTCCTATCGGGAGGAATATCCTTTGTGCTCAGTCTGTTCATAGGTATTGTTCTCGTATCCACAAAAAAAGACGGAATTTTGGAGAATACGTTTGTTTTTAACGTTTTTGATAAGCTGATTAATCTTTTTCGTTCCATTCCGTTTATTATTTTGATTGCTGCTTTAATACCGGTTACTCGATTGATTTCCGGGACCGCCGTTGGCGTGCAGGGCACTATTTTTCCGCTGATTGTCGGTATCACTCCCTTTTTCTCAAGGCAGATTGAATCGGCCTTAAGCGAAGTGGATGAGGGGCTGATTGAATCAGGTATAGCTATGGGATTATCGCCAGTTCAAATCATTTTTTCGATCTATTTAAAAGAAGGAATTTCGTCTATTGCCAGAGTAACGACGATTACAATCATTAGTCTGGTTGGATTAACGGCAATTGTCGGTGTTGTCGGAGGAGGCGGTATCGGTGATTTTGCCATTCGCTACGGATATCAGCAAAATCAATTAGATGCAACGTATGTATCCATCATTGTCCTGCTTATTATTGTGAGCATCATTCAAATCATAGGCACACTGATTGCTAAAAAAACATCGCATTAGGGGGAAACTTATCATGAAAAAAATTGCAAAAATCAGCGGCATTCTTCTATCATTGGTTCTTTTACTGGGCCTTGCGGCGTGCAGCGGAACCGCTTCGGGCAGCAGCTCCAAAATAAAAGAGGTTAAAGTCGGCGTAGTCGGCGACAGCGATGACCCGATCTGGAAACAAGTCAATAAAAACTTGAAAAAGGAAAATATCGAAGTAAAATTGGTCAAGTTCAGCGACGGAATCATTGCCAATCAGTCTCTGGCCAGCAAAGAATTAGACTTAACGGCCTTTCAGCACTATGCTTTTCTCCATCAAGAAGAAAAAGAAAAAGGCTATAAATTTACGGTTATCGGACAGTCCTATCTTGTTCCGCTGAATGTGTATTCGGCCAAGATCAAAAGCATTAAACAGATCAAAGCAGGGGATAAGATTGCCATTCCGAACAACGTTACAAATGCAGGGAGGGCGCTGAAAGTTTTGGAGAGTGCCGGGCTGATCAAAGTAAACCCAAGCAAAGGCTATTTACCGGATGTTAAGGATATTACTGAAAATAAACTGCATCTGAAAATTGTACAAGTTGATCCGGCTAAGATTCCCAGCCTGCTTCCGGACTTTGCTGCAGGCATCACCAATAGTAATTTCGCCATTGATAACAAGATCGATCCTATAAAGGATTCAATCTATAGTATTAAGCCGAATCTCAATGATCCGAACAACAAACCATGGATCAATGTCATTGTTTCGCGCACTGAAGATAAGAACAACAGTACCTACAAGAAAGTCGTAGAAGCCTATCAGACTCAATCCGTTGCCCAGACGATCAAGAAAATCTATAACGGCGTCTATGTACCCGCATTTAAATACTGAAAATGATAGGCACCGGTGCAGCTTATTTCTAATTCATTCTATACCGCTCCTTACTGTTTCGATATATTTCTAAAGAGATGATGCTTATGGATAATCTGGATATAGAACGAGAAATTGAACAAGTAAAGGATGAATTAATCAGCTGGCGAAGATATCTCCATCAAAATCCTGAGCTATCTTTTAAGGAATATAACACGACGCGTTTTATTTGCAACCTGCTAGAATCTTTTCATTGTGGCTTTATCTTGGAGAAACCGACAAAAACGGGAGTTGTTGCCCGTTTAAAAGGGGATGATCCGGGGAAAACAGTGCTTTATCGAGCGGATATTGATGCCCTGCCGATTCATGAGAAAAATCGTCTAAGTTATACATCACAAAATGACGGTGTCATGCATGCCTGCGGTCACGATGGACACACAGCGATCCTGCTCGCCGTTGCCAAGATTCTCGGCCGACATCGGGAGAGTCTTAAGGGTGAGGTAAGATTTGTTTTTCAACCGGCTGAAGAAGTCGGCGGCGCAAGAAGTATTCTGAATACAGGCATCCTTAGCGGAGTGGATCAGGCGTTCGCGCTTCATCTGTGGTCTCCTCTTGAAACAGGGAAATACGGGATTGTCTACGGACCTGCCATGGCGGCGGGGGAAGCTTTTGATATTGAAATTGACGGAAAGGGAGGTCATGCCGGAAAAGTCAATGAAACGATTGATCCTGTCAATATAGCTGTATCCGTTATCAGCACAGTCAATCAATTCATAAACAGGTGTGTCGACCCGATTGCACCGAGGGCTCTTTCTGTCACCTATTTCCATGGGGGATCCAGTCATAATGTTATTCCGGACTTCGTGAAATTTGGAGGGACGATCCGTGCTCTGGACCGGGATACATTAGAAAAAATAAAAAGCGGACTGGTTGAGGTGCTGGACAATATCGATCACTTGTATCATTCAACCTATACGCTCCATTTTGAGACGGACGGGCTGCCGGATGGGGAACCGCCATCGCTTCCGGTGGTTAATGACAGAAAGGCCACTGCCCTGGTTGAACAGGCGATCGAAAAGTATCTTGGAAGCGACAAAATTGTTCATTTAAAGCCGACGCTAGCCGGTGAGGATTTTGCTTTCTATTCTCACTATGTACCGGCCGGTTTTATCTTTGTTGGTACAAAAAATGTCCGAAAAGGAACGGATTATCCGCATCACAGCCCGTTTTTTAACCTTGATGAAGACTCTTTGGCAGAAGGAGTTGCTCTATTTCTAAGCATCAGCAAAGAAATCGTTTGAATGTCTGAAGGGTTTTCTGCAGAGAGGCAGAAACTTCAGGAGATAAGCTTTCTGTTGTATAATGAAACTCGGCAGGACCTTTTAGTTGAAGATCAGGAAAACAGTGCATTGAGGGCCGGAAAAGCACGCCCCGATTTTTCATCGCACTTCGCAAACAAAAATATAAACGATGTGAGGAGATCTTAATCATGGCGAAAGTTGAGAGTTTTACCCTTGATCATACGAAAGTCAAAGCCCCTTATGTTCGATTAATTGCCACGCAGAACGGGCCCAAGGGCGATATCATCCAGAATTATGATTTGCGTTTGGTTCAGCCCAATGAAAATGCGATCCCGACAGCCGGACTGCACACGATCGAACACATGCTGGCCAGTCTGCTGCGGGACCGGCTTGACGGTGTCATCGACTGCTCACCGTTTGGCTGCCGGACCGGTTTTCATTTAATTCTATGGGGCGAACACGATCCGGTGAATGTTGCCAAAGCGCTGAAGGGTTCCCTGGAATTTATCGCCGGACCGGCGACATGGAATGATGTTCAGGGAACAACGATTGAAAGCTGCGGTAATTATCGCGACCATTCACTCTTTTCCGCGAAAGAATGGGCAAAGAAAATTGTGGCGGAAGGGATCAGCTCGGATCCTTTTGAACGGAAAGTCGTGACGGAATCCCTGTGATTTTGAAATTTGTCCAGTGCAGGGTGGGATTATGTTCAGATCCTGTCGATGACCGGATCGCTTCCGTGCGACCGGACGGGTGCTTTATCTCTTTCCGGAGGGCCTTGTCTTTCTCTTTCACCCGGACGGATTGAATCCGCTGTGAATGACCTTATAGCGGAGATGGATAAACGAATCCGAATGCTCATCGGTAATCTCCGTGTTGAGATCATCCAGCGGCACTGTTTCGGACCAAACGCATTCTCGGACAATCCGGGGATGCGTTTTTTGAGCAGATGATTTGAAAATTATTTTCTCTATGTTTATGATAAAAGGCGATATTATTTTTAGATGGAGTGATTCTTATGTTAAGTTTCGGATTATTGATTATTCGCCTGATTCTGGGCCTATCCTTTATCGGCCACGGTGCCCAGAAATTATTCGGCTGGTTCGGCGGTCCCGGGCTGAAACAAACGTCCGGATTTTTTCAGTCGATTGGCGTTAAGCCCGGCTTCCCGATGGCAGTGCTTTCCGGCTTAGCCGAACTCCTCGGCGGTGCACTACTGACCGTTGGATTGCTGACGCCGCTGGCCGGACTGCTCATCGCAGTTACGATGGTGGTTGCGGTCGTGACGGTCCACGGAAAGAACGGTTATTGGGCCACTAAAAACGGCTACGAATATAACCTGCTGATTATAGCAGCGGCCGTCGGACTCGCTTTGACCGGTGCCGGATCGTATTCCGTCGACGCACTCCTTTTCGGTTAACACCCTGTTCCCCGGCACATAAGGCCGGGGATTTTTTATCATTTGAAAAAAGCCATCGGGACGGTTTATCCGGTTATTAACCTGAAGGAAGAATTTAGAAAAAATAATCGGCTATGACAAGACGGCACACAGATTTTGAATAAACAGGCCTGAATGCTTTTTCTAAAATGCGCAGCCAGAACGGGCTGTCTCTGAGACAGATTTTTCATAGCGGTGATTCTAATGAGAAATGCAGAATCGACGAATATAAGACGCATATAAAATGAAATACGATGAAGATGAAACGGAAACAGTTCAAAAAAGGACTACCCGTGAAGGATAGCCCAATGACGCCTGTTTATATAAAATTGTGTTACTTTTCTCCTGCTTTAACATTCTTTTCGAAATCTATTGCATCATTATTTTCAATATCGCTTATTTCATCGATGCGGCGCTGATGGCGGCCGCCTTCAAACTTTGCATCTAACCACGATTTTACAATCATTTTTGCCAATTCGCTGCCCACAACTCGTGATCCGAAAGCCAAAATATTTGTGTTGTTATGCCGCCTGGACAACTCTGCGGAGTATGGATCGCTGCATGCGACGGCCCTGATGCCCTTAACTTTATTAGCAGAGATTGAAATACCGATTCCGGTGCCGCAAATTAAGATACCAAGATCATAATTTCCAGAGGCGACTTCTTCGGCAACTTTTTTCCCATAAATCGGATAATCTGTTCTTTTTTGATCATAAGCACCGAAATCATGGACGTCATAGCCCAGTTCTTTTAAATAATCAACAATGGCCGGTTTTAAAATATAGCCGACATGATCCGATCCAATCGCGATTTTAGTCATGGGTCATTGCTCCTTTTTGTGTAAGCTATTTAATATGGACTGATATGAATCCGGTTTATTAAATAGTGCTGAAGTACCAAGCACAAAGCCGTCAACACCGAGTCCATGTAAATATGTCATTTTATCAGGCGTAATTGCTCCATCAACAACAATTTGATAATGATATGAGTTTCTTAGTTCAATTAAACGGATGATCTTCTTATCGACATAATTTAAATATTTTTGACCGGAAAATCCGGGATTAACCGTCATGACCAAAACGTAGTCGGTTAGATCCAGTAGAGACTTAATAACTTCAATTGAAATATCAGGGTTTATTGCTATTCCGGCTTTAATATCAAGATTGTGTATTGAATCTATTGTCCGTGCGGGATGCTTATCACTGTCAGGATGAATATAAATAATATTGGCCCCTAATTCATGAAAATAATTGATGTAATTTGAAGGCTCTTGGATCATTAAGTGAGCATCCATTGTCTTTTTGGTAGCGCTTCTGATGACAGCATAATCTTCCGGACTAATGCCGAAATTCGGAACATAATGGCCGTCCATTATATCCATGTGAAATCCATCTGCTCCTGCAGCGTCCAGTTCTTTAACTTCTCTATTTAATGATGAAAAATCGGCACACATCATAGAAGGCAGGAGTATTTTTTTCATAATAATAGCCTCCCTTTGAGTAATTGTTTACCCATGCGAATAAATGATCATAATTGTATTGTCAGCCATAAGCAGATAAATCTAAAATTAAATTGAGAAAACGATTACCCTTTACGAAATATATTATAACTATGGCCGATCACAAATGTCAACACCTGGTTTAGTTAAATACCTGTTGTTGATCCTCTCTTAATTAATGTCACTGGAATTTCTTGTCTTACCGGAGTAATAGTGTCAGGGCTTTTAATGCTATTGATCAAAGTCTCACATGCCTTTTTAGCTATTTGTTTGTAGTCTTGTTTAATGGTGCTTAACCCGGGTGTAATGATACTTGCTTCCGGTATATTATCGAAACCAATAACCTTTAAATCAAGGGGAACATTTATTCCGAGTGTCTTTGCTTCTTTTAAGATTGTAATGCCTATGGAATCATTAATAGCAAATATCCCATTAATACTCTTGCTGAGAACACAATTATTTTGTAAAAAATTTCTTATATAAATAACTTCTTCTTCTTTGTTCATTTTAGGAATTTTGACGATGTTATTATCGCTTATGGGGATGCGCCGCTGTTTAAAAACGCTTACAAAGCCATTTAAACGAGCCTCTTGTGACGAAGACGTTAAGGCGTGCATCATGATAATTATTTTTGTTGCTCCGGCGTTAATGAGTTCTGTGGTAGCCAGCTTGGCGCCTTCCAAATGGTCGGATTCGATAAAAGCTGTATTATCAGTATCTTTAGGCTTTCTATCGATACAAACGAGAGGAATCTGTTTTGACATATTTTCGATCCCGAATTCTCTTAATCCCGAAATAACGATAAGGCCGTCGATCATTTTACTTTCCAGCATTCTTAAATAAGCCGTTTCTTTGTCTATATTTCTGGCCGTGTTGCAAATAATTGTCGAATATCCCTGCTCGAACATGATTCTTTCGATTTCCTGAACAATGCTGGAAAAGAAGAAATTACTAATATCCGGCACCATGATGCCGATCGTATTAGATTTTTTCATGCGTAAACTTTTAGCTATAACGTTGGTGCTGTAATTATTTTCTTCAATTATTTTGAGGATTTTCTTGCGTGTTTCTTCGGAAAATCTCCCGTTATTGTTAATCACACGAGACACTGTAGCGACTGAAACTCCGCTCAGCTTGGCAATTTCTTTAATTGAAATGTTTTTCTTATTCATAGCGCTCACCTAATCTATTTTAGACAGTATTTGTTAATATGATAATATAAGTCATAAATATGTACAAATATTTGTTTGTTAAAACTATCTGCTTCTTCTGAGATCCTGTTTTTTTAAGCATAGCGATGAGGAAATAATTTACAACTGTATGTAAATAGATGAAACCGCTTTACAACAAAAAAATCTTATGTTATATTAAGGCTGTGCCATGAGAAAACGATTACCCTATATATTATTTTTTTACCCTTTATGAGAAAACGTTTTCCTAGCTTGCGTCTGAAAACTTAATGATCCATAAGGAGAGGGGCAGCAGACTAATCAAGAAAACTTGCTCTATTGATGTGCATTTCTATACGGATTCTTATAAAATCGTACACCTCGTCTATCAAATGAATTTGTCAGCTTCTGTACAGAAATAATTTTTATAGAAAGAGATGATAAAAATGTCGGAAAGTTTGGGAAAGAAAATACTAGGTTTAGTCGGCGGTGAGAACAATATCAACACAATCACACATTGTGCGACACGCCTTAGAATGACCCTGAAAGACAACAACAAAGTTAAAAGGAACGTTTTGGAAAATACGTCCGGCATTCTAAGTATCGTTGAAAAAGGCGGTCAGTTTCAGGTTGTCATTGGCCCCAGTGTACCAAGTGTTTATGAAGATTTAATCGCGGAAACACACCTGGGCGAAGGGTCAGATAATACTTCCTATAAAAGCAACGGGAATATTTTAACTAAAGTTTTCGACACAATAGCAGGGATTTTCACACCTTTGCTTCCATTGCTTGCCGGTTCAGGTGTTCTGCGCGGTTTAGTCCTGTTATTTACACAAATTGGCTGGCTGTCAGATACGTCCGGAACCTATCACATTCTGACAGCGGCTTCGACTTCTGTTTTCTATTTTCTTCCGATTTTGCTTGCGTTTACAACGGCGAAAAAATTTGGTGCGAACTTATACGTTTCTGCAGCCATTATGGGCGCACTGATTATGCCTGAGTTTACAAACATTATGGGGTCTCACGGGAATGGTGTGATCACGCATTTCTTTGGTCTTCCAATTGTTACTATGACCTACACATCAACTGTCATTCCCGCGATTCTAGCTATCTGGTGTCAGTCATATCTTGAAAAGTTTCTTAAGAAACATATTTATGAGAACCTACAGCTTTTATTTGTTCCTTTAATCTCGCTGTTTCTTATGGTCCCTGTAACTGCAGGATTATTCGGCCCGTTTGGCGTCTATACGGGCGAAGGAATCGCTAATGTCATCAACTGGCTCATTCAATCGAACGGGTGGATTGCCGGTATGTTAATCGGCGGAATCTGGAATGTATTTGTAATCTTCGGTCTCCAATGGGCAGTCAATCCAATAATGATTACTGATATTAGCACACTCGGGTTTGATAAAATTGTTCCGTTAACAGCAGCAGCCAATTTCGGAATGGCCGGTGCGACGCTCGGTACTTTCCTTAAGACCAAAAATAAAAAGACGAAATCATATACAATGTCCGCTTTGCTGTCTATTTTCTTTGCGGGGATTACAGAACCGGCAATTTATGGAGTAGCCGTGAGATATAAACGGCCTTTGATCGGTGCCATCATTGGCGGTGCGGCAGGCGGTGCCTTTATAGGCGGTATGCAGACCAAGGCATTTGCCTTTGTCTTTGGGGGCTTAACGACATTACCCGCTTTTGTCGGATCCACGTTTGTTTACTATGTCATTGGTTTGGCCATTTGTTTTGTCGTGGGGGCTATTGCCACAATGATACTTGGCTTTGACGAAAATTCCGGCGAGAATGCCGATAAAAATGCGAAAATGGTAGAGAGTACCCCATTAGCTATTAAACAGCAATTCATTGAAGCGCCTGTTTCCGGAAAAATATCGAAACTATCGGCGAGTCCCGATCCTGCCTTTGCGGATGGAAGTATGGGCTCAGGATTCGTGATTAACCCTTCTGATGGAAATGTGTATGCACCCGTCAGCGGCGTTGTCAAGATGTTATTTCCGACGCGTCATGCGATTGGTATACAATCCGACAACGGCACCGAAATTATGATTCACATAGGAATTAATACAATGGAATTAAACGGAAAATATTTTGAGAGTCATGTGACACAAGGTGCCAGGGTTCAAAAAGGGCAGTTATTGATAACGTTTGATTTAGATTCAATTAAAAAAGCAGGATACGATATAAGTACCCCGGTGATTGTGACCAACACGCAAGATTATAAAGACGTCCAACTGCTTAAGACAGGTATCCAATCACATGGAACCACTGTCATGGAAGCATTAGTGGAATGAGTTGTCCTTTCGGAATACGTTTTCAGCAGGCATTATTGAAAGAAGGGACTATTTTTGGGAACAGCATTTAAAAGGAATTTTCTCTGGGGCAGTTCGACAAACGCACAGCAATTTGAAGGAGGGTGGGACAAAGGAGGAAAAGGATTATCAATTGCCGATGTTCGAAAAGTTTCCGGTATGTCCGCTAACTCCGATTTTCCCGGATTTAAAAGGGCATCCGATCACTATACACATTATCAGCAAGATATAGCTCTTTATGGTGAAATCGGATTTCAAATTTATCGATTTTCCATGGCATGGACACGTATTTTCCCGAATGGCGATGATCCGGAAGCGAGCAAAGAAGGATTGGCTTTCTATGATCGTATACTAAGCGAACTGGAAAAATATAAAATTCAACCGGTTGTTACGTTATATGCGTATGATCTCCCGCTTGCTTTATTAAAAAAATATAACGGATGGATGAATCGTGAATGCATCAAGGCCTATACGCGCTATGTTGAAACAGTTGTCCATTATTATAAAGGCAGAGTGAAGTACTGGATCCCTTTTAACGAACAGAACTTCTTGTCATTGGACTCAGAATATATGACGGGCTACAGAGCAAAAAGCAGGGAAGAGGTCTTTCGACTGGAGCATCATTTTAATTTAGCCTATGCCGCGGCAACAAAGATTGTCCATCAAGCGGATCCGGAAGCAAAAGCCGGAGGAAATATCGGTAATATTTGTGTATACCCTAAGACCTGCAATCCAAAAGATGTCGAGGCCTGCGACGAATTTATGAAACGAATCGGCTATGCGCCCGGGGATGTGTATTTCAGGGGAAAATATCCAGCCTATCTGCTGAAACAATATGAAGGCATTAATTTTGATCAAATCATACACGATGGCGATTTGGAACAGATTAAGTCCGTTGAACCTGATTTTATGTCTTTAACTTACTATATGTCTTCAGCGGTCGGTGCGGAAGATCTGATCGAAAAGGATTCCCAGCAGATGAACGGTATTAAAATAACAAATCCGTTTGTCAAACAAACGGAGTGGGGATGGAATATTGATCCGTATGGTTTTAAACATTACCTGGAAGATTTCTACCATCGTTATCAATTGCCCATTCTTATTTTAGAGAACGGACTGGGTCATCGTGACAAAATCGAGAACGATGCCGTCCACGATGATTATCGTATTCAATATTTAGCTGCCCATATTGAACGAATGAAGGAGGCTGAAGCAGACGGTGTGGATCTGATAGGCTATCTCACATGGTCGGCAACCGATCTTTATTCAACAAGAGAAGGGTTTGAGAAAAGATATGGTTTCGTCTATGTGGATAAGGCCACTTTAAAACGAACAAAGAAAGACAGTTTTTACTGGTATAAAAAGGTCATTGAGACCAATGGAGCCGACCTCAGCAACAAATAAGGAATATCGGCGGATTGAATGGATGATCAGGCGTTCAGGGGAATAATTGATTTCTCCAAGCGCTGACCAGAGAGGCAGAAACGTCAGGGATAAAGACATAAACATCATAAATATAAGAAGTACGCCTCAAAGGGGGCGTACTTCTTTAATAAAATGATTTGTTTTCATATTTTCTGATGAAGCTAAATTAACTAATGTAATGTCTTATATCGCGTTGTTTGTGTACATATGTTCTATCCGGATGCCATTAATTAGGAAGCTTTTTTAATGTAAATCGTTTTATCTTTTATTTTAGATGCGAATGCTGATACAATTGCTGAAGCAGTGGCTCTCGGACTTTTGCAATGAGCTGCAAGGTACCCTTCGGATACTGTGGGAGCAATAATAGTAAATAATACTGCCCATGTTGCGGAATGGCAGCTTTTTCTTCATACTGCATCTTTCTTTGATTTATGTTTAATGGAATGAAACATCTTGTCTTAAAAAAACGATAAACGGGGGAATGCTTGTGTATAAAAGATTTATAGAAGCTTATGACAATATCCATTGGCCGCTGCTATTTTTGATGATTTTCCTCGCAGTTGTCGTTATATTTAAACTTGATGTTAGGATCGCTCTGTTGTTATACATGCTAATTTCCTTAGTCGATTTTTTGTGCTGCTTTCCAAAAAAGAGAAGGACAAAAAAGGGATGGTGATTGACCTTTTAGCTATCCCTGTTTTACTATTTTTGGTAATATTGATGTGAATGGTTGTCTTTTTTGCAAAGTCTGTCGGAGTATGCTAATTAATTAAAAAATTAAACATTCAGAAAGAAAGCCGTCCTTCTGATCTGAACCCCAAAAGTTGGACATAGTTTTTGCTACTTGCTTGGTAGTCGAAATCCGGTAGTCAATCGGACTTAGGCCACCGAGCTTTTCTTTGATCCTGGATTTATTATAGTACTTAATCCATTCACGCATGGCCCTTTCCAGTTCTTCCTGAGTCTGATAATCATGAGCACTTACTGTCTCAGCCTTCATGATGTGAAAGAAACTTTCCATCTGGGCATTGTCTAAACAGGTGGCCTTACGGGACATACTCTGACAGACCCGATGCGATTTAAGTTCCTTACGCCAGGCATAACTCTGATATTGGAACCCTTGATCTGTATGGACATAGGTACGATAGTGATGCTCGGGAAGACCCTCCAGTGCCTCATGAAGAGGCTTGAGCGCAAAAGCTACAGTTGAAATGGTCACTGATCGCAAAGGATAGAATTTCATCGGAATAAAGATCCATCACAGGTTCCGGCCGATCGTGCTGAAAGCACCGGCGGCCTTGAAAGCGGGGATTACGTCCAGCACGCCGAAGACGCCTTCCGTGACCCGCTCTTCCGTGCTCAGCTTCCGCCCGGAGATCAGGCTCGTCCCGGTGGCCGCATCGGCCAGCTGCATCGCCCCGTAGGCGGCCCCGCGGCGATCCCGGCCGGCGGGCAAGCGATCGTCAGGATGACAACCGCCGCCCCGATACCGAGGTTCACCCAGAACTCTTTGTCCATCTGCTTGTCTTTGATCGACTGGTAGTCGAACCCGCCGCTGTACTGGATGCCCTCTTTGTATTGGTCGAAGGTCACGCTGTTGGCCTGTTTCCCGGCCGCGGCCCGGTAGGTTTCGTATTCCTTTTTCAGCGAGGCGGCCATCAGGCTGCTGCTGTTAAAGAGATCGTCGAACGTGATCGTCTGTTTGGTCACTGGCTCATAGGCGGCGACGGCCTCTCCCGTGAAGTAATCAATATGGATAAGCATACTTTTTTGATTCACTGCGTCTCACTCAATAAATGCTGACTGGAAATTTTTATATTATCCCGTTTGAATACAGTTAGTAAATCGATCGTTTTTTCTCCGAATTTAGTCTTGACCTTTAGAATATTGTTTTTCATCAATATCAAATCCGGCAGATCCCGATTGAACCTGTCATCAATTTTTCCCCTATTGTTTTAAAATCGTTTTCTTGCAATTTCTGAAATTCTCCGGAAATGTTCTAATATAAAAAAGCACCTGTCGCCTATAATAATAAATAGACAATCAAATGCTTTATGCGAGCTAAAAGCGGATACTATCAAAGGCGGTGGGCTGGCTCAGACCATGCTTTGGAAACTAAAAGTACAGGCGTGGTTCAGAAAAAATCGGATGCAGAACTGCTCCATTAAGGTATTCCAGTCTCTTTATTTTGTGATTTCACAGCATATATCTTTAAAAATTTATTTTTTTTTGAAAAAGTACAAAACAAAAGTGATTGTGCACAATTTGGTAGGCAATAAAGACAGTGCAACAGCTTTTGTGGAATCGGTTGGCGAGCCACATTTCTATACGTACTGTATTGTGCCCATTAACGTCGATGTGAAGGAAGTTGATAGTGGTCGGATATTTACACAGGAAAGTCAGGTTGAAGATGCAATTAGAGCTGGCATATACGCAATGATTTATGAATCGGAATTTAAAAATCTTTATCCATATTTTAGCGATATCGAAAAAAAATCCAATTATTGGTTTAAATAAGAATGCTGTTAATAATGTTTTAGGTGATGGGTACAGCACTCCTTTTTTTTCAGTGACTCTTACAAAAGATGGGTTTAACGCCGATCTATTGGCTCAATATATAAGAAATCCATCGAGGGATTCAAAAATGTGGAGCAGTGCGACAGAACATGTGACAGTTTATCCCAATAACGTATATATTGATATCCAACTTTATATGAAAGACTCTGACCAAAAACCCAATGAAAAAATATTTAAAACTATTGTGTCGGAATTAAAGGCAAAGGAAAACATACCTTACGGAAATTATCGAATAACTCTAAATGATAATAAAATTAATGAAAACTCTGCCGATAGCGATACGACTGATTCTTTAGAAACGGGAACAAAAAATGGATTTATAAAGCACTAAAGAGTGGGGGATTAGTGGTGCAAACCGACTTGTCAATAGAGAAAAGCAGTTTCAAAGATAGTGTAGAAAGTGATTACTCGCTTATTCAAATGGCAGGATATTTTTCATATCAAAAGAAAATTCATACATTTATTATTAATCATCGCGATTATGTGGTTATTGATTCAATTCACACGAAGTCATCGGGCCTAGATGCAATGATCGTAGAGAATATGCAGACTGGAGAGTTCACGATTGTTTACCAGGGAACCAGCGATGGTCAGGATGTGAAGACAGACATTGAATGGGTCGGAAATTAAGAGCCGCAACAGTTGAAAGATGCTGAGCGTTACTTTGAAAAAATGAATCAGCGCTATGGTGTCCATTCAGTATGCGGCAATTCGCTGGGCGGGGCGTTGGCTAATGTCGCTGGGATTCATTATGCTAGTGTGAAAATAGTCACACTCGATCCGGCGATTCTTCCTGCCGATATGTTTATACATAACAAATCTTATGCGAACATTACGAACTTTTTTACTGAATATGATATTTTGACACATGGGGAAGAAGCGGTAAATCTTCAACACCGGATTCCGGGAAAAACGATTCATTTAAATAGCGTTGTGTCTTCCAAATTTTCAAATATAATTAGTTCTTCGATGAAAGATACATTGATTAACGACCATATCGGCTATGATGGCGGCAAGGATGCAGCTCGACAATATTGATAGCTATCTTCGTTACTTTGCTCGGTCAGTGGTTGAGGCTGGTGATTTTACACAGGGATTGCAACGGTCATTCGTTATGTTTCTAGATAACAATCTGTCCCAATTATTGGTGAATACAACCGGAGGATTAGCTGATGCTGTGGCTGATGAATTGCATCGCTATCGACAACAGGTGAACGCGATATATAGTTGTCAATTCGCTTTAGAACAACCCTATAAAAAATTGTTTAAGTATCTGACACTCAGCAAATGAGCTTTATTTCATTCCTCAAAATCTATTAGTTCATAAATATCTTTCCACGTGCTGCTGTCTTTAATATCACCAGTATCTGCATATTCAATCAAATAATTTTTAGCTCTTTGTTCGTCAATATAGCAAGAACTGGGTAAAGGCATGGGTTCACCGCCAACTTGATGGTAAACAGTATTTAATTTAATTAATGGATTGTATGGAGCCATGTATTCAGGGTGTTTCATTATAAATACCCCTAATGTTTTGTCTTTGAAAAAAATAAGGCGTGAATCAGTCCGTTCAAAAAAAAGGGAGGAATCACCTCCACCTTTTGACCAATAAGAGGGATCTTTGTCAATAATATTTTTTAAAAATTCATGAGATGGATTGTTAACGAATTGACCATTCGGACCGTAATATATCAACATATATATACTCCTTATATTTTAGCGTTTTTAGCAAGCATCATTTAATTGCTTTAATAATTACTGGCTCGTTCCTGCCGCCACTATAAACAATTAATTCTTTAACACCAATATGTCTCAATATGATAGGTAGTTCGCCTAAACAAATACCACAAGTCGGTCTGTCCACATACATTGTAACTCTACTTGGCATTTTTCCCAATTTTTCATAAGCTTGTAATAAAGAATGTGCTTCAGCATGTGATAATGATTGCGTATAACCTAAATGTTTAGGTTTAACTGCCTTAGGAGGTGCCCATGAAATTTCTTTAAACCATTTTCTTCTCATTTGAATGGTCTTCATTTTAGATTCATAAGAGATTGATGAGTTTACACCGTAAAAAGTTTCGTCATTAATTTTTATACAGGCTACGGTATTTCCAGAATCTGACGAATATTTTCCATACCCCATTCTTTCTCTAAATCTCTCTATATCACTATATCGTTTATTTATTTCCATCTGATTATTGTTTTTCGTTATATCCCTTGAATCTACCTTAGAAGCTTTCTTTATTCCATCATTGGAAGCAATTTTCTGAAAGGTGTTTTTCACATTCTGGACGAAACTCTCTCCGCCGACCCCCGAAGCCCCGGCAAACTCCGGCTGCAGGCCGCTCGGGGAAATTCGGTCTCCCGCGTTGGCCGCGGCTTGTTTCACGCTGTTTAGCCCTGCATGCCCGGCCTGTTTCAGCTGAATCAGCCGCCTTCCGGATGCCCGGCTCATCGTTTTCGTCAGGTCGCCCAAGGTCGTCACACCTTTGGTGCCCATCCGGCCGATCGTGCTGAAAGCACCGGCGGCCTTGAAAGCGGGGATTACGTCCAGCACGCCGAAGCCTTCCGTGACCCGCTCTTCCGTGCTCAGCTTCCGCCCGGAGATCAGGCTCGTCCCGGTGGCCGCATCGGCCAGCT
>NZ_JAUUBW010000041.1:0-21466 GCF_036598985.1 Sporolactobacillus sp. KGMB 08714
CGTGAACTGAAAAAGGAAAAACGTTCTGCCGAAGAACGCTATCGGATTCGCTTGAAAAAAAGTCAACCCATTCTTCAAGCTTTTTCGGCATGGCTTCAAAAGCAGGCACCCAGGGTGCTGCCGAAAAGCGCCCTTGGAATCGCCATCAAATATTGTCGAGAACGCTGGGAATCCCTCAATGCTTTTCTTAAAGATGGCCGACTGGAATTGGATAATAATCGGGCCGAACGCTCAATCAAACCCTTTGTAATCGGAAGGAAAAACTGGCTGTTTTCTAACACACCGAAGGGTGCCAAGGCAAGTGCCATCGTATACAGTGTCATTGAAACCGCTAAGGAGAACGGACTTCGACCTTTTCAATACTTATCCTATCTCTTTGAACAACTGCCAAATCTTGAGCAAGTCACAGAAGAAGCCATGGATTCACTGCTTCCATGGTCCAAGACCCTTCCGCCCGAATGTCGGCTGACCACAGAAGCATCAAGAGTATAAAGAATAACCCTCACTTTTCAAGGTGGGGGTTATTTGACGCTTACACTTCTCTAAAAACAGGAGAAAAATTTACATTTTCTAGTCTATCTTCTAATAGAAAAATAAAAGTTCCTGTTAATGGAGATAAATTCTTTAATAAGCATATTGCTGTGGTTGGTTCTACAGGGTCAGGAAAATCTCATACACTTGCAACTATTATTCAAAAGGCTGTCTCGGAGAAAGATGGGGAATATAAGTTAAACAATTCACACATTATTATATTTGATATACATTCCGAGTATAAAGCTGCTTTCCCTACAGCCAACTATATTGATATTGATAATCTAAAATTGCCTTATTGGTTGTTAAATAGCGAAGAACTTGAAGAATTGTTTATAGATACAGAAGCAAATGATCATAATCAAAAAAATGTATTCAAGCAAGCTATTGTAAATAATAGAAAGATGCACTTTACTGGTGATCAAAATCAAAAGGAAAAAATTCACTATGACTCCCCGTTGTTTTTTGATATCAATGAAGTGCTTACTTATGTCTCAAATAGGAATAATGAAAAACATTCAAATAATGAAATTTTATGGAAGGATGAAAATGGAGAAGAATTTAAATTCGATGATGACCATTTATATAAGCTATTCTCTGCTAAATTGACTCCTTCAGGTAAATCTGCAAGTGGATGTATGAATGGAAAGCTCATAAATTTCCTGAATAGACTGGAAAATAAAATTAATGACAAAAGATTTGACTTTATTCTCGGAGAAAAAGCGAAAAATACAACTTTTGAAGAGACACTAGCCGACTTACTGGGTTATAGTGATGGCAAAAAATCGAATGTTACAGTTATTGATTTAAGTGGAGTACCTTTCGAGGTACTGAGTATTACAGTTTCGCTAATTTCCAGGATAATTTTTGAGTATGGATACTATTACAAAAGACTAAGATTTAAAAATAACCCAGATGAAAAATTAAATAACGATGTTCCAATTCTTCTTGTTTATGAGGAAGCACATAAGTATGTGCCAAATAGTGATTTAACAATGTATCGATCGTCAAAGAGATCCATAGAACGAATAGCAAAAGAGGGGAGAAAATATGGTATTACTTTAATGTTAGCAAGTCAAAGACCTTCAGAAATATCTGAAACTATTTTTTCACAGTGCAATAATTTTATTGCAATGAGGTTGACGAATCCTAATGATCAAAGTTATGTGAGGAAACTGTTACCTAACACGTTAGGAAATCTCATTGATAAAATGCCATCGCTAAGGGCTGGTGAGGCTCTGCTTATTGGGGAATCGGTTGTTCTCCCTTCGATTGTGCAGATAAATGAATGCTTAATGCCGCCCTCTTCTAGTGATATTCCATTTTGGAAGTTGTGGAAAAAAGAATGGAAAAACATAGATATCCCAAATCTTAAAAAAGAATGGTATAAATAGTTTTTTCTCACACAAGCAGCTGCTGTTGACAATTGGTTTTAACAAAAGTTGACGTAATTGCCTATGTTAAAAGGGGGAAAGGTTCATATAATACTACTTACACGAGATATTCCCTCTAAATACCATCAAACTTATGCAGTGTATATATACCTCATAATTTGCGTTTTCAGTTAAATTGTGGGATCGATAATTCATCGTCCTTAATGCGAAAGATAACATAAGTGATTTGATATTGTGAAAAGCTAAATTTACTATAATTAGA
This sequence comes from Sporolactobacillus sp. KGMB 08714, assembly GCF_036598985.1. Taxonomy (NCBI): domain Bacteria; kingdom Bacillati; phylum Bacillota; class Bacilli; order Caryophanales; family Sporolactobacillaceae; genus Sporolactobacillus; species Sporolactobacillus sp. KGMB 08714. The sequence continues at coordinate 2,188 of NZ_JAUUBW010000041.1, forward strand.
TTTTTTAAATAATCTTATATAGTAATTATATATGGATGAGAGATTTAGTGCTGCAACTAAGAGAGAAAGTGTTGGATGCAGTGAAAAAAAGTCTTATGAACTTGATTTTTTTCTAAAAACTTAAAAATATAATTATCAAAAAAACGAACAATATTGGCATGATCATCCCGAAAGTGGCCAATCCCTTTATTTCTCATATTATATAAATCGAGTTCAATTTAGTAAGGTCACTTATAAGCAGGAGCAATATGAATGATAGTCCTTTTCATCATTTGACTTATCTCTTCTTCTGCTGCAACTGCCGAATTTTGAAAAATTACAAACGAAGCTCTCCCGATGCCTTTTTTGTATAGTCTGAGCCTCTTCCATTCTGACACCGGAACCCCCATCTTGAAAATCAAGATGGGGGTATTTGGCGCTTGCCAATGTTTACACCTTCAATCACATATTGATCTCTGTACACATTTTTTCAGCTGACTTAGCAACATTTTGGTATTTTCTAAATATGAAAGCGATTTTAAACTTAAATTGAAAGGAGGGGACAAGATGAAAGAAAAGAATGTCCATATCGTTCCTCATACTCATTGGGATCGTGAATGGTATTTTACAAATGCACGCTCTATGGTTTACTTAATCAGTCAGGTAAATGAAGTAATCGACGTTTTAGAAAAGAACCCTGATACTTATTATTATTTGTTAGACGCACAGAGTTCTTTGATTGAAGACTATTTATCCTTTTATCCGGAAAAACGTCCGGTTTTGGAAAAGTTGATTGGCAGTCAACGGCTATTGATCGGTCCCTGGTATACGCAGACTGATCAAATTGCTGTGGCGCAGGAGTCGATTGTCCGTAATCTGTATTACGGTATCGAGTTTGCCGGACAATTGGGACATAGTATGATGATTGGCTATGGTCCGGATATTTTTGGCCAGGGCGGCAATATGCCGCAGATTTATCGGAAATTCGGTATCAAATCGGCCATTATTTGGCGGGGTATCGGCCATTCCAAACTGAAACAAAATGAATTTCTGTGGAAAGGAACCGACGAGACCGAAATTTTGGCGATTCAGATGCCTTTTGGTTATTTCTACGGTGCTAACATTCCGGAGACCAGTGAGGAATTGAAACATTTCAGCTCCTTAATGATTCCTAAATTGGAACAACGCAGTGCTTTTAATCAGCTTTACATGCCGAATGGGTTTGACCAGTTACCGATTAATCACCAGCTGAATCAAATTGTGGCTAAGTTGAATGGGATTGATTCTGACCGCCAATACTTGATATCTTCTCCTGAAAAATATTTAGCAGAGCTCTGGAAAGATATACGCTCACAAGGTGATAAAAAACTGCCGAGGGTCACTGGCGAGCTGCTTGATGGTGAAGACTCGAGAGTCCATAAATCTATCTATTCGACCCGGGCCGACCTCAAGAAAAAAAATAATCAGCTGGAAAATTACGTGACCAATGTGTTGGAACCGCTATCTGCGCTCGGCTATCTTTGCGGCCTTTGCTACCCTCAGCGTGAAATTGAACGTGTTTGGAAAATATTATTTAAAAATGCCGCTCATGACAGTATAGGCAATTGCAACAGTGATTCCACCAACTTTGACATTGGTGCCCGGAACAAATCAGCCTATGATTTTGCTCGGAATATAGCTGAAAAAGTTATGCGGGATATCAGTATGAACATCCGGACAGACCAGGACTATTCCTTCACGGTTTTCAATCCCTTGCCGGTTCCGCGAAGCGAGTTGCTTGACACATGGGTTTATCTTCCTGATGGAAACTATCATTTTGAAGATGTAGATGGACATGAGATTCCTTATGAAATCATCAGCCAGCAGGATCAAAGCGACTACGTTCTGCATCAGGCCGAATTGCTGACACCGACCATGTATCGCAGCCATGAGAAGAAAAAGCTGCCGCAAAAAGTTTATTACACCCATATTAAATTCTGGGTTGATAACGTTCCCGGTTTAGGGTACCGGCAGTTCTATTTGCATTCTGATACGGCGGCGGAACCGGCTGCTTTTTGTGAGAAAAAGCAGAATCAGATTGAGAACGAGTACTATCAAGTATGGTTTGATGCCAGTACGAGAACTTTCAGTGTCAAAGCCAAGAAGACGGGTCGCGTTTATCAGCGCCAATTTGAAATTATCGAAAATGGTGACGGAGGGGATTCCTATAATTATTCTCCGCCTGATCAAGATTTGTCCATCACTTCGTCGGAGGCACAGGTCGCCGAAATTAAATCTCACTTTGGATCATTGGCACAATCTATTGCCGTTCAGATGAATTTTCAAGTACCGCAGGATTTGTCGGCAAGGGCACGGCAGCAAAAAAACGGTCAAATGCCTTTGAACTTATCTGTCAGCTTGAATCGGCAGGATCCGGTGGTTCATGTTTCAGTCAAAGTCGTCAATCAGGTGCTGTCGCATCGGGTGCGGGTCAAATGTCATACCGACATTCACGGCCAAGGCTCACTGGCCGATGGCTTATTCGGTACAGTTCAACGACCTTTTGTGCATCCGCAAGCCGCTCATTGGCAGCAGGATCATTGGGTTGAAAAGCCGATCGAACTGAATCCGCTGCAGTCATTTGCTGCTTTGAGTGATGCTCATGCGACTGTAGCTGTTTTGACGGACGGTGTGCGTGAGTATGAAGTCACCGGTGAGAACTATTCGGATCTGATGCTGACCTTATTTAGAACGTACAGTTATATGGGCAAGGAAGAGCTGCTCTATCGCCCGGGACGCGCTTCCGGTGAAACGATCGTGCCGACGCCTGACGCAGAAATGCCGGGACGGCATGAATTCTCGTTGGGCGTTTACTATTCAGATCAATTGTTTGATCAGGCTGAAGTGGGACAGGTGTCCAAGAAGCTCTTTAGCCCTCTGCAGTGTTATGAATCGGCCCCATTTCTTAATAGCCGAATCCGCTTTATCCGCAATGAACCCGCTGTCAAGAAATTGCCGGTTCAACAGGGATTCTTGGATATTTCAGGGTCAACAGCCGTAGTCAGTGCCTTGAAAAAAGCTGAAAAGGACGGCGGTGTGATTATTAGATGTTTCAATGATTTTATCCGGAGTTCGGCGACTGTTGTATTGCCGCCTGATGCTGAATCCGTCGATTTGGATGAGGCGACACCCGCAGAAGCGAACGACAGTATCCATCAGTTTACCTTGAAACCCAGTGAATTTAAGACTTATAAATTAGTGATAGGCGATGAAAACAGTGATCATAACACCAGAACTCATTGATATGGATATCCAGGCAACCGATAAACTGACAATCATCGACCAACTGACGGAACTTGCCAGACAAAATGGACGTCTAAACAGTGCGACGGGTTATCGTCAGGCAGTCATTGATCGCGAAAATGAGGCATCCACTTCATTGGGTTATTCTTTGGCTGTGCCGCATGGCAAAACCGATGCTGTCAAGTTGCCCTTTGTTTGCTTTGCTAAATCAAACAAAGGTGTGCTATGGAACCGGCAAGTCGTCCATCTCATTTTTATGATCGGTGTACCCGAAAAGGAGAAGGGAGATCATTATTTAAGAATTTTAGCCAATATTGCGAGAAAAGTTATCAATCCGGAGTTTCGTCAAAAATTGATGCAGTCAACGAATAAGCAGGAAGTTATTGGTATCATCGCTTCCAGCGAAAATGAGTAGAAAGGAAATGAGCAAAATGAAAATTATTGGTATTACTGCTTGTACGGCGGGGATCGCCCATACGTATATGGCACAAAGTGCATTACAGGATGCAGCCAGAAAAGCCGGATATGATTGCAAAATAGAAACCCAGGGGGCTATGGGTGCTGAAAATGAATTATCGGCGGCTGATATTGCTGCTGCCGATGTCGTAATTATTGGTGCTGATATCGGCGTCGAAGGCCGTGACCGTTTTGAGGGCAAGCCAATTTATGAAACTTCAGTATCTTCCTGCGTCACTGATCCGAAGAAAATAGTGTCTGAAGCGATCAAACTTATTTAAAACTGGAAGGAGTGGGCACAATGAATAAAGCTTTAAGTCAAATCAAGAATCATGCCATGACAGGTGTTTCCTATATGATTCCCACGGTCACTGTCGGTGGGATTTTACTCGCCATTGCACTGGCTTTCAGTGGCGGGGCCAATGTGACGAATCCACTGCTGGCCAATATCGAAACCATCGGTTCGGCCGGTATGGCGATGCTGGTTCCTGTACTGGCCGGATACATTTCTTATTCGATTGCCGGGCGCCCCGGCCTGGTCCCGGGACTTGTTTTAGGTTATTTGGCCGCCAATCCAGTAGGGAGCGGGAAAATCTCGACAGGATTTTTAGGCGGCTTGTTGTTAGGTTTCGCGGCCGGTTATATGGCTAAATGGGTTAAAACCTGGAAAGTTCCGGCTTTTCTTAAACCCTTGATGCCGATCATCATCATTCCTCTGATCGTGGCGGCCGTCATAGGGCTGCTCTATATCTATGTGGTCGCGGCGCCATTAGGATCTTTGGTCACATTTATCCAAGTCTGGCTGAAGGGTATGTCGACGGGAAGCACGGTGATCTTATCTATCATCATAGGATGTATGATATCCTTTGACATGGGCGGCCCGATGAACAAGATTGCGTATACTACTGCTGTTGCCCTGATTGCAACAGGTGACGGCCGACTCATGGGGATGGCCGGAGTAGCCATTTGCATTCCTCCTATTGGTTTAGGAATTGCTTCGCTGATTTTAAGAAACAAGTTTACTAGTGAAGAGAGGGAATCAGGAAAAGCTGCGATTGTGATGGGAGCCTGCGGTATTACCGAAGGTGCGATTCCGTTTGCGGCCACGGATCCGTTGCGGGTGATTCCGTCAATTATGCTGGGATCAGCCATAGGATCCGTGATTGCGGGACTGGCCAGCGCAACCGATATGGCCCCATTGGGCGGCCTGTTAGTTCTGCCGGTAGTTCATCAGCGCTTAATATATTTCGCAGCGGTGATTATCGGAGCAGCAGTTGTCGTTCTGATGATGGCACTTTTGAAGAAGAGGATTAAGCAAAATATTAATGTGTAATGTTGCTGATGGGGGATGTGCTGCGATGAAGCCGCGTACTTTGAGGATACTCATGATGTTGATAGATAATGCCAATCAAAAAGCCATCTCCCTTCATGATCTGGCAACCATGTTCCGTGTTTCGGAGCGTACGATTGCAAATGACATTAAGGAAATTAAATCACAGCTCTGTGTGAATGCTGCTGTGACCGTTCAGAATAAACGGGGTGCAGGCTTTATGATCTCTGCAGCACCGGAGCATCTGTTACGCATTAAAAACAGACTTAAATCGGCGACCAATCCGCTGACCGCGATAACACGGCGCCAACAGATCAAGATTGCACTTTTATTGAATCATAGCCGGACTTCGATCAATCAATTAGCGGATAAGTATCACGTCTCCCGAAGTTCTATCGTTCGAGATTTAGAAATTATTAAGGATGATTTAAAGCAGCAGCACTTGACCATGAAGGCGGATTACCAAGGAACATCTATCGTTGGCGATGAAGCGGTAATCCGTGAGGTGCTGCGTCAAATCATTAAAGATTATCAACCGCTGGATCAACAAACCGGTTTTTTTAAAAGTCGTTTGAAGACGCGCCTGACAGCGACGACCTACTTACGTCTTCAGGCGTTATTTGGCAGTGAAAACATTTTTAAGACGGAACAAGTTTTACTTCGATTCGAAAAAAATGCCGCTTTTCACCTTAATGATGCAACCTATAGTAATTTGATGACACATATTTTGATTATTTTAGCGCGGAATGCTCATCGGCGGTATAATCAGACCTATTCCGGTTTGCCCGGTCCGCCGAATTCCAAATTGGCCACTCTCTTTACTCTACTTGATAGCCAGTTTCCGCATATCTTTAGCCGGGATGATCTAAAATATCTCAATCAGCACCTGGTGATGTCGGGAATTCAAAGCAGCATCGGTCCGGATTTATTGGTGGATTTTCTGAATCGCTTTGATAATGGTGCTGAAAAATTTGCTGAAAAATTGATTACTAAAGTGTCGGCAATGTTAAGATTAGACTTAACGCAGGACCAGGAATTGTTTCTCAATCTCAGGTCGCACTGTTTTGCAATGTTTGAACGGCTGAAAAAGCATCAAGCATTCGCCAATCCCTTGCTCGATGAAATCAGGGAGAACTATGCTTCGTTATTTGGTGTTGTACTGCTGGCAGTTGCGGAATTATTAGATCAAGAAAGCCACAGCCAATTATCGCAGCAGGTTCCAGAAGCAGAAATAGGCTATTTAACGGTCCATTTTCAGGCTTCCCTGGAGAAAAATGTGAAATTGAAACGCGTGATAATCGTCTGTCCGGAAGGAGTCGGTTTTTCCCGCTTGATTCAAAATAGAATCTCATCAACGTTGCCGCTGATCAAAGTCGTTGATGCGGTTCCCTATAAGAACATTACCAATTATGATTTAAGCCCTATTGATTTTATCGTTTCGACTTTGCAGTTTGACAGCGCTGTTCCTGTGGTGCAAGTATCCAATTTTTTGGATTCCGACGATATTAACCGACTCAATACATTTATTATCGATCATCCACAGCAAATTAAAAAGAATCAGCTCGGTCCGTTTATTAGAAAGACCTGTCTTTTTCCGCAACAGATTTTTACGACGCGCCATGAGATCCTTGCCTTTCTGACCCGCCAGCTGCGAGTTCAGGGCTTAGTGGAATCGGACTTTGAAAAATCGGTATTTAATCGTGAATCTATTATGCCGACGGAGATTGGCAAGGGAGTCGCAATCCCTCATGGTGCCAGCAATTTGGTACTGGATCCGACGATTTGCGTGATGACTTTGAAACACCCCATTCAGTGGCAGAAAAAGTGGGTTGACTGTGTCTTTTTACTAGCTGTCAGGTTTGATAACAGTTTGAAAAATAAGGCAGCCATTAACAGTTTATATTACTTAATTAATTCAGAAACAACCATGACGCGGCTGCATCAAGCAAAAACAGCAGAAGATCTATATGATTGCCTGACGGCTGACACTATTAATTAGCTTTAAATTAATTATGGATATAGAAGTGAATTCTTTTTAAAATAGCAAGGTACCGATTTTAACGGCATCTTGCTGTTTGATTTTAATGAGTCAATCGTTTTCTACATATCCGGACTTCTGCAGTTAAACAAGGCAAGAAACAGCCATCAATCTGCATGGTTATGCGGTCTCTGGCTGTTTCTATTTGTCGCAAAGTTGTAGGAAAATGTATCTTTTTTTCAACCGGCTTAAAATTTTTTTGATTTTCTTGAGCGGTTGGCGTTTCTTCTCAAAATCAATGTCAAATGTCTAGCCCGGTTCAGCCGACATGTCATCGTAAGTGACCCAAGAGATAATAAGTTCTTGGGATCGGACTGCAAAAGAGTTTTTCTCAGACTTTCCATCAGAGTGGAGACACAAATACTTTCTGTTCGGCTCTTCCAGAATGACGGATCAGAAAATGAGTCCCAATTGTCTTTGTGTAGGATTTGTCGGCACGGGCACGTCGGCAAAAAAACGGTCAAATGCCTTTGAACTTATCTGTCAGCTTGAATCGGCAGGATCCGGTGGTTCATGTCTTCAGTCAAAGTCGCCAATCAGGTGCTGTCGCATCGGGTGCGGGTCAAATGTCATACTGACATTCACGGTCAAAGCTCACTGGCCGATGGCCTATTCGGCACAGTCCAACGACCCTTTGTTCATCCGCAAGCCGCTCATTGGCAGCAGGATCATTGGGGCGAAAAGCCGATCGAACTAAATCCGCTGGAGAGCATAATGAATAAAGCTCTAAGTCAAATTAAGAATCATGCCATGTATTTTTCTATATGATTCCAGCAGTCACTGTTGGTGGGATTTTACTCGTCATTGTGCTGACTTTAGTGGCGGTGTCAATGTGACGAATCCATTACTGGGCCAATATCGAGTTCATCGGTTCGGTCGGTATGGCGATGCTGGTTCCCGTATTAGCCGGGTATATTTCTTATTCGATCGCTGGGCGCCCGGCCTGGTACCAGGATTTGTTTTAGAGTATCTGATAAGGTTTGAAACCCGTTTTCAATGTGTACCAAATTTTCTTAGCATTCAGAGTGCCTTTTTTTACCCGAAAAAAGTCGGCACAAAAAAGGCCGGGGATGACACCCGACCGTTCTTTGTGAGACATTCCGGGTCCGAACCGCTCCATTCCCGGACAGATTCTGCATGCAGTTTACGCAGGCATTAGATTAAACGGGCCGAGATCAGTCGACTGACCAGATCGTTTATTTCATGTTTCTTCATATTTTTAAATTGTCCGGATTCGAGCTGATCGAAATCTTCGATCAGGAAAAAGGCTTCCAGGTAAAGGGTTAATGCCCGTTTTATATAGCTTTCACCCGTCTCACCTTCGAGCTGCGAGATGCCGGCAATCAGCTGCAAGGCAAATTGATGAGCGTCGATCTTCACAGGACTTCCCCCCAAATGTTTGATGCTGGGCCTTAAAGTTTGAATCTGAACATATTCCAAGACAACGGCTGCAATGTCGCCGCCGCTTCGGAATTATTCAATCGGACATCGGTCAGCGGACGGATTCTCATTCTTCCGTCACGATTGTCCGCTTTTGGTGCATAACCCGCAAATTGTGTCGCTTCAGCGATCGAAACCGGCCGTAGTTCTTTAAAATTTATAGTGAAATCCAATGTCTCCGTCTGTGATTTATTTTCAGCAAAAACCACCACTTCAGCGGCATTATCATTGTATACTGCAATGCTGTCCAGAAACGGAACCGCATCAAATTCACGCGAGTGATACGTTTCCGTCTCTACATGTGAGCTAAGCGCGACGCCTCTGCCATAATTGGCAACCTGCAAAAACGGATAGAAAATGGACTGCTGCCAGACACCGCCGTCATTCTCAGTCATGATCGGGGCAATCACGTTAACCAGTTGTGCGAGGCAGGCGATCTTCACGCGATCACTGTTCTTCAACAAAGTGATCAGTAAACTGCCGACCAACAGGGCATCTTCGAAGTTGTAAATATCCTCCAGCAGATGAGGCGCTGTTTGCCATGGCTTGATTCTCGTATCCGCTTTGTTTGAATGATACCAGACATTCCATTCATCGAATGAAAGATTGATCGTCTTTTTTGTCCGTTTACGGGCTTTGACTGCGTCGCAAATTGCCACAACGCCTTTAATAAACTGATTGAGATCAATATTTTTGCCGAGATAGTTATCCAGCTCCGCCGGATCGTCATCGTTATAATAACCATAGTAGCGATGCAGAGACAGGTAGTCGACATTATCGTAGCATTGGTCGAGCACCGTTTTTTCCCACTCGCCGAATGTCGGATTTTCAATGGACGAACTGCCGCAGGCTACGAGCTCAATTGATTCGTCGACTCTTTTCATCGCCTTTGCTGTTTCATTGGCAAGATGACCGTATTCATTGGCCGTCTGCATCCCGATTTCCCAGGGGCCATCCATTTCATTGCCCAGACACCACGTATGGATTGCGAACGGCTGCGAACGGCCGTTGCGCCGCCGCAAGTCGCTGTAATAAGTTCCCCGGGGAAAATTACAATATTCAACCAGATGAGCCGCATCCTCAATGCCCCGCGTACCGAGATTGACGGCCATATTCGCTTTGGCACCGGCCTTTTCTGCCCATTTCATAAATTCGTGCAAACCGAACTGATTAGTCTCAATCTGCCGCCAGGCCAGATTCAGCCGTGTCGGCCGCTCGTCTTTCGGACCGATGCCATCTTCCCAATTATACTGCGAGACGAAATTACCACCCGGATAACGGATAATCGGCACTTTTAACTGTCTGACGGCGGCAATGACATCTTTCCGGAAGCCGTCTTCGTCGGCAGCCGGATGCTCCGGTTGATAAATGCCTTCATAGACAGCACGTCCTAGCTGTTCAATGAACGATCCGTATATTCTGTTGTCGATCGCCGCAATCTGTTCCGTAGGGTCAACCTGTATGCTGCCTTTCATAATCTGTTCCCTCCGACTTTAAGATTATGCCTCTTCAAGCCCGCCTCTTCGTTGATTCAATTCCACTTTAATTGATGTTTCCTGCTTCTCATATTTCGTGTAAGCCATCGTAATAATCGCACCGACAATGAAAAACAGGGCGGGCAGCCAGCTGATACAGAACTTGATCGAGCCAAGTGTTGCGGCCGATTGAACGGCCCCCGCTTTATAGCCGAAGCTGCCCATAATCAGTGCCGGAACCCAGCCGCCGAGCCCCTGCCCGACTTTAATGGCAAACGAACTGCCGATCGCCGTCAGAAACCCGCTTGCCCGTATTCCATTTTTCCATTCGCCAAAATCGACCGTATCCGCCAGCATGGCAAAAGGCATTGACACGGCTACCCCTGTGCCGATTGAAGCGACGCTCCAGGAAACAGCCAGCATGATCTCCGACTGACCGGTGAAGTTAATCAGGATTTGACCCAATGCAGCAAGTAAGAATCCGATAATCAACGTTTGTGTTTTCGAGATATGCTTAACAACAAAAGGTATCGCGACCATGCCGACAATCTGGAATAATATCAGTGCATTTAGTACCGAGGCAAATTCTTTGTTGCCCAGATTATACTGAGTATAGTAGACCAGTGCCGACGTTCGTGACGCGTTGCCAAGCCAGTAGAAAACAAAAGCGACGACCAATATAAACCACGGCCAGTTGCTTTTCGCCGCCCGCAGGCTTTGCTTGATCGGCAGTGGCTTTTCGCTCGCCGCATTGATCTCCCGGGTATCGCCGAAAGCAAACAGTAACAGCGCCAGACCGATAAGTGCAAACAAAATCGTCGTTATCCGGAATCCGACAACATCGTTTCCTTTGCCTAAGAACGATACCAGTGAGAGCGTGAAGGTAGCGGTGACAAAAAATCCGGCCATTCCGCCGATCATCCGCACTGAGTTTAAACGGACGCGAGTATCTTTGTTGTTGCTTAAATTAGGCAGGATTGAACTGATCGGCGTGCCGATGCCGGTGTAGCAGATCCCAAGAAGCAGATAAGTGATTAAGCCGTAAACAAATTTTCCATTGGCCGACAGATTGGGCGACCAGAACATCAAAACGAAGAAGAGAGTAAATGGTATCGATATCCATAGCCAGTAAGGCCGGTTCTGCCCCCATTTCGTATGTGTGTGATCAATGATGAACCCCCAGATCGGTGCATCAAAGGCGTCGAGAATGCGGGCAACCAGTAAAATGAGGCCGGCCGCCACCACCGATAGCCCGAACACGTCCGTGTAATAATACAAAACAAAAGTTGTAACCGTACAGTACAGCAAGTTCCCTGCTGTATCCGTACTTGCATAAGCCAAAACACGATGAAACGGCAGTTTGTCTGTCTTGCCGGTGCTGTCTGAAACCGAATGATTCTGACCCATCGTCTTTTCCCCCAAATCCTGATATATTTAAAAGGTGCCTGAAGGACAGGCAAGATGATGCTATTTATCCCCCCCTGATCGACACACCGGTTCAAAATGATTTACAACCAGCAGTCGAAGATGATGACGAAGCGAAAAGTCAAAAGATTGAGAGCGCTTTAAATCTTCGTTAATTTAAAACTGGCTAAACCGACGCTATTATTGTTTAAATGTCTGACATCTTTGTTAGAATGATTTCGGTGCCTTCATCTCTCAACCGCTTCTTTCTTTTGCAATATACCATCCATGTAAGCGGTTGAAAATATAAATAATGAATTGTTGATTATAAAATATCACACAGGGAGTCCTCTTTATGAGCACTGCAAAACCGTTGTACCTTTCGCTCTCATGCATCCCGCTGCCTGTATTTATCGAGGGCGGCGTTGCCTATTTTAAGCCCGGAGAGCGACATCCAAATCGAAATGATCTTCCCTTTTTCATTCTCGTCATTATGAAAAAAGGCCGCATGTTTTTGGCTGAGGAAAAGCGGAAATTTATCGTTAAGCCCCATGAAATGTTTATCTTTCTGCCGGACCGCCATCATTATTCCTTTCAGGCCTGTGATGAAGACAGCGAATATTACTGGCTGCATTTTCTCTGTGTCGGCCGCTGGCAGCAGGACGAAAAACCGGCGGAACAACAATCGGTGATCAAAATACCTACATTGCATTATCACACGACTAATCATACGGTCTATCTCGCTAAACACCGCAGACTTAGCAATATCCCGGAGATTTTTGCAACAGCAGAAAAACTGCTGCATTCCACAAACGAGAGTGAGTCGTTTTCATTCTGGCAGGTACAAGAATTATTCCTCGATTTGTTGCAATATGTTCAGCTGCCCGCCGTTCAGGAAAGCTCGGTGACCAAAATTGCGCTTAAAGTGGAACGGTACCTGCGCGACCACTTTGACATGAAAATCACCAATACTAATCTTGCGCAGCAGTTTCACATTCATCCCAATTACATCGGCCGATGTATGAAGCAGACGATCGGCATTACACCGATGAAATACCTAAATCAGGTCCGCATTGAAGAGGCTAAGAAGCGGTTGCTGAATACCACGCTGTCGATCAAACAAATTGCTGATCAGTGCGGTTTTCAAAATGTTTATTATTTCTCCAATCTGTTCAAGAAAGTGATTGGCATGCCGCCGATGCACTACCGGGAAATTAACGGCATTACAAAAGATGATGACTGATGGATCTGCTCTTTTATAAATTTAAAAACTGATAATAAGCGTCATGCCGTTTCAATATTAAGTGTTGAATTTTATAAACAAAGTGTCGAAATAAATATTTTATGAAACAAAACGCTGAATTAAGCTTGAAAGGCAGATGGGAATTCAGACATCGGCAGCTCGTCAATAAACGAAATATCTGCGAGACTATCAAAGAAAAAAGTGGGGAGAAAATCATGGAGACCACATATTTCGATCTTTCATTCAATCAGCACGGGGCCTTAACTCGTCTGACAATGAAGAACGATCCGCACCACATGAACTGGGTTATCGATCCTGATTATTTGAAGCAAGTCGGCTATCGGGATGCCGATAAATTGTTCGGCGAATTCAATCTGACGGTCGATCATCAATCCCTTTCAAGCATTCACTTCCAGCCGGTCGTAGAAAGCCGACAGGAAAGAACAACCGTCACCTTCAGCTTCGGCCGGGCAGCTGTTCGACTGACTTATCGGCCGGGATTGACAGACGAAACACTGGATTGGTCGATCGAACTGATCAATCATTCCAATCGACCGCTGCTTGTCGATCATTTTGCCGTCTGGGTTTCCCTGGCTTATATCATGTTCCGTGATCAAAATGTGCTGCGCAATATGAATGATTCCGCCGCTGTTTTTCCATCCATTTCCGCCGATTTTACGAAACTGGCGGCCGTGCGCCGCAGCGGCAAGGCGCCTCACCTGGGAGTCTATCAGTTGTCCGGGAAAACTTTATCGGTCGGCACCTACTGCGAATATACAAACCGGTTTTTTGAAAACGTTTCCCCCTCGCTGGACGGCATGCTTTTTCACCAATTGATTCTGGCAGGCGGATATCACAAAGATCAGCAGCCGCCGACGGACTGGATTTATAACCACGACGGACTGATACTGTCACCCGGAGAAACAAAACAGTGGCGCTACCGGCTCTGTACGCTTGCAGACCGCAACGATTTTTATGCCCGTGCCATGGCTTTCGGACACCCGATCATCCGTTATCAACCAATGATTAAAGAAAATGAACAAGCACAGTTGACCTTGACGATGCCTGAAAATATAACCATCAGGCAGGTACATGTCAGCTATAGAAATGACGATCGTCTGATCAGCGAAGACGTTAGCCGCTATATTGAGCAAGACGGCCGGAACGCCTTATTGGCCTTTCCGGCTCAGGGGAGCGGTGAGCATAAAATCACGATTACGTTCGACAACGGAAAACAGGACTGTGTGGTGTTCAATGTCGTCCGTTCATTGCGGCAGATGCTGGACGAACGGGTGGATTATATTTCCAACACACTGTATCAGGGAGCGGACGCCAAGGTCCCGTTCAGCTTCATTCCGCTGTCCAATCAAGGTGAATCGCTCGGCAAATTGAGTCTTGTCCTGCAAAAAAATTTACTGGATCAGGGGCATTTAAATAGCAGACAGATCCGGCAAGTTGAAGCAAGCGCCGTAAACTATGTCCGGCCCAAGTGGTTTATCAACGGCGATTTTCGGAAACCGCGCAAACTGTACGGCAACTTTTACCGGGTGATGGACTTTGAATATATCGGCCACATGTTCTTTCTGCTGTCGAAATTCGATAACACGGTGCTCAAGCTGCACCATGCAGACGACTATCTGCAGTGGGCTGCCGATATTTTCAATCTCAGAGTTAACCCTGCGCTGCACGATGACCCGCGGGCACAGTCGGAGACGCAAATGCTCGGCGTATTTTTCCTCTATATCAACGACTTGCTTTCCGAACTAAAGCAGCGGGGTTTGACGGATAAATACGCAACGATTAAAAAATTATGGGAGCAAATCGCCGATAAAGTGGATCGTGAAAGCGAAACGTATCGCGCAGCCGTCACGGAACATTATTACGACAATGCCGGTTTCGGACCGGCGGCGGGTGCTTTAAGCAATACGGGGCACACGGACGGTGCCCGTCGGTACAGCCGGCTGTTGGAAGCCAATATCGGATTCAGCAATGATTTCCGCGCTCAGGCACCCGATCGTTGGTGGGAAGCGCTGTCATACATGATGCACGCACTATGGGGCGGAATAGTTTCGGCAGCTATGCTGCAAGCATATGATTTTCTGAAAGATTCAGCATACCTGGAGGCCGCCTATCGGTCGACCGTTGCTATGCTCTATTGTTACGACACGCAGGCGACGGCAACCGGCAAGCTGGAAAAAGGCGCCGCCGCTTCCACCTACAGCATCGCCGGTCCGAACCTGAATCGTCCTGATCTGTCGCGGCAGCGTTTCGGCCAGTCTGCCTTTGCCAGCGACGGCGGTATCTTTACCCGCCTGTTTCCCGAAGGCGATACGGGCCATGCGGATTGGGACATGGGGGAAGAGCTGGTTGCCTATCTGAATGGTTTTGGTTGTAAAACTTATCTTTATACGCGCGCCGGTCAGCTTCGCGTCATCAACGGACGCCTTGAGGCAAACAGCGACGGTTCGTATACCATTTTCAGTTTTGCACCTTATCCGCGCGAATATATTTTTACCGAACAAAATTTGCACTATACAACGCCGGAAGGGATACTTGCTCCGGTTGTTAAATTCATCGATCATCAGTTTGTCCGTGCGTAAAACTGTTTGCTCCCTGTCTATCTGATCAGCGAAAAATCGCAATCCAGCCTTCATAAAAGCTTCACAGCCGTCAAACGGGCACAGCTTCTTTATCAGGAGCTTGTGCCCGTTTGACTGCATTTATATAGAGCAGAGATCTGTCCGTTCAGCCGCAAAAAAGCCTCACCAAGTCAGCTATGAATACTGACCGACGAGCCTTAGAATATCAGCTTTCAACTGCGCTTCGTCACTCTTTTCACCCTGCCAATTATTAAAATCGATATGTTTTCCCATATAGCGGAGATGGTCGCGCCAACCTCGCAGCAATTGCAAGTACAAGTTGCCGACATAGTTCTCATCTTCACTTGCCCCGGGGCCGAAATAGTGATTATAAGCGGGAAAAATATCCGAAGAAACGGCATAATTCGATTTATCGCAATTTTTATCAGCACTGACAACAGCAGGATCTCCATCATAAGTGATTATCAGGCGATTAGGCCTGGCATCGCTGCCGTTTTTTATGACATCTTTGACATCCCGGAGACAGAATAAAACGTTTGCAGGGCGTCGATCACGAAAAGCCCGGACATTAATAAGGGAGGGAGGGGCAATCAATTTTCCGTTTTTTAATCGGGGAACGACGATTTTTCTGTCTGAATTGCCCAATTGGCGCCAATGTGCCCGCAGATAATCTATTGCACGCGAATAATCGGCAAACACATAGAGATCGGTGCTTCCGTCCGCCGCTAGGTCGCGTTTGGCAAATTGCCTGTTTTTCATATAGAAAAAGTGTTCTCCTGAAACAACAATTTCGATTAAAAAAATCATGGTTGTGTTCCTCCAGTACATCGATTTCATTGAAAGTGACATGAACGCTCCGGACGTCCCTTTTTTACTTGCACAGTAATATTGTTTCTACCCTAGTATTATACAAAGGGCCGCCTCGATCAATCGGGGAGCATGCATTTTCTTCAATCACCACAATAGCCATATAAGGCCAACAATTTTGCCCTGTCACTAACGTATCCATGCTTTGTCATACGATTGCGTAACCAAACCTCTATTTTTTTGTGAGCGTTTTATACTATGCTAATGACATTGAGCCCCGCAGCTCCACATCTTATTTCTTAGTACGAGAAGATCAATTTTATGGCGCATATTTCAGATTCGCGGATGAATCATGGAATAAACTGTTTTCTTCAAATAATCCATAAAATACGAATGGACATTCTGGACGATATATTTTAACATAGGTTCATCATGGCATAGACTTCAACAATTTTGATATCTTTCATTTCAAAGTATTACCTGATGATGGGCCGATTACGGAACTCTGCAAATGATCTTGGATATTTTGCGGCGGAAACGATTTGATACCGCCGAGTATCTGATAAGCTATTACCGGTTGCCGGGACCATCATTTCTCCCGTATTTTGTTTTCGGCTGCCGACCTGACTTCATTATAGCGTGCTTAAGACGTTTTTTCCGGTACAACCCTAGAAGATTAATTTCCACGCAGGGAACCCCGTTGTGCAATGGCTGGTTCAACCGCAGATAGTCTCTGAATGTCGTCCCATGAACTAGAAAAATGGCATAGCACCATAGATCAACACCGCCCCGAGAATCGGCCGTTTTAAATATTGGTGTCATAATCCATTTGACAAGATTCATATGTGTTGTAGTCGCTGCACTCGCAGAAGAGATAACGTTCTTAAACGTATCCGGAATATCTTACAGTACCTGCAACCTAGGATTTGAAAACACACGCTAGTAGATCGATTCATAAATGGTAGAAGGCTTATGGCAGATATACTGGGGACAGCATTTATGGGCAACCGGTTATTTCTGTCAAACTGTTGGGACAGTAACGGAAGAAACGATTAAGCAATATATTGAAAACCAAGACAAGGGTTGGTGTATAAGCATTTAGTTCAATTCTTTTGCCGATGGTTCGTTTTTTCAAACTGTACGTTTTGAGACAAAATAAGAGGCTGTCCCAAAAGATCGGCCAATATTGTTTCCCAACAATATATGTTCTGGATATTTTAATAATTGTCTTGATGACATTATTTACTGGTAATGACAAGGTCGTGAAAATGCAAGTGATGCCCTGAATACCGGATTTACCATTAATCAATTACAGGCTGGAACTATGGGTTCATCATCTGGGGGAAAAATCGGTTCAAAAAGCGGTCAGTCTCCCGCCTCGGGCGAGCAGGCATTGAACAAAATTTTTTCCATTCTTGAAAACGCCTTCATCATGTGTTATAAAGTAGATGTACTAGGTAAAACGTTTTACATAGAAACCTCTAAGAAATCTCTACAGAAACGGAAATCGGTAATCTTCTTTTTAAGGTTAAATATGAGCAGTAAAACGTTTTACCACCTTGATAATTTTGTAGAACAGAAGGTGAAGTTCCCATGGTGAATCACGTTGTCATACTGGGCAGTATCAATGTCGATACAATTCTTCAGATTGAGCGCCTGCCGTTACCCGGCGAAACATTGACGGTGCATGATAAAAGCAGTGCACCGGGCGGGAAAGGGGCGAATCAGGCTGTCGCCGCGGCACGCAGCGGGGCAAGGACGAGTTTTATAGGTAACGTGGGGGATGACGATCAGGGTCGGATGATGCTCAAACATTTACGGGCCGATCACATTGATACGTCGCATATTAAGACGGATCAGCAGGCCGCGACCGGCGCGGCGTCTATTTTGCTGGATACGAACGGCCAGAATAGCGTTTTGGTGTATGGCGGCGCTAATCAAACGATTTCTGTTGATGATATTTATGAAAGCGATTTATTGATTCGCGATGCGGATATGCTTGTCACTCAATTTGAAATCCCAGTTGGTGCGGCACTTAAAGCATTTGAAATTGCTAAAAAGTATCGAGTGACGACTATTTTGAATCCTGCACCGGCACAGGACGTTCCGCATGAGCTTTTACAGCTTACGGATTTGATTGTTCCTAACGAGACGGAAAGCCGGTCTTTGACCGGGATTGCCATTACGGACAGGCAATCAATGGCGGCAACCGCTGAATGGTTTCGTGAAAGAGGCATCTCTAATTTAATTATTACCCTGGGAGACAGGGGGGCTTACTATTCGACGCCTGTTGATAGCGGGCTGCAAACAGCGTTCCAGGCAAAGGCAGTCGATACGACGGCTGCCGGAGATACGTTTATCGGTGCGCTCGCTTCCCGGCTGGATAAAAGCTTGTCCAATCTGCCGGAAGCAGTGAAGTTTGCGCAGCGGGCCAGCTCGTTAACGGTACAAAAGATGGGGGCCCAGCCTTCAATTCCTTATTTAGAAGATATCCGGATCGCACAACAATCGAGGGAAACAGACAGAAAATAATATTTAAGAGGTAATGAATCATGAAAAAAACAACGGTCATTAATTCACAATTATCCGCAGTGATTGCCGGGATGGGGCACATGGATTGGTTGGGAATCGGCGATGCCGGCATGCCGGTTCCGATCGGTACGCCTAAGATTGATTTAGCCGTGACAAACGGATTACCCAGTTTCATTGCCGTATTGAAAAATGTGCTGAGTGAGTTAAAAGTGCAGCGCATTTGTTTAGCTGAAGAAATGAAAGAGCAAAATCCCGATCAACTTCAGGCAGTCAAACAATTATTGCCGGATGTTGAAACCGTATTTGTCCCGCATTCCGAACTTAAAAAGAATTTATCGCGTACGCATGCATTTATACGAACGGGTGAAATGACGCCCTATTCCAATATCATTTTAGAGTCCGGTGTCACTTTTTAACGGCTTGCCCAAGAGTATCGCGGTTCTGATAAGCAAAAAGGAGGTATTCTTTAATGGACAGCTTGGTCATTAAGCAGCATCATAGTTGGAAACAGCTATCCGATGGTTATCTAAGTCGTACGCCTCTATTTCAGTTTATTCTCGTCTCGCTTATTTTCCCGTTGTGGGGAGCGGCAGCCAGCTTAAACGATATCTTAATTACTAAAACTTGAAACACCAAAAACAGTGTTTAAGCCTTATCCGATAAGGGGGTAACACAAAAAATAAAAGCATGAAC